>JAUVGW010000297.1 GCA_030593565.1 Phycisphaerae bacterium | reverse complement strand
ATGAGAGATCGTCAAATTTTCCTCATGGTCGCGATGGTCTGCTTCACCCACTGTCTCCCGACGGCTGCGCAGACGCCGACGTCGCGGCCGACGACGCCTGTCACGACGTGCGTGAATTCGCAGTGCCACGCCCAGGTGCTCTCCGCCAAGGTCTTGCACGGGCCGATGGCCCAAAAGAAGTGCGACGCTTGCCACGTCAGCACCGATGCATCGGCGCACTTGTTCGGGCTCACTGTTCCCCGCAACAAGCTCTGCACCTTCTGCCACGTCCAGAGCCATCGCACAGTCGTTCACAAGCCGGTGGCCGAGGGCGATTGCACGGGCTGCCACAATCCCCACGGCAGCAACCACCGTTTCATGCTCGTCGATGATCCCGCGGGGGGCTTGTGCTTTCGGTGTCATCCCGCGGAGGAGTTCAAGGCCAAGAAGCACGTCCATGGTCCGGTGGCCGCGGGGGCGTGCATCGTGTGTCACGAAGCCCATTCCTCCTGGAACCCGAAGCTGCTGGCGAAGAGCGAGCGAGAGCTTTGCCTTTTTTGCCACGACGACGTGGTGGCCGGTCTTGACGCGTTGCGCCACGTTCACCCGCCGGTGCGCGAGGGCAGGTGCGTCACTTGTCATGATCCGCACGGGTCCGACCACCCTTCGCAATTGCGGGGCGGAGCGCCAGGGCTTTGTTTCTCCTGCCACGAGCACGAGGGAATCAAGAAGCTCATCGAGTCTGGCGCGGATGTCCACGGTGCGTTGAACACGGAGAAGTCCTGCACGGTTTGTCACGTGGGACATGGTTCGTCCATGCCGAAGCTGCTTCGCGGGCCGCCGATGGACCTTTGCTTGTCATGCCATAGTGAGGAATTAAAGACGGATGACGGCCGGCGGATTGCGAACATGGCCAAGCTTCTGAAAGACAATCCTAACCATCACGGCCCGATTCGCCGCGCGGATTGTTCGGACTGCCATGATCCACATGCGTCCTCGCACCCCAAGCTGCTGGCCAAGGCATACCCCAAGTTGTTCTACGCCCCGTTCGACCTGAAGAACTACGACCTGTGTTTCGACTGCCACGTCGAGGAGTTGGTCACCGTCGAGAGCGGCATCGGTGTCACTGGCTTCAGCGATGGCGATCGAAACTTGCATTTCGTCCACGTTAACAAGAAGAAGGGGCGTACGTGCCGTGCGTGTCACGAGGTTCACGCTTCCAAGCGGCCCTTCCACATTCGCGACAAGGTGCCGTTCGGTTCGGGGGGCTGGGAGATCGAGATCAACTTCACGGAGCTCGACAACGGCGGCCGGTGCGCGCCCGGATGTCACGACGAACAGACCTATACCCGCTTGCCCGTCGCGGAGAAAAGCGTCCCCAAGGCCGGGCTGCACACGGAAAGTGACACATGATCATCAGGTACGGGGAGCATCGGCGTCCCGCCGGTGCGAATGTGGGTGTTTCGAGATCGCACTGGCGAGACGCCAGTGCCACATCGGACCCACTCGCTTGCGCTCGGGGCTCGGATCGATCTTCGGCGTCGGCCGCAGCAGCCCGTAGCAGAACCGTGGCACCGGCGTCTCCTGTGGCACGGGCGTCTCGCCGGTGGTTTTCACGGTCAGGAACGTGCCGCCGAGTCTTGTGGCCCCTGCTGATTGCACTGGGCCTTTGCGGCGGCGCGAGTCACGCCGATTCGCTGGTACCCAGGGGCCGACCCGTGCCGGACCTGGCTTTGCCGGCGCTGAGCGGTGAGACCGTGGAACTGGCGGACTTGAAGGGCCGAATCGTCGTGCTCCTGTTCGGCGAGTTGTACAACAGCAATTCGCTGGCGGCCGGCCGAGACATCGCTGCCGTGCTGGCTGAACCGGGCATGGCTGATATCAACGCGTCCGCCTACCTTGTCATCACTCAAAAGGGCGCTGCGGCGGATTTGGCCGCCGATGCCGACAAAAAGGGCGTGACGCTGCCGATCCTACACGACCCGGATCGCCGGAGTTTCGCATCCTACCACGTGATGGTCCTGCCGAGCCTTGTCGTGATTGACGCGGCCGGCGCCTCGGTCCTGTCCTGCGCGGGCTACCCGCTCGACTTTCGGGATCTAGTGTCGGATGCGCTGTCCCATGCGGCAGGCAAACTGTCGGAGGAGGCGTTCAACCGCAGGCGTGCCACGGCCACACAGCCCGCCGTTCCTGAATCGCAAGTGCGGGCGAAGCGGCTCGCCGCCCTGGCGAAGCAACTGGCCCGGCGGGGCAGCGAGCAGTTGGCCATCGATCGTTTCGCCGAGGCGATCGCGCTGTACGCCGATTGCATCCCGGCTCGTATCGGCCTGGGCAAGTGCCTGCTCAATCAGCGAGACTTGGCCAAGGCGGAGGTTCAGTTCCAACATGTGCTGCGGGTGGAACCGGAGTCGGTGGAGGCTTCCCTCGGGCTGTCGCAGATTCAGGCGCTGCGCGGCGGCGACGAACTCCTGTCGGCCGAGAAACGGTTGCGAGGATTGCTCAGCAAGAGGCCCGATGACCCGCGTGTGCTCTACGGTGCCGCGGTCGTCGCAGAAAAGTCTGGCGACATGGACACGGCCTTGACATACTACAAGCGAGCCGCTGCGATTCTGCTTCACGGTGAGCGGCGAAGGTGGACCGTGGAATGAGCATCGAAACGTCTCAAAGCCCAGATGCGCGGCGCCTGGATGAGGGACGACGCCGATTCTGCCAGGCTGCCATCGGCGGAATGGCCGTCGTGGCGACCGGTGCCGTAGCGTATCCGGTGGTGTCGTTTCTGAGACTACCGAAGTCTCAACGGCAGCAGGAGGCCATGGAGATCGCCCTGAGTGACTTGCCGGATGGGTCTGCGCTGTGGGGCGACCACATGGGCCGCCAGATCGTCGTGATCAACGTGGACGGCAACATCCGAGCATTCGACGGTTCGTGCCCACACCTGGGGTGCATCGTCCAATGGGAAGTCGCCTCGCGATCGTTTCTGTGTCCCTGTCACGGGGCGATATTCAATGATCAGGGTCAGCCGACCGGTGGGCCGGTCAATGCTCCGTTGAGACCCGTTGAATTCGTCGTCACCGACGGCGTTCTTAGAATCGCTTGACGGATGTGGGTATTCGACGTCTGACACGGGGGTCGGACGCTACGTCTTTATCAAGGTGGGTGGCGCCGCTTCTGAAGGGATCCTCCATGAGGCTATTGAAGGCGTGCTATGAGGCGCTGGACAAGCGCTATCACATCACACCTGTACTAGAGAAGAACCTGACCAAGAAATGGGTCCCGCGCACGCTCGGGTGGGCAGCCTGCTTCGGCGGACTGGCGTTTCTGGTGTTTCTGATCCAGGTCTTCACGGGCGTGTTGCTGCTGATCTATTACAAGCCGGATCCCGGACGGGCATGGGATTCCGTGACATTCATCAAGAGCAATGTCCCCATGGGCTGGCTGATCCAACGGGTCCATTCCGTCGGCGCGAACTTGATGATCGCGCTGGCGATCATGCACATGGCCCGCATCGCCTATTACAAGATCTACCGCGCCCCTCGCGAGCTGCACTGGGTTTCCGGTGTCATCTTGCTTGGGCTGACGACGTTTCTGGCGTTTACGGGATATCTGCTCCCCTGGACGAACCTGAGCTACTGGGGCGCCAGTGTGGGCACCGAGATCCCCGGAGCCGTGCCCGTTGTCGGTGAGCAGATCGTGACCTGGGCCCGTCGGGGGCCGACTATTTCCGGTGAAACACTGGGTTTCTTCTTTGCGATGCATGTTTGGGTGCTGCCCGCTACGATCGTGGTCTTCTTGGGTATGCACTTCGCCATGATTCGCCGGACCGGGATATCAAAGCCGCTGTGATGGAGAGAGGAGTTCGCACCCGTGGCCGTTGACTATCGCAAACAGTACACCCCGGATCAGCTGGAGCCGTTCTGGCCGAACGAGATTCTGCGGATGTGCGTCGTGGTCCTGTGTACGCTGGCTCTCATCATGGCCCTGGTCGTCTTGCCGGTCGCGCTTGATTACTGCGGCCTCGCCGAGTTGATGGAGGAAGAGGAGCCGGCCGACCCGCGCGCCACCCCACCCCACATCCGACCCGAATGGTATTTCCTCGCCGTGTACCAGTACCTCAAGCTGCCTCCCCAGGAGTTCATGGGCATTTCCGGTAAGGTCATCGGCGTGCTGTCTCAGGGGCCGTTTGTACTGGCCCTGGTTCTTTTGCCGTTCTGGGCGAGGCGGTGGTCCAACCGCCGACCTGGATTTGTTCACTGCTTCTTCACCACCCTGATCATCGTGAACTTCCTTGCGCTGACTTTTTGGGCCGTTTGGCCGCCGCCGCTGCTGCTGACGGGTTTCTTTGTCGCTGCGCTGGTTTTCTTTTACTTCATGATCATCCATGAACGCCGCACGATCCGTCGCGTGCTCTACCGAGACGAGGATTCCTCAGAATGATCTCGCTCCCGGCGCTGATACTCACGTTGTTCTTGGCCAGCCCCCCCTCCGAGCACGCTCCCCATTCGGCACTGGCGGACAAGCCGCCAGTGGCACCCAGTGCGGTGCAGGCCGCCGCCGATCTTTATGCGAACAATGCTTGCGTGCAATGTCACCGCCATCTCGCGGGGCGCTCCGCCGAGATCGTCGACCTGGAATGGGCCAACAGCGTCCATTTCGAGAACAACGTTGCTTGTGACGGATGCCATGGAGGCGACGCATCGCTAAGGCTCGAGCATTTCCCCTCCGAGGAAGCCCTCAAACAGGCCTCCCACCAGGCACGGAACCCGGAGTTCCTGCTCCTGTATGGCGGCGAGGAGCGTTTTGTCAGCCGCGCTCGCGGTCGGAGCATCTCCTACTTCTGTGGTCGGTGCCACAGTGAGATCATGGAGAAGCACCTTGGCAGCCCGCACGGGAATTTCGGCGATCCTTCCTGCCTGTTCTGCCACGGGCAAGGCAGCCACGCCATCAAGCCACCTGACGTCAATATCATTGACACCCGACCGCGAAGCGAAGCCGGCCGCTGCTCGCTCTGCCATCAAGCAAGCACCATGAAGACGGTGGCAAAGATAAAGGACATCCTGAAGAACACGGCACAGCTCATCGACTCGTCCGCGGAAGAATTCCACAGCCTGGAGGAGATGGGCTACCGCAACCTGGCCCTCGCTGAAGCACACCATCACACCGAGGAAACGCACTCTCGCCTGAGGCGGGTGTTTCACAGCTTCAACATGCGCGAGATCAATGGACTCACTCGCGCCATTGAGTCGGTCGCCGAACGGACCGACCACGCCCTGGCTCTGGTCGATTCGCTCCACGCGGCGCGAGCCAACCAGACACTTGTCGGGCTTGGCGCGGCAGCGCTCTTGCTACTGCTCGCCGCGGTGCTGGTCTATTACAAACACGCCTTCTGTGAAGACTACGACCGCAACAGCGCGATCCCCGAAGAGGGTCCTACCGCTGCGGCGGAGCAGTGACCGAGACGAGGGGAGAAACCTGGTAGACCACGCTTAGCAGCCCGTGGCAAAAGTAATGTAGCGGCCGACCCCCGTGTCGGACGTAGCATCATCGAACAATCCACGGCCGACAGGGGCGTCGGCCGCTACGGACCAACGTGAAATGCCCTAGGGCATTTTCGCGATGAGGCGGCACATATCCACATGAGGTGAACCCTCCTTTGGCGTTTTGAGGCGTCACTCGGGCAGGCCTGCGTCCCAAATCTTGAGCGTGTGATCGGCACTGGCGGAGACGATCCGACTGCCGTCAGGTGAAAAGACGAGCGCCTCGATAAGGGACCCGTGCCCACGGAGCGTCAGGGTCAGTCTCCCGCTGGGCACGTCCCAAAGATTGATGAGATGGTCGTCGCGCCCGCCGGACGCGAGGCGATGTCCATCCGGCGAAAAGGCGAGTGACTGGATGGCCGCACGATGTCCTTCCATGTTTCTCAGCAGTTTCGCCGTTTGGGCATCCCAGATGCGCACCATGGTCGACGCATCGCCGGTAGCGATCAGCTTCCCGTCCGGCGAATACGCCGCGCACGCAGGCGCCCAGTAGTTCACGGCATGGTCGCCCAATGTCAACAGCTCACGTCCCCTCTCGACATCCCACACACGCACGGCCGAACCGCTGCCGGCTGAGATCAGGCGTCGTCCATTCGGCGAGAAGGCAACACCGACGTTTCGCTCCTCAGTTTCAGGGAACGTCATCAACAGCTCGATATCCTCGGCACGGAAGAGGCGGATCCTGCCGTTCATACTCGACGCGGCTATGCGCCGATCGTCGGGCGAAATCGCAACGGATCGGAGGCTGCCCGGCGTACGGAAGGCCTCGACCTCCAACACGATTCGCCCAGTCTCGATGGTCCAGGTGCGCAGAGTCTGATCCGCGGCGCCTGAGACGAGCCACTGACCATCGGAACTCAAGGCGATCGACCGCTGCCGCGCGCGACTAACCGTGAGGCTGGCGAGCTCGCGCCTGGTTGCAGCATCCTAGAACTTGATCGTTCCATCTTCTGCTGCCGAGAAGATCCGCTCAGAGTCCGGGGACACCACAACGTCCCGAACACTGCTTGTGTGCCCGCGGAGGGTAAGTGGTTCTTCACAGGGTCGAGCATCCCAGATGCGCACCATGGTCGACGC
>JAUVGW010000191.1 GCA_030593565.1 Phycisphaerae bacterium | reverse complement strand
ATTTCGTGATCGTCCTCAAGAAACGCAACGACCAATGGCGCTTCACGGACGAAGGCCACACCTTCATGCACATGAGCTATGGGGATATCGATCTCTCGCAAGGCACGCGCAAGAGCATCATAGATCAGGTGTTCTTGTCGTTCCATCTGGCTAACGACGGTGGCGAGCTATGTCTTGAAGTTCCTGACGGTCAGTACGGCGACGCGCTTTTCTCGTTCGTACAAGCGCTGGTGAAGATCAGCGATACGGCCTACTGGACACGAGAGCGAGTTCGCTCCACTTTCACGGAGGATTTTCGCGCCTTTCTGGAAGAAAAGATACCCAGCCAACGCCGAACCTTCCATTACTGCGACAAACAACGCGACCCGGACGGATATTACTCCGTAGATTGTAAGATCAACGGAATGGCACGGCCGCTCATGGTGTTTGGAATACACAACGACGCCAAGTGCCGAGACGCGACGATTACTCTGCTCCAGTTCGAGAAGTGGGGCGAGCAATTCCGCAGCATGGCCATCTTTGAGGATCAGACTCAGATCAACAGCAAGGTTCTTGCCCGATTCTCGGATGTGGCGGAGAAGCTGTTTTCCTCCCTTGGAACGCGCGATCGAATGGAGAAACACCTCGACGAGGTTCTGGGGGGATCATAGCGACATGACAATAGACTTGGAACACGTGCGGGTGTGCTCGGCGCTCACGTAGCCTGTTGACGGCAGCCATGGCAGTCTGGAACAGTGGGGTGCTTCCGAATGTCACAGCAGCGAACGCGACGGGAGTTTCTGTCACAAGTCGGCGTAGCAGTAGCGGGCGTCGCGATCGGCGGCGTTGCCGCGCCGGGTTGTGCTGCCGAGCCGGACGAAGCGGGCAAGCCCAACCGCAAGGCTGCCGATAACTCATCGCCGCGCGTGGCGATCGCGAGGGACGACGCGCTGGCCCGCGGCCGAGTCGGCGAGCACCGCGAGCTATTGCGAAAGCTGCTTGATGCGGCCGTGCAGAAGGTGACGAAGCAGGCCGATGCGGTGGGGGGGTGGCGGTCGATGTTTCGGCCGACGGACCATGTGGGCATTAAGGTCAACACGCTCGGCCTGTCCACGCAGCCGGCGGTGGTCGATGCCATCGTGGCGGGCCTGCTGTCGGCGGGCTTGGCTGCGGAGAATGTCATCATCTGGGACCGGTTCGATACGGAGTTGGCGGCGGCAGGCTTCAAGCTGAACAAGTCGGCTCGCGGCGTTCAGTGTCGTGGGACGGATGCCGAGCGGTACGGCAGCGGGTATCAACGTGACATCGAGATCAGCGGCGAGATCGGGTCCTGTTTCTCGAAGATCGTCGCCGAGGAGGTGACCGCGCTGATCTGCGTGCCCGTGCTCAAGGACCACAACCTTGCAGGCGCGAGCCTTGGTATGAAGAATTTTTACGGCGCGATCCACAACCCGAACAAGTATCACGATCGCAATTGCGATCCGTACGTGGCGGATGTCGTGTCGCACCGGTTCATCGGCCCGAAGTGGCGTCTAACCGTTTGCGACGCGACGCGGGCACAGTACAACGCCGGACCGGCCAGGCACCCCGGCTTCGCTTGGCCGTTCGGCGGCCTGATCGTCGGCTCGGATGTCGTCGCGACGGATGCCGTGGCGGCGGACCTGCTGGATGGTGAGCGGAAGCGTCGAGGCTTGAAGTCGCTGGAGGATGACAAGCGCCCCGCGAAACACATCACGACGGCGGGAGCGCGGGGGCTGGGGGTGGCGGATCTGAAGAAGATCGAGCGGATCGACGTGTGACATGGACAACCTCGACAACATCTTCAGCCAGCCGACACGACGCGATCTGATGCGGTTCGGGCTGGCCTGCGGCGCTGTGTGCGCGTTGGGGCGAGCGGGCCGGGCGATCACACAGGACACGCCGGGGAAGCGGCAAATGGCGGGTCCGAAGCTCGAGGGTGTGGCGCGGCACGCGGCGATGCACTGGGAGAAGCAGCCGGAGAACAGGATTAAATGTGTGTTGTGCCCACGTGAGTGCGAGGTGGCCGATGTGGAACGCGGCTATTGCGGCGTGCGCGAGAATCACGGCGGCGAGTATCAGACGCTTGTCTATGGTGCGCTCTGCTCGGCGAACATGGACCCGATCGAGAAGAAGCCGTTGTTTCATTATCTGCCCGGCACGCCGGCGTTTTCGATCGCGACGGCCGGGTGCAACATCGAGTGCAAGTTTTGCCAGAACTGGCAGATTAGCCAATTTCGTCCGGAGCAGGTGGAAAGCACGCTCGTCACGCCCGAGCGGTTGGTCTCGGTCTGCAAGTCGCGCGACTGTCCGACGATCGCGTACACCTATTCCGAGCCGGTCATCTTCTACGAATACATGCACGACACGGCCGCGCTTGCCCGGCAGCGGGGCGTCGGCAGCGTCATGATCTCGAACGGCTACATCCAGGAGAAGCCGTTACGGGAACTGTGCCGGCAACTGACGGGCGTGAAGATCGATCTGAAGGCTTTTACTGAGAAGTTCTACCAGGAGCAGTGCGCGGGCAAGCTGAAGCCCGTCCTCGCGACGCTGGAATGGTTGAAAGACATCGGGATCTGGTTCGAGTTGGTGATTCTGATCATCCCGACGCTGAACGACTCGCCGAACGAGATCAAGGAGATGAGCGCGTGGGTCGTGAAGCACCTGGGCCCGGACGTCCCGATGCACTTCACCCGGTTCCACCCCACGTATCGACTGAAGAACCTGCCGAGGACGCCGGTCTCCACGCTGGAACGCTGTCGCAAGATCGCCATGGACGCGGGTGTGCATTACGTGTACGCGGGCAACGTGCCCATGCATGAAGGCGAGAACACGTATTGCCACCGTTGCCGGAGCGAACTGATCCGTCGTGTGGGCTTTCGGGTGGCGAGCAACGCAGTGAAGGACGGCAAGTGCTCGAAGTGCGGGGCGAAGATTCCGGGCGTGTGGTCGCAGGGGCAGGTGATTCCAGGATAAGCGTTGCTGATCGCCAGGCAGGCGTTCGGGGGCTCGAATGGTGTCGGTTCGCTGCGAAAACGGGCTTTCGCGGATCTGTCCGGCCGGGGTGCTCGAAAAGTTATTCCGTCGCCCCCGTTGGGGGCTGGGGATTTCGTGGACCGATGACCCAGGGCTCGCTGCGCTTCGCCCTGGGCTTTATTCCGTCGCCGCTCCGCGGCTGAATTCGCCTGGCGCTCCGCGGCTGGGGCCCGATGAACAAGGGGACTTTGCGCTGTTGGGCTAACGAGACGAGCAGAAGGCTGCGGATGGGCGGTGTCTGGCGTTGGGGGATAGCCAAGTGAGCAAGCGGGCCGCGTCGATGTCCCGCAGTGAATCGACGGCCACCGTCGCCACGCAAAGGCGATCGGCATCGCCGATGCCCACGGAGCGCATGCCTGCCGCACGGGCGGCGGCGACGCCTGTCGCCGAGTCCTCGACGACGACGCAGGCCCCGGGCTCGACCCTTAGAAGTCGTGCCGCGTGCTGAAAGCGGTTCAATGTTGGATTGAACCGGGGCAGGTCGTTGCCGTCGATCACGATGTCGAACGCGTCGATCATGCGCGTGTGGATAAGAACCGTCCGCGCGTTGCGGCTCACGGAAACCGCCGCGATGCGAACGCCGCGTGACGACAGTGCATCCATCAAGGACCTGACGCCGGGCAACACGTCGGCTTCGGTCAGGCTGCTGAGGCATTCGCCGTAGTAGCTGTTTTTTCTGGCGGCCAGTTCTTCAAACCGCTCGGGCGAAACCTTGACGTCGCCCAGCAGAATCCGCAACGACTCGCTTCGCGACACGCCCCGCAGTTGATCCGCGAGGTTTTCGTCGAATGGAAGTCCCTCCTCGGCGGCAAGACGTCGCCATGCGGCGGTGTGAAGCACCGCCGTGTCGGCAATGACGCCATCAACGTCGAAGATGAAACCGCGGACCGAGTCGGTGAGGCCGCGGCGCCGCGACATGTCACGACGTCCCGAGATCGTGCCAATAGGTCGATGGGCGGCATGTGGCACTTGTTGGGTCGGCAGGTTGAGTGTTTGAAGCTGCATAACTTATGTATCGGTCCATCGACGCGGCCGGATTACCTATCCAGGTGCGGTTGGGGCGAAATGTGCGCGAAGCGTTGCCAGGGGCAGGCCTGCCGCCCGCCTTGACACGTGGCCGCGTTGCGGATCGAATCGAAGTGGATGAATCCGCGAGGGTGCCCCGGCTTGTTCGACAGCCCATGACGCAATTGCCCCAACAGACATCTCGATCGGCGATGTGGCCGCGTCTGGTCTTGGTCGCCGCCGCCGCGATCGTATATCTGCTGCTTCCGGCATTCGGTGCGACCTCGAGCCGCCCGCCGGGCCATTTCCCACAGCTCGCAAAGGCATTGCTCGACGGCAAGCTGAGCATCGAGGTCACATCGGCTACCGACTCGCAACCGGGAGCCGGCACGGTCCGAATAGACGAACTGATCCCGGCAACCGAGCCGTGGGACGCGACCTGCGAGCGATACTACTGCCCATATCCTCCCCTGCCGGCCGTGCTCCTGATGCCGTTCGTCGCTGTCTTTGGCTTCGCGATCAAGGTGGAAACGGCTTGCCGGGTCGTCGCGGTCTTGGCTGTCTGGCTGTTCGACGCGTGCTTGATCAGATTGCCCAGGCGTTTGGGGCTGGACCCGTTGACCGTGGGTGCTCGGATCGCTGTGAATATGCTGTTCGCCTTCGGCACGGTCTGCTGGCACAACGCCGAATTCGGCGGCGACTGGCACCTTGCCCACGCCGTCGCGCTGACGGCCCTTCTCGCGGCCCTGCGAGAATATCTCGGCGGCAATCGCCCAATGATCGTCGGTTGTTTTCTGGCGGCGGCCATTCTCGCACGGCCGACCACCGCCCTGACAGGGCTGTTCTTCGCCATGCCTTATTTCCGAGCCCGTGCCGTGCCACAACTCGTAAAGCTCGCGGCCGGGCCGGCCTTCGCCGTCTTCATACTGGCGTTATACAACAACGCCCGATTCGGAAGCCCGACGGATTTCGGCTATGCGGGGATGCTGCTGCGCGGCGACGGACTCGCGATGATGACGCAATACGGACAGTTCCATCCGAATTTCGTGCCACGCAACGCGTTCTGGTTCTTCCTGGCGCCGCCTTGGAGGACGTTGGACGGGCGATTTCCATTCCTCGGCTTCGATCCTCGGGGGCTGAGCCTGTTCCTGGCAACGCCCGCGATGTTGTACGTGTTCAGGGCCGTCGCGCGGCGTTGGCGATGTGACGTCGTCCGTGATGCGATGGTCGGCGTGTTCGCCTGTCTGGTCCCGTTGCTGTTATACTTCAACACCGGCTATTGGCAGTTCGGGCATCGGTTTTCGATGGACTACCTTGCCCTGCTGATGTTGCTCGTTGTCGCGGGCATGGGAAGCCGGCCGAGCCGGTGGGCCTATGGCTTGATCGCCGTGTCGATCGTGGCGCAGGCGGTTGGTGTGCTGCTGGCCCCGGTTGCCCGGCTGCCGATCTGGCTCGTGCCAGTTGTGTAGCGGGCGGATGGCAGACAAAGGAACGCGATTCCGATTGGACGGTCACGCACCGTTTTCCCTGCCGGCTCCTACTGCCGGCACAACATCATAAGTCGGTCGGGTACGTATTGGCCGACGCCATTCGAGGAGACATGACATGAGCGCGTTTTGGGCGTTGCACCACAGCGGAATCGCCAGCTACGCTCAGGCTTCGGCAACTGACGCAAGCAATAGAGCCCGCGAGGCTCGCACAAAGGTCGACGAGCTCGAGACGAAATGCGACAAGGCGCTCCTCGTTTGCGAGGCGATGTGGACCCTGCTCCGTGACAAACTAGGCGTCACCGAACAGGAACTCGTTGACCGCGTCAACGAGATCGATCTGTCGGACGGCAAGCTTGACGGGAAAGTCAGGAGACCCGCCGTCGAATGTACCAAATGCCATCGCAAGGTCGCAAGGCGGTTTCAACGGTGCGTCTACTGTGGGTGTGCTGTCGAGCACGACCCGTTTTCGAGTTAGTGCGAGTTGGAGAAACCCCCAATCAGAGCCGGCTCGTGCCGAGCCGGGGACCGGACCGAGGACGGTCCGGCTCACTTGGGCGGCACCCCACGGCCCAGATCTCGCAGTCGCGGTTCTGATTTGGCACACGACCTCTCAAAGAAAGGTCTATCATGCAATTCAAAAACGTATTCATCCCGTACGGCGCCTATTGGTCAACGCCGTTTTGCCGATGGCAGGGCAGCTTCGGGCATTTGCATGCCGTGAAGTTCGCCGCCGAGATCGCGGTCGGGGCGCTTGCCCAACGCAAGATATCCCCCGATGTGCTCGACGGGTTGTTCCTCGGCTGGACCGTGCCACAGCAGTTCGGATTCTACGGTGCGCCGTGGGCCGCCGGGCTGATCGGCGCGCCGGGGATCACCGGGCCAAACATCAGCCAGGCTTGCGCCACGTCGGGACGGGTCATCGCCAATGCCGCCATGGAGGTCGAGCTGGGGACCCAACACGCCGTGCTCGCGCTGCTGTGTGACCGGACGAGCAATTCGCCCCATGTCTATTATCCGAATCCGCTGGCCGTTGGTGGGATCGGCGATGCGGAGAATTGGGTGTGGGATAATTTCAGCCGGGATCCGTTCGCGAAGAACTCGATGGTCCAGACCGCCGAGAACGTCGCGAAGAAAGCGGGCATCGAGCGTGCCGAACAGGACGAGGTCGCCCTGCTCCGCTGCCGGCAATACGAGGATGCGTTGAAGGACGATGCCGCGTTTCTCCGGCGTTTCATGGTTCTTCCCGTTGAGGTCAAGGATGCGAGCGGGCGCAAGGTCATGGCCACCGTCACGGGGGATGAAGGCGTCTTTCCGACCTCGGCCGAAGGGCTGGCCAAGCTGAAGCCCGTGATGGAAGGCGGCAGCGTCACGTTCGGGTCGCAGACGTATCCGGCCGATGGCAACGCGGGGCTGATCGTGACCACGCGGGAAAGGGCGGCGGAGCTGAGTCGCGATCCGAAGATCACCGTACGCATCGTGTCGTTCGGCCAGGGGCGGGCGGATAAGGGCTTAATGGCTATGGCCAACGTTCCCGCGTCGCGGCAGGCCCTCGACAGGGCGGGCATCAGCATGAAGGACGTCAAGGCCGTCAAGACACACAACCCCTTTGCCGTGAACGACGTGTATTTCGCGAAGGAAATGGGGATCGGCGCAACCGACATGAACCGCTTCGGTAGTTCGCTCGTCTGGGGCCACCCGCAGGCGCCGACCGGCGCCCGGCTGATCATCGAGCTGATCGAGGAACTCGCCATCGCGGGGGGGGGCTATGGGCTATTCACAGGTTGCGCGGCGGGTGATACGGCGTTTGCGGTGATGATCAAGGCCGACTAGAATGGAGGTGCTTGGAGCGAGGTGAAATGCGGCCCGATGGTAAGGCGACCATCCCATGCCAACGATCATCTGGGTGCGTGGCTGGCGTGTCTTCTTCTATGCAAACGAAGGACATGAACCGATACACGTACACGCCCGTAAGGGCGACACTGAATGCAAGTTTTGGCTTCTGATGGACATCTATGACGTAGAAGAAGCTTGGTCGTATCGTTTGACTCCGGCACTTCGACGGGAGATCAGGCGGATTATCTTCGACCATTTCGACTACATCGTCGATGAATGGAATCGCTTCTTCGGAGTTTCCGGCGATGAAGACAACTGAACCCATCACCGCTCGGAAGATAGAGACGACGGCCCATGCGCTGATTCTCGTGCTGGCGGATCGGCGTGTGGAAATCCCCTGGAACCAATGTTCGCAGCGCCTGGCAGATGCGACGGCGGAAGAAAGGAACCGTGCCGAATTGTCTCCCGGCGGCTATGGTATCCATTGGCCGCTCTTGGATGAAGACCTGGCCGTCAGTGGGTTCTTGCACGATGAATGAGTGACAGAATCGTGCAGACGCACACCCCCTCGCGGGAGCGAGGGATTCGTGGGCTGATCTGACGCCCCAACCCTCCGCTTCCGCGGAGGGCTATAGCGATTCACGTTTGAGTGTGCCCCATTCTTTGCGAAGCAAAGGGTGGGAATCAGCACTATCACGGTTTCCCACCCTTTCTTTCAGAAAGGATGGGGCACTCAAGCAGCACACTCAATCGTGAAGTGCTCTAAGGGGTTTTCGGGCGACGCTTTGGCACGAACCGCCTCTGCTGCTGTTCGTACTCCTTCTCCAAGCGCGCCATCTCACGTTCGGCTTCTCGGACTCGTAACGTGAACGCTTGCTCCAATTCCGTTTTCTTCGCCGGGATGATCCGTAGATCACCGGTTTCCACCAATCGCACACGCCCCTTGTCGTTGACATAGATTCGCGTCGCTTCCCCGGCCAGTCCCTCGCGATCTTCGATCAGATATGTCCTGCCGCCCGCGATTCCCTCCGGCAGCTTGGCCTCGCCCTTGATCTCAACCAGCCGAATCACCATGCCCGCCCGCGCATGGTCGAACGCCGTGAACGCAAGTCGCCGCGGACGAGCCAGGTCCTTCAGGAGCCGCGGTAACATCCGGACCACCGCGCGCGGCATGTACGATGGCGGCACCTTCAATGGGGGATTCTCCGTCGCCGGTGCCGTCATGTGGTATACCTGGCTGGTGATGAGTACGCCCTGGTGGCGTCCCCCGTCCTCCAAGGCGATTTCCAGGTATGCCGGGGCGCCCTCCGCTTCAGGTACCAGCATTGTCACGCTCGCCTTCCACTGGCCGTCGGCAAGGTCATCTGATGCGAACATGTTCGCCTGAAGACGCAGGACACGACCGTCGGGTTCGAACATCCAGCCGCGCTCGCGAACGCGGATCCCCCGACGCTTCTTCACTGTCGCGGCCGCCTGCTGAATGTGCATGAACCCCCTCGCCTTGCCGTCGATTTCATACTTGAACGTTTGCTCCGGCACGATGGCGGCTTCCAGGTCCTCTGCCTTGATGCCCGACAGCCAACATGCGCCCGCCTCCAATGCCCGATTCAGTTCCTCCCGGCTCACGCGATCCTCGAGGAGTCGCAAGGAGGCCAACACAAGGTGGAACAGCGGCTCGCTCGTTTGCCGCGCCTCGGCCGGGCCGTCGTACCGAAGCGCATAGCATCGCTGCGAATCGCACGTCAGAACAGCCTCCAACCGAAGCCACCGACGGCCCTCGTGCCAGTAGATTCCGGCCAGCATCCCGCCCGGACACCCCGCGATCTCCTGCGCCTGCAAAGACAGCAGCTCGGTATTGCTGAAATCCTGCTCGAATTCGTGGTGAAGCCGCGTCACGACCTCCTCTTGACGCAATGTGTCTGCGGCGAAGATGCGTTCGAGCGCGATTTCCTCGGCGCGAATCCGGTCCAGCCGATGCACCATTCGCAGCAGCGTCACCCGCCGCTTGCCCGTCACGCGTTGGCGGAGAACGTACCATCCCTGTGGGGGCTGGATCGAGAATCCACACGTGCCATCGATGTACGTCCTGCCCAACCGTTCGTCTCCAGCAGGTGGCGTCCCCGCCTGACCACAGGAAACCGAAACCACCATCACCATCGTCAAGCTTATCATAGCGCTTCTCCGCGATTCGTTGTGGGTCCATGACAGATTCGGCGGGACGCTTCAGTGCCGCGAGATGTAGCGTCGGCCCCCCGTGGCCGACGTATGCGTGGAAAAATCCCTCATACTTCACGTCGGCCACGGGGGGCCGACGCTACATT
>JAUVGW010000353.1 GCA_030593565.1 Phycisphaerae bacterium | reverse complement strand
CAGACGTCGCGTCGCCCCCCTGGGGCCGCCGTATGTGTCGGAAAACCCTCGGTACCCCCCGTCGGCCACTGGGGGCCGACGCTAAGCTCGGTGTTGTAGCCCGCTGAATTCGCCGCTCGAGGGTGGACAGAACACACCTGTTCAAAGCCCGGCCCGCTTCGCCCCCAGCGGACCGCGTCGGAAATGCATCCGCCAATCGGGCCAGGTCCTTGCCGGATAGGGACCAAAGTGACAGAATCCCGGGTCGGAATACGCCCAAGGGGATGATTTCGCCGTCGGACGGCGAATCGAGCCTTGAATAGTAGCCAAGGCAGGCGAACAATCAGGATGACGCCTCGGCATGATACCGGCGATGCCCGTTCGATACAGGGCGGGACCTCCACCATCTCGGCGGCGAGCGTCTCACTCGCACAACATGGCATCGAGGATGCGGCGACGAAGATGAAGCAGGCAGTGTCAGTGCATCCGGTCCGCGAGGATGACGAGCCGTCTCCCGTTGTGGAGTTCGAAAGCGGCGGGCGTCAGTGGCGAGTGTTTCGTGAGCACGTTCGTTTGCTCGAGTCCAGCGGGATTGACTGGTTCCGGCTAGCGGACTGTGATCACGCCACGCTCGTCAAGCGAAACAGCCAGCGCGATGTCTGGCGTGTTGTCTGGGACGGCCGCGAGTACTTCGCCAAGCTGTACCACCCCAACGGTCTCGTGACGCAAGCCAAGCTGCTCGTCCGCGGAGCCGCCGCGCGACGGGAATGGAATGTCGCCCGCTATGCCGCGGCACATTCGGTCGCCGCGGTCGTGCCCGTTGCCACGGCCTGGATGGGCGCGCGGGGTTCGCGGGGCGCTGCGCTGCTGATCACCGAAGCGGTCGTCGGCGCCGTACCGCTCAACGAATACTGGCTCGCCGTGCGGCATGACCGACAGGCCGCCGGGGCATTGACGGATGCATTGGCGGACCTGATCGCCCGAGCCCACCAGTGCGGCTTTCAACACGATGACATGCACCCGGGCAACATTCTCATTCGCCAGAACGGCCGGTTGCGCGAGGTCTTTTTCGTGGACCTCCACAAGGTCGCGATCGGCCGCCATGTTGCACTGCATTGCGTAGTCGTCAACCTCGCACAGTTGAACCAGTGGTTCCGCCGTCATGCAACGCGGACACAACTACGGCGATTCCTCGCTCGCTACCTCGCCTGCAGGGATAAATACGCGCAATCCAGCCCGCTGGCGAGGAACCTGAGCGTCGAGCCCGCGGTCTTGTTGGCGCGGCTTTTGAGGGAGGCGGAGTGTCATGCCCGACGGTTATGGGCGAAGCGCGATCGTCGGATCTTCCGCAACGGGCGGTATTTTACCCGGATCCGACCCGCACCTGGTTGGCGGGGACACGCCCTGTTGTGCAGCAAGCATCCTGCGCCGACGGCCTGTGTCGCGCGACTGACGTTTACGAAGCAGCAATGGCGAGACTGGCTTGCCGAGCCATTGTCCTGGGTCGATCCGACGAAACACGAACTGATGAAGGATTCGCACACGGCCACCGTCTGTAAGGCCGCCATGCCCACGGAGGCCGGCCTCGCGGTCATCGTGAAGCGTCCGCTGGCGAGGAACTTCTGGAAGAAGCTCGGCCAGATCTTCGGCCGCTCGCGGAACCTTCGTTCATGGCGGATCTCCAATATGCTGCTGAACCGCAACCTGCCCGCGGCGCAGCCGCTGGCGGTCGTGGAGCGTACCATCGCGGGTGTCGTTCGTCTGGACTCGATCAGCTTGACGGATTACGTCCCGTCGTCGGCCGACTTGGAGACGTTCCTTACGCGCGACGTGGCAGCCTTGGACGTGCGAACACAACATCGCGTCAAGGATCGGCTGATCGATGCCGTCGTCCGACTCGTCAAGGCGTTTCACGATCGCGGTTTTGTCCATCGCGATTTCAAGGCGCCCAACCTGCTCGTCAACTGGGAGCCGCCGTACAAGGGTGAGCCGAAGCTGACCTTGATCGACATGGATGGTATCAGCCACGCCCCGCGAGCGAGTGAACGGCGGCGAATCCGCGCGATCGTCCGCCTGTGTGCCAGCCTGTTGGGAAGCCCCGCTTGTACGGACAGCGACCGCCTGCGGTTCCTGATGCGGCTCATGTTACGGCCCGGTCGATCGGCGGCCGGCTGGAAAGACCAATGGCGAATGATCGAGACACAGGTCTTCGAGAAGATGCGGGACAAACACGCGCGCCGCCAATGGAAACTCGAGCGGTACGGCCGACCTTAGCAGCCCGAGGCAATGCTGTGGCACCGGCGTCTCGCCGGTGGTTTTGGCCGTGCATCATCGCGCTTGTGTGTCTGTTCTTCCTCGTGATCTATCAGCGAAACACGATTCGCGCGCACTGGTGGGCTGCGCAGCTTGCCGAGGCTAAGAATCTGACCGACCAGGCATACTACCTGGCGTCGCTCGCCGCCGTCGGCGATTCGGCAGCCGGCGCTGTCCGGCGGCTGGCGCGAGACGAGGATGCTTCGGCCAGGGCCTTGGCGGTGATTGCCACCGCACGGTTGCCGGGCCGGCGGGCCGTCGACGGCTTGCGCCGTCTGATGGCCGACGCT
Organism: Phycisphaerae bacterium; assembly: GCA_030593565.1. GTDB lineage: Bacteria > Planctomycetota > Phycisphaerae > UBA1845 > UTPLA1 > JAFGQA01. The sequence continues at coordinate 2,822 of JAUVGW010000353.1, read as the reverse complement.
GACCGCGAGGTGGCGGAATCGGCGGCAGTCCACCTTGCATTCATGGCTGATCGCTCCGAGGCGCTGGATGCGTTGATCACGGGAACCGCATCTGAACATCCCCGTACCGCCGTCGCCGCGACCGCTGCGCTGTCGCGCGTGGGCGCGCCGCGTGTGACCGGCGCATTGCGCCAAGCCGCGATCGAGCACCCCGAACCGCTCGTCCGTGCCCAGGCCGTCGAGTCGATGATTGCATTGATGACAGCGGACTTAACCGACACCGACACCGACGCCACGTCATGCGGTCCCGTTCGGGAGTCGATAGCCGTCCTGGTCGCCGCCGTGAACGACCAAGCCACGTTTGCAGGTCGGCTCGCATTGGAACGTCAAGTTGACGAGGCAACGGCATTCATCAGGCGGTCTTCGCAGACCGGCTCGCCGGGCTCGCCAGAAAAACCGAGCGATCAAGCCGAAAGAACGGTCGCCCAGATCGCGGCGGATGGGCTCGCAAGGTTGACGGGCAGAACAATCGAGCATCAAATCCCACGAACGCCGACCCAGCAGGCCGAGTTCGTGAATGACTGCTGCCGATGGACAGAAGAACGCCGGTCCGCCGATCTTGATGGATAGTCAGCCGGCCGGCCCGTCCACTGTGCTGAGGGCTGGCGGTTCAGAAACTGGCTCCTCATGGGAATTAAGGGAATGCACACAGCCCAGCTAGCCACGGAGTGGCGCAAGAAGAAAGCCCACGGCGCGAGCCGTGGGATCTCATTGGCATACGCTTCATCCAGCCCCAGCGGGGCGAAAGAGACCACCCTACCTCCTCTTTCGCTCCTTCAGGGCTCGCTGGTTTGCACACGCCAGAGCCCCACGGCTCGCGCTGTGGGCTATTTTCCTGCGCCCCTGCCGGGGCTTCGACACTCCCCGATAATCCGTGAAGAACCCCAAAACTGCGGTCCGAGACACCTTAGCCGGCGCAACCATGGGCGGTGAAGAATAATGACAATGAACCTGGCCATCTTGGGTGCGACCGGTGCCGTCGGGCGCGAATTCCTGACCATCCTCGAACAACGCGAGACATCCGTGGGCTCGTTGCGGCTGCTCGTGTCGGCCAGGTCGGCCGGCAAGAAGCTTGCGTTTCGTGGGCGGGACGTCGTCGTCGAGCAAGTCGCCCATGACAGCTTCGACGGCATCGACATCGCCTTGTTCAGCGCCGGCGGGGACACGAGCCGGACATGGGCGCCGGTGGCGGTCAAGGCCGGCGCCCGTGTCATCGACAACAGCTCGGCCTTCCGCATGGACGACGATGTGCCGTTGGTCATTCCCGAGATCAACGCTTCCGTGATCGGCGACGCGTCGGTCATCGCCAATCCGAACTGCTCCACCATCATCATGAACATGGCCGTCTGGCCGTTGCACCGGCGGCATCCTGTCGAGCGCATCATCGTCAGCACCTATCAGGCGGCCAGCGGCGCGGGTCGCCGGGCAATGCTGGAACTCGAAAGCCAAACGCGAGACCTCCTGGACGGCAAGCCGATCGAGCCGAAGATCCTGCCCTATCAGGCCGCGTTCAATCTGTTCAGTCACAACAGCGAGATTGACGCGACGGGCTACAACACCGAAGAAACGAAGATGATCCACGAAACGCGGAAGATCTTCGCGGAGCCCGACCTCGCCATCACGGCCACGTGCATCCGCGTGCCGGTCCCACGGGCGCACAGCGAGTCGATCAACCTCACATTCCGCGAATCGGTTGACGAGAACGAAATCCGGGAAATCCTCGCCAGCGCCCCCGGCGTGTCGTTGATTGACGACCGCGAGGCCAACCGCTTTCCGATGCCGATCGATGTGACCGGCAAGGACGACTGCTTCGTCGGCCGCATTCGCCGCGACCTCAGCCAGCTCGACGGCCGCGGCATCGAACTGTTCGCCTGCGGCGATCAACTCCGCAAGGGCGCGGCGTTGAATGCGATTCAGATTGCGGAATCACTCGGAAGGCGATAGAATAATAGGGGTTATTATGCTTTTCAACGCCTTACATTCCGTGCCGTGGACAGTCGCTGGGCCTTCATCACGGGCAGGCAACGGCTGGGGCCAAGACGATTCGCGACAGCTTTGCCAGGCAGACACGAACCAGCAGATCCTTCAAGTAGTTATCTCCGACGTTCGTGGGCATCTTTCCGAGCTTCGAGCAGAAATCGAAGCATACGAGAACTTCTATAACAAGAATCGAGATGACACCGACTTATCCGACTTGGCCGAAGCTTCGGACGATTTGGTCTTGGATAGGATGTATCAGTTAGGCTTGGTTGCGGAGAAGCTGCTGGATCGAGTCGAGATACTCGACCGCGTCGTTCGAGATTTTGAACGTTGTCGTGACCTAACACGTGTGTGGACCGATGATGCCGGAGAGCTTCTTGCCCGACTTCAACAGCTCAGAGTGATATACATATGGGTTGAGAAGACGTTCCGTCAATGGTCACACCTGCTCTGTGATGAGTATGAGCGCAGGCATCCGGAGTTACCGAAGCTACCCATCGAGCCCCTCGATCTTGGGCCGACCAACGCTGCTCGACTTCCGCCAGTCCTATAGAGGTCCACACCAACATGCGAGTGGTTGCTGATACAACGGCAGTGTGGGGACTCGTTAACAGACGCGACGAGTATCATGACAGGGCGACACTGCTGCGCCGCGTTCTTACCATTGAGAAAGCGACATTTCTGTTGCCTCGCATTGTTCTGATCGAGGCGTTTGGCCACGCGACGCGGTGGCCTTCAAGGCCAGTGAGAAAGGAACAACTCAAGGCTTCCCGTGTGCGCGTGATCGATGCTATTGAAGGTCT
>JAUVGW010000327.1 GCA_030593565.1 Phycisphaerae bacterium | reverse complement strand
GCACCAGTACCCGAGAAAATGGGCGGCGGGGGAGTTTGTTTGGGAGGCAACTTACCGGGAGCTATAATAAAAGGAGGCTGCGAGCGCCGATTGCATGTTGGAACCGGCGTGGATTGGACGGAGGAGAGGTTGATTTCGCTGGTGGCGAGCGACGACTTGACTTCGCAAGATAGCCGGATGTATGGGGGAGCGGGAGGTTGAGGATGTGTAGGTGGCCGATGGCATTGCAGATCGGGGCGGGCGTCTTGGCATTCCTCGTCGCGGTCGCGCCGGTGGTTTCGCAAGATGCGAGTCCGGTGCCGGAAGACCGTGAGATCGTGCGGATCGCGCTCGAACAGGTGCCACCGGAATTGCAGGATCGGGTCGATCCATGCGCGGTGGAGCGCGGGATTGACGGGCTTTATGCGGTGCTGTTTCTCAGCGAGCCGGAGGCCGACGGCCTGGTCGCGCCTCACGAACGGCTGGGACGATTGTCGGATCACCTTCGTCGATTCTTGCCGGTCAATACGCTGGGGCATGTGGACATTCCGTCGGTCACGCGCCTGCTGGATTTGCCTCCTGGGGGGGGCGGGACACCGCGTGATGGCGAGACGACGCTTTCGTATGACCGATACCACTCGCCGCAGGAAGGCGTGGCGTTCATGCAAGACCTGGCTGCGGCCTTTCCGGATTTCGTGCAGATGGTTGACATCGGGGACACGAACGAGGGTCGCGACATCTGGGCGCTGAAGATTACGGACGGCGTCATGCTGCCGCCGGAACCCGACGAGGAACGAATCCTGTTTACAGGCGTCACGCACGCTCGGGAGTGGGCGACACACGAGATGATGTTGTACATGGCGGAGTACCTGACGAGCCGCTATGGGCAGGACCCGCTCGTGACGCACCTCGTGGATAACAGTGTTATCTGGCTCGTGCCTGTGGTGAATCCGGATGGGTTCGAGTACTCGTGGAGCGACTATCGGATGTGGCGTAAGAATCGGGCGTCGCTTGGTGGCTCCACTTGCGTAGGCGTAGACATCAATCGCAACTATGCCTATGGCTGGGGCGGGAGCGGTTCGAGCGGCGATCCTTGCAGCAGTACATACCGCGGCCCCGAGCCGGCTTCCGAGCCGGAGACGCAGGCGATACAGAGCCTGTTGGCGAGCGAGAAACCTGTGATCGCACTGAGCTATCACACGTACAGTCAGTTGTTGCTGTATGCGTGGGGCTGGACCGAGATGGTCACGCCGGAGAGCTACAGCTCGGCCCGCGCCATCGGCAGGAAGTACGCGGACTTGGTGGAACACGTCCACGGGCAGTCGTACATTCCCGGCCAGGGTAGCTATGCGATCTATGTGACCAGCGGCGCATTCGACGATCACGCGTACGGCGCCGAGGGTGTGCTGGGCTTCACACCGGAATTACGGCCGGCTTCCTGGTCGCTTGGAGGGTTCGCACTCCCGGAGGACGAGATACTGCCGAACAACGAGGAGAACATGGCGGCTGCTTTGTGGCTGATGTTGAACGTGGCGGACGCACATGACCTGAGTAATCCGCTGTCTGGGACGCTGTTCGAGTCCACCGGGCTCGGCGATCATATGTTCTCGCTGCCGCTAGCGCCGGTGAATCAGAAACCGTCGGCGGCGCTGGGCCTGCCGGAGGTCTTCCACGATAATCTTCGGACGTGGCAGGACGATGCGTTGCACGCTCCGCCGGCGTGGGGCATGCTGACCGAGATCACCTGGAACGAAGGATTCGAGGGATGCGGCAGCGGCAGCGGCTATGTCTTCAAGAACACCGAGGAGACGTCGGAGTGGGTGGCCGGGCTGGTGTCGTACAAGGCGTTGCCGCATGTTTTCGAAGACGGCGCCGACGTCATGCTGTCGAACGTCGAGTCCGGCTTCAACCTGATCGGAATTCCGAACGAGGAGGCGGTCTCGATGGAGGACATCAGCATCTTCGCGAGGGTGTTGGAGCCCTCCGGTCATAGCTGGGGCTATCGTGAGGTGATCCTGGAGGAGCGGACGGCGCTGGAAGACATGGCGGCGGCCTCGCCGTGGATCAACTGGAATTGGCTATACACTGACTCGACCGGTATGCCTCACTATGCCAATCCAACCGGTGTTGGCGCCGAGGATACAGTTGTTTACCCGTTTCGGGCATACCATGTGTACGCGAATGTGCCGTCGTGGGATTTTGGATTCAACGTTTCGGAGCCGGTGTACCTGCTGCATTTCCCGGGGGATGCTGCCGACTGCAATGCGAACGGGATATCAGATATTGATGAACTCGTGATCGGGCTGAGTCTTGACTGTGACGGTGACTGGATGCCTGATGATTGCGAATATCCGTTGTGTGACGGATTGACCGCCGGGGACATGGACTGTAGCGGCGTCGTGGACGCCGGTGATATTCCGACGTTCGTGCAGTGGCTTCTGAAGGATCGGTACACGTGCCAGAACGACGTGAACCTTGACGGTTTGATCGATGGGCGTGATATGGAGGGATTCGTCGAGTTGTTGATCGGCGGATAGGGAACAGTGGCAAAAGGGAATACAGCGGTTCGGAGACGCCGTTCCCGGCCGCAAGAACCACCGGCTTTGGCGCCGGTGCCACAGGGGTTGGAAGCTCGTTGACCAGCAACACAAAGGTCGACGGTGCGGCAGCTACATTCAGTATCGGGAGAACATTGACAACAGCGAGGCAAAGCGAGAGCGACGTCGGGACGGAAAGGGCGGTATTGGTCGGTTTGATCCTCCCCGGGGTGCAGTCGTCGGGCACGCGGTATGATCCGCTCGCGGAGCTGGCGGCGTTGACCGAGGGTGCGGGAGGTGAGGTGGTCGGACGTCTCATTCAGCGGCGCACGAGGGCGTGCGCGGCGACGTACATCGGGCGTGGAAAGGCGGAGGAGCTTGCGGACTATGTGGAGGAGAAGCTCGCCGACATCGTCGTGTTTGATAATGACCTGTCGCCATCACAAATCCGCGAGTTGGAGCGGCTTCTGAAGCGCCGCGTCATCGACCGAACGGAGTTGATTCTGGACATATTCGCCCGTCGTGCACAGACGCGGGCGGCGCGCTTGCAGGTCGAATTGGCGCAGCTCGAGTACACGGCGCCGCGTCTGCGGGGCATGTGGACGCACCTGGAGCGCATCGCTGGCGCGGGGGGTGGAACGTCGGCGGGGGCGGTCGGGGGGATCGGCACGCGCGGACCGGGTGAACGTCAGATCGAAATCGACAGGCGTCTCGTTCAGAAGCGCGTTTCGCTGTTGAAGCGTCAGATCGCCGATATCGACGATCGCAAGCTACGCGAGGTTCGGTCGCGTCGGGATTTCTTCACGATCGGCCTCGTTGGGTATACCAACGCGGGCAAGAGCACGCTGATGAACGCGCTGACGGGCGCGGACGTTCTGGTGGCCGACAAGCTATTCGCGACGCTGGACACGAAAACGAAACGTTGGGAACTGGGTGGGGGACAGACGGCCCTACTGTCGGACACGGTCGGATTCGTGCGAAACCTGCCGCACAATCTCGTAGCCTCGTTTCGCGCGACGTTGGAAGAAGTCATCAACTCGGACCTGCTGTTGCATGTGGTTGATGCCGCCAGCTACGACGCGGTCGGGCAGGTCGAAGCCGTCGCCGGCGTGCTCGACGAGTTGGGTTGCGCGGATATTCCCGTGATCACCGTCCTGAACAAGATCGATGCCGTGGGCGAGGACTCGGCCGTGCATGTGTTGCGGGTGCGCGAGTCCGATGCAGTGGATGTCTCCGCCGTCAGGGGAGACGGCATCGTTCAACTACGGGAGCGCGTGCTGTCCCATATGCGTGATCAGTATGTCCGGTTGATGATCGACGCCGCGGCCGCCAACGGCAAACTGCTCGCGTACGTCCGGAAGCACGGTGAGGTTCTCGACCAGACGTTCGACGATCATATGATTCGCCTCGATGTGCGGCTTCCTGCCGGCGAGGTCCGGCGCGTCGTGGACCTTGGCGGCGTGGTGGTGGCGTCCTGACTGAAGCACATTCAAACAAACTGTGGCCTCCGATCTTCGTGTCGGATGTCGAATGCCAATCGCTTGACGCTTGAATGGCCGACCGCGCATTCCGCATCCGCCGAAAGCCCATGGATTGCGATCCATGGGCTTGGGCGAAGTTCATTGGAGCAATCTGAAAAACGGTGTAGCGGCCGACGCCCCTGTCGGCCGTGAAGGGTGGTTGGTATTCGCCGTCCGACACGGGGGTCGGACGCTACGGTTTTCTTGAAACTGCCCAGACAGCATCGGATCTGTTTTATCCATTAGCCGGCTCTACTGATGTCATATCCGGTGTCACGCGCCGATAATGTGATTCCGCCCAGTAGTAAGACACGGGAATATCAAGTCGGTGGCGGATCGGACCGAGTTGAAAATGCCGTCTTACGACTTGGACAAGGAAGTCGCCGGCCCGGTCGATTCCTTGCCCGTCTCCGAGGCGGTGCGGTCTGCTCGCGACGTGCGTAGCGGGCTTGATTGATGCCGGGGGCTCCCCTGCTCTCTACAAACGGGCGGCATATCGCTCGCGGGGACAGGAAACGACCTTTCAACCGGGCGCGGAGGGGAATGGGACGATGAACTCCACGGCCAACCTGAGCGTCGAGGCGTCTCAACGCGCCATCGAGAACGCGGTGCGCATTCAATCGCAAGTCGTCCTGGAGTCGCCGCTTCTCGGTAAGGCGACGATCAATGGCTTCCTGATTTCGGGCGACGAAGCGGCGCTGCTGCTGGAGATGACGGGGCAACTGCCCGTCCAGGCCGATCGTCTTGTGCGAGAGCCATGTGACGTTCGGATGTACAGTGATCGACGATATCGATTCTCGTCTACGATCACCGGTGTGCCGAAGTGGGGGGCCAGTCGATCGCTTGCTATCGCCCGGCCGAAGACCATCGGCATCACCGAGCGTCGTCGGTTCATTCGGGCAAAGCTGGCTCCGTCCACGCGAGTCAAGATCGAATGGCAACACGAGGGCGTGACGCATCGCCATGTCGCGGCGATGTTGAACATCAGTCCCGAGGGCCTGGCCTGCCGAATCGATGAAGGGGAGGCGGCCCTCATTCCGCCCGGTGCGTTGGTACGCCTGCGGCTCGATCTCCCTGGTGACGAGTGCTCGCTGGATGTTGGCTCGACGGTGTGCAACAAGACGCCCGCCAGCGAAGGCAGCACGATTCTCGGGCTGCATTTTGAACGGACACCGGACGCCGAAGGCGACCTCGTGGCGTTGCGGGACGCGCTCGACCATTCTCAACACGCTCCCGCCGGATCGGAAGTTTGCACATGAATCACGGCTCGACGTTAGATGAAGACAGCCGACGATCGGTGTTGCAGTGGGCGGTCGGGCGGCGGACGCCGCTGACCATTTCCGTTCTGACGGAGGGTCGTTGGTGCAATCTCCGCTCGTGGCTGGTCCAACTCGACATGAAGCAGGGCCTGCTGGAGGTTGGCTACCCGTTTTCGGCTGGCGCGGATGTGCCGGCGGAAATTGCCGCCGGGGATGAATTGGGCATCTCGTTCCGTCGCGGCCACAAGAAGTGCATTTTCGTAAGTCCCGTCGTAACGCGGCGACGCGCTGCAACGGCCGATGGCGAGGTGGTTGATTCGCTGGTCGTGCGACTGCCTGAGCGCATGTGCGAGCTTCAGCGGCGTGTCTACCAGCGTGTCACTGTGTCTCCGGACCGTTTCATCGCGGTGAAGGTCTGGCAGGGTAATGTGCCGTTGGTGGAGGATCCATCCTGGCCGCTCTGCTCCGGCCGGGTGAGTAACATATCGGTCGGCGGCATTCTGATCGACATTCGCTCGGACCAAAATCCGAGGCTCGGTGTGGGTGATCGAGTCGGGCTCGAGATCACCGGTTTGCAGGGGCGACCGCCGTTGCTCGTCGAGGCGCAGTATAGG
>JAUVGW010000264.1 GCA_030593565.1 Phycisphaerae bacterium | reverse complement strand
AAGACGTTAACAAGCATGCTGGAACCCGCGATCGTGATGTTCCTGGGCGTCGTCGTGGGCGGGCTGGTCCTGGCGCTGCTCCTGCCGATCTTCACGATCTCCAAGGCGCTGCACTAAGAAGGGTCTGGGGTTCAGGGTGCGCAGTCTACATCATGGCCCCCCGAACGCTAAACCCTTGACCCTGTACCCCAGACCCTATGGTTCGGCGGATTCACAACATCTTCGCCGCGACCCGCCCGGCTGCCGCCACCAGTCGTGCCTCCGTGTCACTGATCGCCCCGCCCAACGTCTCGTACCGGTCGATGACCGACAGGCAGTCTTCCGCCCCCTCGCCCGCCGCGCCCACGATCGCGACGCACGGCACGCCCGCCCCGCGCGACAGGCGGCCTACCGAGCCCACCACCTTCCCCATCAACGACTGCCGATCCAGTCGCCCCTCGCCCGTCAGGACCAGGTCGGCGCGGCCGATCTGATCCGCCAGCCCGTTCGCCTCACACACGATGTCCACCCCCGGCACGATCGATGCCCCGCACATCGCCAGCAGCGGCAATGCCACGCCGCCCGCCGCACCGGTGCCCGGCTCATCTCGCACGACGCGCCCGCTCGCCCCCTCCAACAGGTTCGCCCAATGCGACAGCCCCCGATCCAATACCGCCACGCCCGCCGCGTCCGCGCCCTTCTGCGGTCCGAACACGGCCGCCGCGCCGCTCGGCCCGCACGCAGGATTCAGCACATCGCTCGCGATCGTGATGCGAACGTGCTCCATGTTCTCCGGCGGCAACTCCCACACGATCCGGCCGATCTCCGCCAGATCCCCCCCGCCCGCATGACGCGACATCACGCGCCCGCTACGATCCAGCAAGGTCATCCCCATCGCCTGCATCATGCCCGCCCCACCGTCGACCGTCGCGCTGCCGCCGACCGTCAGCACGATCTCCTCGATCCCCATCTCGACGACGGCCCGAATCACCTCCCCAAGCCCGTACGTCGATGTTCGCAACACCGTCGACGCATCCCGCCGCGCCGCAGGCACCTGCGAATACCCCGCGACCGTCGCCAGCTCGACCACGGCCGTAGACGCCTGTCTAATCAAGCCGACCGTCACCTCCACGGCATCACCGAGCGACCCCGTCGCGGTCATCCGACGACGCTGCCCGTTTTCCGCATCGACCAACACATCCAGCGTCCCCTCTCCGCCGTCCGCCATGGGCACGATGACGACCTCCGCCTCCCCCCTCGCCTGAATCACTCCCTCGCGCATGGCCTGCGCAGCGGTACCCGCATCCAACACGCCCTTGAAACTGTCCGGTGCCACAACAACAAACATGGCGGAGGCCCTCGGCTACTAGGCCCTGTCGCTCGTCAATTGATGTACCCGGTTGGGTGCCACGGGCAGCTTGTCTTCCCGTGAACACTGGCGGGCGCGCCGCCAGTGGCACCCATCAGTTGAACTGCGACAGAACAGTAGCGATCAGCTTAATAACGTTCCGACGTTCCGATCTTCGGTTTTCCGGATTTCGGCTTTGAATGCTTCCTACACTTCGAGCACTTCGAATCGCTTCTTCCCGTATGTCGAGCCGATGCTCGTGCAGACAAGCCCACCGATGCGCCTGCGTCGCGACCGGTGCGAGTGGCCGCAATAAACGTGGCGGACTTTCGGGAATGCCGCCAGCACCTCGCCAAACGCCTGGCTCCCCATGAACGCCATGCCAAACGCCCAGTTCGCGATCCGACTCTGAATCACCATCTCCGCGAACGGCAGATGATGCATGCACACCACCACTTCCGAGGCTGTGCCACAAACCGCCTCGACGTGTTCGCGGAGTTTCCGCACCATCGTCCCCGTCAGCGCGACATCCCCAACCGGCAGCCGCACGTACTCCCCATCCATCCAACGCGTCGTGATCTTCATCGCGCCGGCTGGCAGATCGTCGGCCTCGTCCAGTAAATGATGGTATTTGGCCAACTGCGCCGCTGCACCAGGTGCGATTTTGTGCTCGTAGAACCGAAGCGGCACCTTCAACCGGTCCGGGCGATACGAATAATCGTACCAGCCCATGTTTCCGACGATGGCTACATCCCCCGCCCGGAACGGTTCCCCGTCCAAGTAGTGCATGCCACAGCGCGTACAGGTCTCCGCGATCGCGTTCTCATAACGATGAAGCGAATCGTCTCCCCCAGGAAGCGAATCGGCTCTGCCGACCGTCCACAGCTCATGGTTCCCCGCCACCGCCAGCCGCGCCCCCTTGAACCCGGCAAACAGCTCAAACACGTCTTCCAACACACTGAGGTCCGCAGCAGCCGAATCTCCGGCCAACACCAGCGCGTCGCCCCCGAGCTTGCAGATCTCCTTGGCGATGGCCCGTGTAGGCCCCCGGCTCCGCGGAACATTGTAATGCAAGTCAGACGTCACAATAATACGCATGGTGCAAGGATAAAGGATGGAGGATGAAAGTCGAAAGCAGAAAGTCGAAAAGCGAAATGATGCTGCGTTTTGACGTTTAGCCGCGACCCAGTGAGGACGACCGAGGAGGGAGTCCGAACGAGCGCGAGGATAACGATGAAGGATGAAGACACAATGAACGCCAGCAGAAATCCGGAAAGCCGAAATCCGAAATCCGGAAGGCCGACCGCGTGGCCGAAGACGAACGCAACATCCCATTGGCTTTCGACTTTCTGCATTTCGACTTTCGACTTTCGATTTTCGATTTTCGACTTTCAGTATTTCGGCTTTCGGCTTTTTCATCCTTCCATGAGGCCCCTATGACCAACGTCGTCGCCATCGAGAACGTCCACAAAACTTACCATCTGGGTGACGAGCGAATCCGCGCCCTCCGCGGCGTCTCGCTCGAGGTCGAGCGCGGTCAGTTCGTCGCCATCATGGGCGCAAGCGGCTCCGGAAAGACCACCCTGCTCCACCTGACCGGCGGCCTCGACCTCCCCGACGACGGCTCCGTCCTCGTCAACCGCTATGCGGGCGACACAGACGATGTCACCATCATCGAAACCCACAACATCACCACCATGTCCGACCGAGAAAGGACCCTGTTCCGCCGCCGCCGACTCGGCATCGTCTTCCAAGCGTTCAACCTCATGCCCAACCTCACCGCCCTCGAAAACGTCATGCTGCCGCACCTCATCGAGGGCCGATCCGCCGCCGACGCACGGCACCGCGCGGACGAACTCATCGCCATGGTTCACCTTGAACACCGAACCAAGCACCGCCCGGCCAATCTATCGGGCGGCGAACAACAACGCGTCGCCATCGCACGCTCGCTCATGAACGAACCCGTCCTGATCCTCGCCGATGAACCCACCGGCAACCTCGACCCGACCTCGTCAATGGAAATATGGCAACTCCTCCAACGGCTCGCGCACGAAACGAAGACCACTGTCTTGATGGTCACGCACGAAGCTGCGGCCGCTGCCCGCGCCGACCGCGTACACATCCTCAAGGAAGGCCGGTTTACGGGAATTATCGAATCACAGGGACCACCGGATGAAGCACTGGTCACAACTCGCTACGCGGAACTGGCGAACTAGACCCGCCAGGTCCCTCCTTGCCGTCTCCGCCATCGCGCTCGGCGTAGGTGTGGTCGTCTGGGTCACGTGCTGCTACGAATCCGTGCGCCTGGGCATCACGAATGCCGTCCTCGAATGGGTCGGCCGAAGCCACGTCATCGTCGAACACAAAAACGGCGTCTGGGGCACCTTCGGCGAAGACCTCGTCGAACAAGTGGCCGATGTGCCGGGCATTGAGCACATCACCAAACGCACGCGCGAATACGTCGAAGCCGCCCCCGGCCCCCGCGACCCGGTCATCAGCGAGCCGGGTCGTCCCCGACCCGGTCCGGCTCGGAACGAGCCGTCTCACGGACCGTCTGCCCACGACCAACCACAATCTCAGCGATTCATCCGCATCGAGATCACGGGCATCATCCCCGAGCGCGAACAGACTTTCCGCACACACAAGCTCGCGCAAGGACGCTTCATCCAGCCCGGCGACACCGACGCCATCGTGATCGAGCGTCTGCTCGCCAAGGAATTCGACGTAGGCCTCGGCGACACCATCCACATCCGGCATCACGAACCGCCTCAGCCCCTGCACGCCTTCAAGATCGTCGGCATCGCCGACAGGCGACGCGCCAGCGTCAACCAAGCCCCGATGGCCTGGACACGACTGGACCACGTGCAGCGAATCTGCAAGCTCCCCGGCCGCATCAAAGCCATCGATATCATCCTCGAAGACCCGACCGCCGAGAACATCCGACACACCGCCGACCTGATCCGCACGATCATCGACGAACACGACAACACGCTGCGGGGAGCATCGGCGTCCCGCCGGCCGGCGCAAGGCCGAGACGCCGAAGGCGTCGTCGTCAAGACCACCGAGGCCCAGCACAAGAAGCTCGGCGCCGCAAAGGGCCTCCTCCAGTTCATCATGCTGCTGCTCTCGTGCGTCGTCCTGCTCACCGCGTTCTTCATCATCCTCGCGACCATGAGCATGGGCGTCACCGAACAGATCACCCAGCTCGGCCTTCTCCGTTGCGTGGGCCTCACGAGGCTCCAACTCGGCATCCTCGTCCTCCTCCAGACGCTGCCCTTCGGCATCCTTGGCACATTGGCCGGCGTGCCGCTCGGCCTTGGTCTCCACTGGCTCACCGTGCAGCTCAACCCCGAATACCTCGGCGATGTCGCCGTCAACCATGCGGGCATCCTGCTCGCCGTCGTTGGCGGCATCGGCACGACGCTGCTCGGCGCCGTCGTCCCGTCGCTCAGTGCCTTCTTCGTGTCACCCGTCGAGGCCGCCCGGGCGCACACCGGCGGACGCCTCGCCCGCTGGGTCTGGGCGCTGGCCTGCGTGGGCGCCGCCCTCATCGTCGTCCACGAAATCGTCAGGTGGGACATCTCCCGCACTACCGCCGCTGCCGCGTTCAACACACAGGCCGTCGTCAGCCTCGTGTTGCTCTACACCGGCGCGGCGATGATCGCGCCGGCCGTTGTCGTCGCGTTCGGAAGGCTCGTCATTCGCGTCGCCGCCGTCATCCTACGGCTCCAGCCCCAACTCCTCGGCGACGAGATCGCAAAAGCGCCCTACCGCGCCGCGTCCATCTGCTGCGGCCTCATGGTCGCCCTGTCGCTCATCGTCGGCCTCGTCGTCTGGGGCGAATCAGTCAAACAGGGCTGGCAGTTCCCCAAGGAGTTCCCCGACGCCATGCTCTACAGCTACGAGCCCCGACCCATCGACGAGATTCTCGCACTGGCCGACACCGAGGGTATCACCGACTTCACCGCTCTCGACGATTTCGCCTTCCTGCTCAGCAAGCCCAAGAAACACCCGTTCCTCCGGCGGATCCAGGAACTCGAATCCTTCAACCGTTTCCTCGCGATCGATCCCGAAACCGGTTTCGCTATCATCAAGCTCGCCTTCGTCGAAGGAAACGTACGCGATGCTGCCGAGAAGCTTCGCCAAGGCGGGCACATCCTCGTCACGCGCGAATTCGCCCAGGCACACGACCCACAAAGACACATCGGCGACACCGTCCCCATCTGGGCTCGAACAGCCGACGGCGACTACGCCAAGGTAACATTCACCATCGCCGGCATCATCGCGTCGCCCGGCGTCGATATCGCCGTCAGCTACTTCAACGCCTCCGCCTACTTCCAGACCTACGCCGTTGGCGCAGTCTTCGGCTCCCTCGGCGACGCCGAACGACACTTCGGGCGAAACACCGGAAAGATGATGCTTTTTAACTTCGCCCCTGGCATCAAATCATCGCGCGTCGAGGCCGACTCCAGCCAGGCCATCGTCCCCATCACCAGCACCACCGAGGGGGGCAGGCCCACGTTCGCCGCCGGTTCCGGCCCCGTCCCGGGCGACGGGCCCGAAGAACGAATCATCAACGACATGCTCCGGCGACTCGACTATCCCTCCAAGGCCTTCGTCACCGCACGCGAGTTGAAACAGCAAATCGACCGCAGCATCAGCAGCATCACGCTGCTGCTGTCGGCCATCCCCGCCGTCGGCCTCATCATCGCCGCCCTGGGTGTAGCCAATCTCATGGCCGCCAGCGTCGCCAGCCGAGCTCGCCAGACCGCCGTCCTCCGCGCCGTCGGCGTCACGAAGAATCAGGTCTCGCGCATCGTCATCGGCGAAGCACTCGTCCTCGGGCTCCTCGGCAGTGTCATGGGGTTGGCACTAGGCCTAGGCCTAGGCCGCACGAGCAACCTAATGACCGAGCTTCTGTCAGGATTCCACCCAGAATTCAAGATCCCCTGGGACATGCTCGCAGCCGGCGCCGCCCTCGCCACGGGCCTATGCGTCCTAGCCGCCCTCGTACCCGCCCGCTACGCCAGCCGCTCCAACATCGTCGCCGCACTCTCAGAAGGATAGCACGACAGCCCCCCAACCCCCGTCTACGGTTTGCGGATTCGGTTTTCGTATCTCGGCTTTTTGCTACCCAAATCGCGCTGCACCGCGGCGAAGAGGAAAAGCGGTGCCCTTCACGGGTTTTTCAGGGATCGACCCCGAAGGGGTCAACGAATGTAGCCGCGGGTGGAGCGCAGCGGAACCCGTGGAATCAGGGGGATATCCCCATATCAGCCCCGGAGGGGCGGAGGAAGATATGCGGTGTTGGTATCGGATTTGTGCGACGAGTGGTTTCGTCCGCCCCTCCGGGGCGGAATGGGTTGCGGGCGAACCAGGACCACGGGTTTCGCTGCGCTCCACCCGTGGCTACTCGCCTCGGCCCCTCCGGGGCCATAGTGCTCCGAGACCAGGGTGCTATGCAACAGACCCGCAAGGCTTCCGTCAACGGTTACGAAAAGGGTAACAGAGTCAAAGCAAAAAGGGTGCCTATCAGCGCCTTCTCTTGAATAACATCAACCCGCCCAGTGAAAGCAACCCTAGAGTGCACGGTTCAGGGACTTCGGAGGCGACACGGAACCCGAGACCCCTGTAATGGTAGCCCGGGTAGCGGTCGTACCGGGTGGAGGACGCGAGGTAGATGACGCCGCCGTTGACGTTGTACGCCCCGCCACGGAACCCGCGATCGGATCCTATCAACGTTTCGTTCCACTCCCACACATTGCCGCCTTGGTCGAACGTGCCGTACGGGCTGTCCGAGTTCTCCCATTCCCCGACCTCCGTTCGGTAGTACGGGGGGCCGATGCCGATGACCGAGCCGGCATCACCGTCATACGTCGCGTAGTTGCCGGGGTCGGTTCCGCCTTCCGTGAAGGCAGTGCCTGTCCCGCTCAGATTGCCGCTGTCGTTGACGTAGCCCGGCCCTGTATCGTTGCTCGTCGGATAGTCGAAGTAGTTGCCTGTGTCCCCGTCGTTCTTGTGATACGCAGATTTGTACCACTCATTTTCCGTTGGTAGAAACCACGTAGCGCCAGGATTGCGGACCACGTTCGAGCCCAGCGACATGGTGTACGCGCC
>JAUVGW010000193.1 GCA_030593565.1 Phycisphaerae bacterium | reverse complement strand
TCTTCGATCACCGGGATCGGATGGCCCGTCACTTCACGGGAGATATCCACGACCTCGCGGACACTCGCACCGTGGCCGGTTCCCGCGTTGTAGTACCGCTGGTCACCCGGCTTGAGAACCTCGATCGCCTTCACATGAGCGTCGGCCAGATCTTCGACGTGGACGTAGTCGCGCACGCACGTGCCGTCGGGCGTGGGGTAGTCTGTTCCAAACATCTTGACAGATTCACCCTGGCCCAACGCGATGCGAAGCACGTTGGGAATCAGGTGCGTTTCGGGGGAATGGTCTTCGCCAATGGTCGCATCCGCCGCCGCGCCGGCGGCATTGAAGTATCGCAGGGCGACGAACCCGAGATCCCACGCCGGTGCTGAATCCGCCAACGCCCATTCCACCGCGAGCTTCGCCCGCGCATAGGGGCTGGCGGGCAGCCTCGGCATGTCTTCGACCAACGGCATGTGATCGGGAATGCCGTAGACCGCGCACGTGGAGCTGAAGACAAATCGCTTGACGCCGTGTCGCTTCATCGCCAGAAGCAGCCGAACGGAGTTCCCGGTGTTGTTGTCGTAGAAGGCCAGTGGGGACTTGACGGAATCTCCGACCTCGATGAAAGCGGCGAAGTGCATGACCGCGTCAAAGCCGCCTTGCTCGAAGACGCCGTTAAGTTGTACCGTATCACTGAGTTCGCCGACGACCAATCGCGCCTCCGGCGAGACGGCCTGGGCGTGTCCCGCCGAGAGGTTGTCGTAAACCGTGACTCGGTGCCCTGCTCCGAGGAGTGCTCGGACCGCGTGGCTTCCGACATAGCCCGCCCCACCGGTGACGAGTACGTTCATGCTTCATTCTCCAATGAATGCCCGGCCAAGTGCAAGCCGGGATTCGGTGTGCTCCCCGCCGACTGCTGTCCCGCGTATGGGAGCTAGTGGCGTTCGCCTACGATATAATGCCAATCGGCGAGATGCCGCAAACCCGTTTGCATCGGGACATCGGTGCGGGGGCTTCGACGTTCTGGTTTCAGCAGGCCGCGCCTGCGGTCGGGAGTCCCGGTCGCCCGCTCATGCCGGTTTCACCGTGGGTCGGCCGATGCTGTGATATTCGAATCCCTTGTTGCCCAGTGGGATCGGGTCGTACAGGTTTCGTCCGTCGAAGATCAGCGGCCGCTTGAGCTTCTGCATAATAAGATCGAAATCCGGCGTGTGGAATTCCTGCCAGTCCGTGAAGATCACCATCGCGTCGGCGCCGTCCAATGCCTCGTAGCCGTCCGCGAAGTAGGAGGCGCGGTCGCCGTTGATCTCGGCCTTGGCGTTCGCGATCGCCTCGGGGTCGTGGGCGCGAATCGTCATGCCGGCCTCGATGAATAGCCGGATCGCGTCGATGGCTGGCGACTCGCGGACATCATCCGTCTGACCCTTGAAGGCCAGGCCCCACACGCCGAGCGTGACCTCGCCCGCCCGGTCGCCGAAGTAGTCAATCACGCGGCGGGCGAAGCGGCGGCGTTGTTCTTGATTCCTGTCGTGCACGGCCTGGGCGACCACCGCGGGTTGGCCCGTCGCCAGTCCCATGTGGATGAACGCGTTGACATCCTTCGGAAAGCAGGAGCCCCCGTATCCCACGCCGGGAAAAAGAAACGCGTTGCCGATGCGCTGGTCGGAACCGACGCCTTGCCTGACGGTCTCCACATTCGCGCCGAAGTGTTCACACAGGTTGGCCACCTCGTTCATCAGCGAGATCTTCGTGGCCAGCATCACGTTCGAGGCGTACTTCACCATCTCCGCGCTGGCCGGGTCCATCACGAGGATCCGATCCTGCTCCCGCATGAACGGCGAATAGAGTTGCTTCAGGATCTCGACCACGGCGGGATTGGTCGTTCCGAGGACGGTGCGGTCGGGCTTCATGAAGTCGTCTATCGCCGCGCCTTCCTTCATGAACTCCGGGTTGCTGACGTAGTCGAAAGGATGGTCCGTTTGGGCCTTGATGATCTCGTTGACGCGCCGATGTGTGCCGACCGGGACGGTGCTCTTGGTCACGATGATGCGATAGCCGTCCATGGATTTGCCGATCTGGGCGGCAACCGACAGTACCGCGGACAAGTCGGCGTCCCCGTCGTCTCCCTGTGGCGTGCCGACGGCGAGGAAGATGACCAGCGAATTCGCCACAGCGTACGACAGGTCGGTGGTGAATTCCAGCCGGCCGGCGGCGGCGTTTCGCTTGACCATCTCGCTGAGGCCCGGTTCGTAGATGGGGATGCGGCCTTCGTGGAGGGCGTCGATCTTACTGCGGACGTTGTCAACGCAAATCACCTGGTTTCCAACGTCCGAAAAGCACGTGCCGGCGACGAGCCCGACATATCCGGTTCCGACGACGCTAACTCTCATCGAGGCTGACCTCCGGTGTTTTTGTGCGGTGAAGCGCCCCATGGGCGACACGCCGACGCCGACGTGTGACACGCGGGTGCCAGCGCGGACAACGTACCTATTTCGGCATCGGCCCGCAAGGACCTTACGAATCGCTCCGGTGTCACCAACCACTCCAGCGCCTGGATAGCGCGCCCCGTAGGCTCAGCGGCGTGCGATCCCCCCCGGACCAGTCCAGGCACGTGTCGTACCCGAACTCAGCGAGGTCAACGGTCGGCAAAACGGCAATGCCGGGCATCAGGGGGACGCCGCTGATCATCTGATGGGAGGCACATGCATGCGTCCTGTCATGCCTTGACGATCTTGTTTTTTCCCGATCGGACCTCGGCCGTGGCGTTGCGGGTGTCGATGACGAGGCGGCTGTGCTTGACGATCATCTTGTAGTCGTACTCCGAATGGTCGGTGGAGATCAGGACCGCGTCGTAACGCTTCAACATGGCGGGGGAAAGCGGGACCGACTTCATGCGGAGGTCGTGTTCACGCGACTTCTGGGTCCTGGGAATGTGCGGATCGTTGTAGTCGACCTTCGCGCCGCGCCGTCGCAGCAGCGTGATCAACTCGACGCTCGGACTCTCCCGCGGGTCGTCCACGTCCTTCTTGTACGCCATCCCCAAAACGAGGATCTTCGAGCCGCGAACGGATCGTTTTCTGTCGTTCAGCGCCGCGGCGAGCTTGTTGACGACGTACTCGGGCATGGCCGTGTTGATCTCGCCCGCCAGCTCGATGAAGCGGGTGGATTCCCCATACTGCCGCGCCTTCCATGACAGATAGAAAGGATCGATCGGAATGCAGTGGCCGCCGAGCCCCGGACCCGGATAGAAGGCCGAGAACCCGAACGGCTTGGTCTTGGCGGCGTTGATGACCTCCCACACATCGATGCCCATCTTGTCGAACAGGACCTTCAGCTCATTGACCATGGCGATGTTGACGGCGCGGTAGACGTTTTCGATGATCTTCGTGGCTTCCGCCGCCTCGCAGCTTGCGACGGGAACGACCTCGCTGATGGCGCTGCCGTACAGGGCGACGGCGAGCCGCTTGCTGGCCGGCCCGAAACCGCCGACGACCTTGGGGATGCTCTCGGTGGTGAAGTTCTCGCGGCCGGGATCTTCCCTCTCGGGACTGTACGCCAGGAAGAAATCGCGCTCGACCTTCAGGCCGCGACGTTCGAGGATGGGTCGCAGTAACTCGCGCGTCGTGCCGGGATAGGTCGTGGACTCGAGGATCACCAACTGGCCGCGTCTGAGGTTGGCTGCGATGGTCTCGGCCGTCGCTTCGACGTAGCTCATGTCGGGATCGCGGGTCGACGACAGCGGGGTCGGGACGCAAATAATCAGCGCGTCCGGCTTCTTCAGGTCGCGCGGATTCGAGGTGCCTCGAAACCGTCCCGCTTTCAGCAGGTTCTTGACCGTCGAGGCGGGGATGTGCTTGATGTAGCTCCTGCCGGCGTTGAGCTTCCGGATCTTCTCCACGTCCACGTCAAAGCCGAGCGTCGGGAAGCCGGCATTGCCAAAGGTGCGTATCAACGGGAGCCCCACGTAGCCCATACCGATCACACCGACAAGGGCCTTTTTGTTTCGGATCTTGTCTTCGAGTTTCGCGATGTCCAATGCCTGTCTCCAGTAAGCGACTCGACGATGTGCCGAGTAGGCGATATCGACGGTCGTCCTTGGACGGCCCGCCGCCGATTGCCATCCGGGCATGTCACACGACGCCAGCGGGCTCCTTGCCGCTTTCCGTCGTGGATACGCAGCCAGCCTGGACAGTCTATCCGCACCGTTTCCCTGTTGGCAAGCGCCGGTGAAGGGCGGAAGTGTGATCGATTCGTAAGATGCCGCGCCGGTCGTCGACAAGCCAACGCAGATCCGAGTGGCCTGTCGAATCCGCGAGTCCCATCCCGCCGAACGCAAGCAACCCAAGGACAACCGAAGGTGCCACCAGCCCTCGCGGTTTGTTGACTGCCGGGCCGGATTAGGCGACTTTGTGTCTCATGCCGCAGGCCTTCATCGCCGATCGCGGCTTCGGGATGTGCGCATGGCGACTGTTGGGCATACTCTTGTTGGTTTATCACTGGCACGCCTGTCTCGCGGCGAGCCTCGCGAACGTGGTCTGCGGTACGTCTGGCCGGGGCTCATGGTTCTTGGTGCCCACCTCGTTGACATCGCGGAATGGATGGTGATCCTGGTCGCGCCCGCATACTTTGACCAGCATTTTGTGACGAACTCGCCGATTTTGACGGCCGGTTTGGTCGTTCTCGTCTGGGCCGTGATGGCCGTCGTGTTTCGCGTTCGCCGACCGTGGGCCTTCGTGTTGGCAGGGACCGCCGTTTTCAGTCATTTGCTTCTCGATCATCCTCTTGTGCGGACGGTGCTGCTGGACGTATATGGCCTGCCGGTTACGGAGGGGGCGACTGGGCTGTGGAACGCGATCCACGCCGAGGTTTGGCTCTACGGTCTATTGCTCGTGTGTGTCGGGTTGCTACAGGCCGCGCGTCAACGTGACTGCCCGCGCGCAGGGCGCGCGGCCGCCGGCGTCCTCGGGGTTGCAGCGATCTTCGCGGCGATCTCGCGCGTAGCTGCTTTGTGGATGCCGATCTATGTGCTCGCTATCGTGCATACGCTGTTGTTGTTTCGACGGGCAATCAAGCCCGGCTTGCTGTGGAGCCTCGTGCCGGTCATCCCGTTGGCCGCTCTGTTGGCTGTCGAGATAGGGGCGGCGGATCTGAGTAGGCAGGGCGATGAGTTCATGCGCACAAAAGACTACGCGAGGGCCGCCCGGCTGTTTCGACAATCCGTTTCGGTTCCGACCCGTTCCAGGAGAGCAGCGGTCTACCGAAAACTCGGCTCGTGTCAGTGGCGCACGGGCGACTTTGCCGCAGCCGAGGCCTCACTGCTTCATGCGATCAAGATTGGTGACCAACCATGTTGGGCCAAGATCCACTTGGCTTGGGTATATCAGGATCCGGAGGCCAAGCTTGCCGACCTGTACCACCCGCGCGAGGCGGCGAGGCTGTTACATGAAGTTCTCGACACGCCGGAGGCCATAAGATGCTGGCAATCCGCACGGAAGCGACTTGAGCGACTGCGTGAGCAGGGTCTGATTGAGTAGCGGCGTGGCGAAAAAGGGGAACCCGCGCTGTCGTCGCAATGCTTTTATTTCTTCTCCAAATTTGGGTGAAAGCGGCTCGGATCTTGAGGAAGAAGTACTCGTCGTCACGGAAGCCGTAGGCCATTCGTTTGATGACCTTGATTTTGTTGTTGATGCCGTCCAGGAAGCTCGTGTGTAGGGGCCAGCGGCAGTGGGCGAGGATGCCGGGAAGGTATTTCTTCAGCTTTCGAGCGAACGCTTTCAAGTTGGATGTGGCCCCGGGACGAACTCGGGAGGCCGATAGAAAACGGTTTCACGGGTAGCAATGGGGACCTGCGCACTGCACCCAAGCAGAACTGACAATCCCTTTCCCCTCTTCGTGCCCGCCTATAGCATTTCACTAAATGGTGTAGCGTCCGACCCCCGTGTCGGACGTAGCATCATCGAACAATTTACGGCCGACAGGGGCGTCGGCCGCTACAGGCAAACGTGAAATGCTCTAGCCGCTTACTTGCAGGAAGACCTCGGCGATTCGCTCCGCGGCTTGGCCGTCCCACAGCTTCGGCCGTCGGCCGGAAGCAGGCGGAGAGGCCTTGTACTCGGCGTAGGCGGCCAGAATGGAGTCCGACTCCGGCCGAACCAGCCGGTTCGTCCCTTCGGTGATGGTCACCGGCCTCTCGGTGTTCTCCCGCAAAGTCAAACAGGGAACGCCCAAGATCGTCGTCTCCTCCTGGATTCCGCCCGAATCAGTCAGCACAAGCGCAGACTCCGCCATCAGCTTGAGGAAATCGAGATAGCCCAGTGGCTCCGGAGTTCTCAATCCGGCGATAGTATCGAACCGCCCGCCCAGGCCCAAGTCCGCCACATTGTGCCGGGTCCGCGGATGCATCGGGAAGATGATCGGCATGTCCTCGGCGATCCGCTCGAAGGCGTCGAGGATCGAACCGAGGTTCTCGGCGACATCCACATTGCTCGGCCGGTGAAGCGTCACAACGGCATATTGCTTCGGTGTCAGGGCAAGCTCATCCAGTACGGGCGACGCGTCCGCCTTCGCGCGGTTCTTCAGCAACGTGTCGATCATCACGTTGCCGACAAAGTGGACTTTCTCATCCGGGATACCTTCACGCTTGAGGTGCTCCAACCCGCTGGGCTCGGTAACGAACAGCAGATCGGAAATCGAATCGGTCAGCAGTCGGTTGATTTCTTCGGGCATCGTCCGATCGGTACTTCGCAGGCCGGCCTCCACGTGGGCCACGCGAATCCCCAGCTTGCAGGCCACGAGCGAACAGGCGATCGTGCTGTTCACATCCCCGACGACCACGACCCAGTCTGGTTTCTGCTCCAGAATCACCGGCTCGAAACGGCGCATGATCTCCGCCGTTTGGACCGCATGGCTTGCGCTGCCGACCTCCAGGTTGACGTCGGGGTGCGGGATGCCCAGATCATCGAAGAAGAGCTTGCTCAGACGCTCGTCGTAATGCTGCCCGGTGTGCACGATGTAGGGCCGAATACGGCCGGTCTTCGTCATCGCCTCGACCAGCGGCGCTATCTTCATGAAATTGGGGCGAGCTCCACAAACACAGAGGATGTTGAGCACAAGGTTTTCCTCGATTGGCCAAACGTCAGATTAGCCGGGATTCAATGGTGCCCCGACCGCCACGCGCGACGTAAACGCCTCCAACATCGCCCACGTGCTGCACCGAAAACGGTCGGTCAGCGGCAGATCCGGATCGATCGTGGATTGCAGCCAGTCCTCGACGTCGACCGAGATTGAATTGATGGGGGTGGCCGACGAGTCACTCATGACGCTCGACATTCAGCACATAGATGTTTGACAGAACACCATGACTCTCAAGGGTATGTGCCAGGATAAAACCATGCTTGACGTAATAGGCGTTGGCCCTTTCGAGGTCAGCCCGGACCAGCACCCTGAATCTCTCACAGCCGCGCGATCGGAACTCCGCGAGGAGAGCATCCAGCAACTCGCCAGCCAGCCCTGAACCTCGCGATTCGGGGGACACGACAATCGACAGTAGCTCGGCGTCGGGCAGGTCCTTCGGAATACGTGCCGGATACAGAATGGACTCGACGATTCGACGCAGCGTGCGAAAACTCAGGACGTGGCGGGCGAGCATGCCTACATAGAGCCAGCCCCGACGGAGGAGAACGGACCGATAGAGACCACTGACCGTCGTGGTGCCTGAAACGTAACCACGTACAACGCCTTGCTCATCGACGCCCGCCAGAACGAAGCCTGTGGAACTCCGGCCGATCGCCCTGTAGAGATCGGCCAGAAACCCGGTCCCGAGCGTCGTGATGAAACCCTTGACAATGCCCTCGTAGTGCAACCGAGCCACTTCAGGAGCATGCTCGGGCTTCATACGAACGATCTCATATGCCATCCTGTCTCCGACTGCCGAAGCCACGGTTGCTCCTCGTCGGCGCTCGCTGTTTTCTCACGTCACGATGACTTGCCTGTCCCTTCACCGCGCAAACGCCGTGTCTCGCACACGTCAAGCGTCGACTCACGCGCCTTCAACCGCCCCCTGCAAGACACGCTCCAGCCGATCCGCCAAGATGTCTCGGGAGAACTCCCGCTCGGCCAACGCCCGCGCGTTCTTCCCCATCTCGGCACAGAGCTCGGGGCTTCCCGCCAGCTCCTCTAGGGCGTCGGCCAAAGCCTCGGGACGGTCGGGGTCGACGTAACGCCCGCAACCATTGCCCTCGATCGTCTCGCCCAGCCAGCCCGGCACATTGATCAACACCGGCCGGCCGGCGGCCAGCGTATCGAACATCTTGTTTGGCGACCAAGTCTGTTCCTTCTTCGTGGAGCCGTAGATCGTCATGCCGGCGTTGCAACTCGCGACCAACCTAGCCACGTCGGCCTTATCCGGCATGAGATCGCTGAAGACAACGTTACCTAGCTCGTACTCCCGCGCCAAGCGTTCGAGTTCGGAGCGTTTTCCGCCATCGCCGTGCAGGACGATCTTGATATCCTCCCTGCCACGGTCGCGGAGGATGCGGGCCGCCTCAATCGGATATTGCAGTCCGTTCGCCAATCCCATGGCCCCGAAGTAAACCGCCGCAAAGCTGTCGCCCAGGTTGAGTCGCTCGCGTGCGTCGCCGCCGTCAAGATCGGGACGGAACAAATCCAGATCGCTCGCGTTAGTGATGACGGTGACGCGATCCGACGGCACACCGACACCAACAACGCCCGCCTTCATCCCTGGTGACAACGCGACGATGTGCTTCGCGGCGAAGTAGATCTTACGTTCCATCCGACGCAGCCACCAGATCACCAGCGGGTTTTTCAGCGCGCCGAAGTTGATCAGCGCTTGCGGCCATAGGTCCCGAACCTCAAAGACGAACGGCACTCCGAAGTGTTTCCCCAGCGCCATGCCCGGAAGGCCGATCGTCAACGGTGTATGCGTCGCAAAGACTAAGTCAGGCTTATCCAGCTTCTTCCCGACACGCTCGGCCAGCCGGGCGAAGTGCAGAAACTGACGCATCCGCTCGAAGCCGCTCATTCCCGTACCTTTTGACCCACTAGCGTAGGCCGCGGCAATGGGCACAACGTGAATGCCGTCCACGTCAACCTCAAAGTAGTCCCTGCCCGCCGGCACGGTGAGTCGCTCCTCCGTGAAACGTCCCGACGTCATCATCGTAACATGATGTCCTTTCTCCACGAGGCGGCGGGCGAATTCATAGGAACGCGTTCCACTGAAGCCCTCTCGCGTATGAAAGTATTGATGCAAATAGAGAATGTGCATGGGCTCTTCCTTACCAGGCGATGCCTTCGTAGCCGGCAACGTGCTGACCGACACCCTCGATATCGGCGAGATCCATGACCTTGACACCCGCCTTCAGCCACGCCTGGATACGTACCGCGTCGATGATCCGATGATTGACAATGATCACGTCGCTCGCCCCGATATCATCTAGCGAGGTCACGAGCAACTCCTCGAGATGGCGCAAGGCGGCCTGCACGGCCTCCTTGTTGCTCCCGATCAACCTCTCAGGATGAACGCCGGGGTCATAGATTCGCAGCTTGATCCCCTCGCCGATCAGCCGTTTGGCCACGGCAACATAGGGGCTCTCACGCATATCATCAGTGTTCGGCTTGAAGGCTAGGCCGACCATGC
>JAUVGW010000044.1 GCA_030593565.1 Phycisphaerae bacterium | reverse complement strand
CTGCTGCTGCCTATTCTGACGATGAGCGCCGGCTTTTGACGATCGGATCTTGTTTGGAACCGAGGGAAGTTTACGAGACATTCGTTTCTACAAGGAGTCCAGGTGATGAATACGAGAACTCGCAGCCGTAGGGCGTTTACGCTGTTGGAAATTCTGTTGGTCGTGGGTCTGCTGGCGTTGCTGGCATCATTCGCCATTCCCAGATTGGTCGGAGCAGGCGAGAAGGCAAAAATCAAGCTCGTGGAGGCGGCCATCGGTTCCAATGGCCCGATTTCAATGGCCTTGAAGTTGTACAAGGTGGACTGTGACCAGTATCCTGAAGAGTTGAAAGAGTTGATGGAGAAGCCGAGCGACGATGATCTCGAGGACAAGTGGTCGGGACCGTACCTCGAGGACAAGTCCGGGTTGTTGGATCCGTGGAAACGCGATTATCAATACAAGTACCCCGGCGAACACAATGAGGACAAGTTCGACCTGTGGAGCGATGGTCCGGACATGGATGAAGGGACAGACGACGACATCGTGAACTGGGAAGATGACCGATAGGCTTCGGGTGGCTCCCGTGTGACGATCGACGGGATCTGCCTGGTCGGTCGGCGTGATAGATGGGCGCACTGGTGGTGAAGCACGGTCTGAAAGCAGGCGGTGGCATCGTGAACCGACGTGGCGTGATCACAACGCGAAGTAGGCGGCGATCGGGTGTGCGAATTCCCGAGCGCGGTCGGGGGGCATGTGCCCGCGACCTGCGCAGCACCCCCCCGAGTGGAAGACCGGCTCGAGACGAGCCGGCTCGCTGGCTCGGGGGCTCCTGTGCCACGAGAGGTTTCCAGGCCAGGGCTTTCACGCTGCTTGAAGTGATGATCGTGCTGAGCCTGTTGGTGTTGATGGCATCAATCGCGTGGCCGTTGCTGGAGACTCGGATTACGAAGGCGGAACTGCCGGAGTCTGCCGAGCGGTTGTGCTCCGCATTGATGATGCTTCGCAGCGAGGCGGTGATGGAGCATCGCCGATATCGGATTCGTTTCCTGCCGACGGATTCCGGTGAGAATGAGGACGGCGAGGCGGTGGATTGGCAGCAGCCTTGCCTCGAATACGAACACGATCCGATTCGGAATCCCGGCGTGTTCGAGCCGGTGCCCGCCGGTTGGGCGCGTGAGCAGATCCTGCTGGGCGATGCCCAGGTCCACGATGTCATCATGGGGCGACCGGCGTGGACGTTGCCGTTGGCGACTTCGGAAGACCCGGAGGAGCTGGACGAAGAAGAAGGTGAGTTGTTGGAGGAGGAGAGCGAGGAGGAGAAGCAGGAGCGCGAGCGATTCCTCCGTAGTGTTCCGGTAGGGGAGGACGAGGAGATCGACGAGAACCGTCCGACGATCGTGTTCGAGTCGGACGGCTCGGCCGACTGGGTCACGCTCGTCGTGGCGCGGGTGCATCCTGAGGAGGAGTTGGAGGAGGAGACGCCGCAGCTTTGGGTGGTGCTGGACGGTCGGACCGGCCTGGCCTATGTCCGTGAGATGATTACGGAGGAAGAACTCGAGGATACGGACCTCTATGTGGAGCGGGAGAAGCTGGAATTACCCGACACCGTGGATATGAGCAGTCTGACTTTCAATGTTGGTGGAGAGGGGGGTGATTTCTCGACTGGCGACGATCTGGCCGCCGGTGGAGACATGTACGGCGATGGCCTCGGCGATTTAGCAGGGGATGACCTCAGCGGCCAGGAGAACGACGGCCGATCCACGACCGTGACGACCGGCGGCAATTCTGGTGGCGAGGCTGAGCCCCGTCGTGGCCAGGGTCGCCGCCGAGGTGGTGGGGGAGAGGAGAGTTCCGGCGGGCGGAAAGGTCGCAGAGATGGGGCTGAGCAGTTGGATGAGAAGCTCAGCGACTCGGATCTGTCTGATGAAGAACGGACCAAGGTCCGCAAGGCGTTGGGCGGCCGGAAGTGATCGGGTCGGCGGTGTGGGAAATGCCGAAACCTCAAGATGCGTAAGAGGGTGTCCAAGAAGTGGTGTTTTCATCTTGTGGCACCGCCGTCTTGGCGGTGTAGACACAGGCGAGACGCCTGTGCCACAAGCTAAGTCTCCTTGCTGTACGCGATCTAGGATGTCACGTTATGGGATTGTGATGTGCGCGCGTGGTAGGGTGCGGTCGTTTCGGGGGCTGGGGGTGGTTTCGTTCCGACACGATGCGTGGTCCGTCCTGTGATCGCGGTTTTCAGTGCCAGGACACCGGGTGTCGGATCGCCGGGCAGCGATGCGAGCAGGGGAGTGTGGCGGCCGACATTGCGGTCGAGTCGTCCCAGAAGCCGCGACGATAACTAAGTCCAGTTTGTAGCGGGGCTTATCAACGAATGGTTGTGCGCGCCCCGCGAATGACGGTCGGGAATGCAAAGTCGTTGCGACGAGTCGGACTGCTCCGCGTAAAACGTAGAGGGACCTGGACGTATGACAACCCCCGCAAGGTGTTTGATGCGCAGACATACGCTTCATGTTTTGAATCGCGGCCGAAGTCGTCTTCGAGATGGTCGCGGGCCGATTCCGCTCGGAGTAGTGACAACGGTGCGGCGATCGGTCACACGTCGACGTGGGGCGGCGTTGTTGGAGGTTGTGGTCGCGCTGAGCATTTTGCTGGTGGCGATGGCGGTGGTGGGCGGTGCGTTTCGCAACGGTGCGCACACCATCGATCGCGCGGAGCGGATGTCGCGTGCGCGTGTCATGACCGAACGACTTCTGGTCGAGATGGATACAGGCATCCTTGAGATGGAAGAACGCGAGCAGAGCGGGTGGTTCGGCGACGAGGCGATGGAGGGGATGTCGTGGGCGGTTGAGATCAACCCGCATGAGCGGATCGAGCGGCTCCTGGAGGTGGATGTTCACATCTACCTGGGCGATCCAGATGGCGACGCGGACGAGCGTCGCCATCTGTTGTCAACGCGGGTGCTGCGCGTCGAGCCGAAGGGTTTGGATTTGGAGGAGGATTTCGGCCTGGACGAGGAGCAGATCGATCAACTGACGGAAGCGATTCCCGGCGGCGCGGCGATATTTGATCCGACGGATTTTGATCCGCGGATGTTGGCCCATCTTGATCTGGAGTCGTTGGCGGAGTTGTTGCCGACGTTGGTTCAGGCGTTCGGCGTGAGCATCGGGGGGGGGCAGTTTGATGGCTTGATGCAGGCGCTCGAGAGTGGTGATATGGACGCGTTGCAGGGCGCTGCCGAGGAAGCCGCGGGCAGCATCGGTGCGCCGATCGGTGGACAGGGCGGTTTGCCCGACGCCGGCGCGGGCCAGGGCAGTGGCGGTCGTCGCGGGGGAGGTCGCCGAGGCGGAGGAGAAGGGGGCGCACAGGGAGGCGGGACCCGGCAGGGCATTGGTGAGCGGTCGCGCGGGGGGGGCAGGCCATGATTCGTTGGCACAGGTACAGTTTGGGTGCCACGGGCGGCTTGACCGCCCGTGCCTGCACTGGCAGCAAGCTGCCAGTGGCACCCGCCAATCAAAGTTTACCAGTACCGATTCGTTTATATGGAACTCGGTACCGCCGGGCCATGACGTTGCTCGAGTTGCTGCTCGCGTTGGGCCTCGTCACGTTGGTTTCGGCCATGATGTTCATGTTTTACGACACGACGCTCCGCGCGCGTGATCGCGATGCGGCGAGGATCACCGACCGCGAGCTTTGCCGTGTGATTGCGATGCGGATCGCCGAGGAGATCCGTTCCGCCAACGGTTTCGCCGCGGGCGTCGGGCCCGGGGTGCACGGTGATGACCGTGTGATCACGATTCAAACGGCGGCGATGGTGGACAAGGATCGATTTCTGCGGCAGTCGATTCGAGACGAGCCGTTGCCGGCCCAGTGTGACATCCGCCAAGTGCAATACTACTTGGCTTACGACGAGGATGAGTCGTACGTGTATCCGGATGGGACGGATGCGTGGGTTCCGTTGGGTTTGGTCCGACGCGAGATGAAGACGCTGTATCAGGCGCCGCAGCTTCTGCGGGAGGGGCAACTGGCGGAGGTCGATCTGGACTTGATTTCGCCTGAGATGAAATACGTTCGATTTCTGTATTTCGATGGTGTGGACTGGGTGGACAAGTGGGACATTGCGGAGGATGTGGCAGGTCAGATGGGGAACTCGTTACCGCAGGCCGTGGAGATCACGGTGGGTTATGGCGAGCTGCCTCCCAAGGAGGAGGAAGACATGGATTTCGATGAGGACGACGAGCTGATTCCCGCCGTGCCGGAGGCATACGACCCGAGGAAGTACACGGTGGTGGTTCGCCTTTGGCAGGCGGATGCGTTTTTGGGGTCGCGTCTGATGCGGGCCCAGCGTCGGTCGAGTCGGTCGAGTTCAGGAGATGGCGGTTGATGGGTTGGCGAAGCGGCAATTGTGGGAGTCGGTGGAGTCTCGGTGACGTTGCGCGCCGCGAGGTGCGCGGTGGGGCGGGTCGCCGGGGCATGATCCTGCTCGTCGTGTTGATCATGGTGGTGCTCCTGGCGCTGCTGGCGGCCAGCTATACGTACAAGGTCCATGCGCATGCCAATACGGTCCTGGCGGAGCACTACCGGTTTCAGGCCAGAATGGCGGCCGAGAGTGGGATTCAGCGAGCGATCGTGCTGTTGCGGCGGAATCCGGAGGACCCTGAATACACCGACGACCTGAACCAGTGGTTCGACAATCCGGAGGAGTTCTACGGCGGCATCGTCTACAGCATTGAGGATGCGTCCGGCAGCGAGACGTTTCGTGAGCGTGAGGAGACGGGGGCCGACGAGGATGCGACCTACGATTCACAGGCGGAGGCGGTGTGGCGGTATTCGTTTTATGCTCGGAACTACGACGAGCCGGACAAGGTGCGGTACGGGCTCACGGACGAGTGCTCGAAGCTGGATTTGAACAGGGCGACGGAGGATCAGCTTCGAACGCTGTTCGAGATGGTCATTCCTGACGACCCTGATAACGATGTTGATATCGACGTTTTGGTCGATTCACTGCTCGATTGGCGGGAGCGGGGGGGCGGGCCCCGAGCGAACGGCGCGAAGGATTCGTACTACCAGACCCTGAAACCGCCTTATCGGTGCAAGTCGGCAGTTTTTTCAACGGTCGAGGAGCTGTTGCTGGTGCGGGGGTTCACCGGCTGGGTGCTGTTTGGGGAGGATTACAACCGTAACGGGCTGCTGGATGCGAATGAGCGGGATGACGACGACTCGTTTCCGCCGGACGACGGGAACGAGGAGCTGTTCGCGGGGATCGCGCCGTTTCTGACGGTCTGGTCGCGCGAGATGAACACCTCGAACGACAACCGGCCTCGCATCAACCTGAACCTGCAGGACCTGGATAAATTGCAGGAGAAGATGGAGGAGTATTTCGACGGCAACCTTATCAGCTATGTTATGGACGTTCGTTCGTCGGGCGCCTCGTTTAACAGTGTTATGAACCTGATTCCGGCGCCGCCACCGCCGGAAGAGGAAGAAGATGTTTACGAGGAAGAACTCCCCCCGGAATCAACACTGGAAGAGGGGGAGGAAACAACTTCTCAGCCTGGAATCGAAAACGGTGAGGAATCGCAGGGCGATTTGTCCGATCAAGAGCAGACGAGTGATACGTCCGAGAATGTACAGGCTCCGAGTCAGCCAGTCTATCAAAACCTCACCGCGGAGGAGCCGCCCGGCAGTTATGAAGACCTGCCATTGATTCTGGATCGGTTGACGGCTCAGGCGGTGCCGGTGTTTTCGGGGCGGCTCAATGTCAGCACCGCGCCTCGCGAGGTGCTGGCGATGATCGAGGAGCTGACGGAGGAGGAACTGGACGCGATCGTCGCTGCCCGGCCGGAGGCGCCCGGCGAGGAATTGGCGACGCCGGCATGGCTGCTGACGCAAGGCGTGGTGGATGAAAACAAGTTTCGGCAGATTCTGGACAAGATCACAACGAAGTCATCGGTGTATAGCATCGAGTCGGTTGGGTACGCGGATCATCTGGGTGTCGTGGAGCGGCTGAGCGTGGTGCTTGAAATGCGCGGTCCGATTGCACAGGTGCTGTACTACCGCAATCTGACGGGGCTTGGGCCGGCATACACACCGCACGGCGTCGAGGAACGTGACACGAGGGATCGGGCTGACTAGTCATGGCAATTGGACATTCGAGCAAGAAGCTGCTGGCGATTGATTGGGACGCCAAGGACCTGCGATTGGTGCTGGTGCGTCCTCGCACGGACGGTGTGGACCTTCTGAAGGCGATCTCGGTGCCGATTCCGCGGGATGTCGTGATGGACGACGCGGAGTCGCTGGGCGCGTTCGTGCGCGAGGCCGTGCGTCAGGCGAAGGTTCGAGCGAAGCGTGCGGTTCTGAGCATTCCTCGCGATCAGGTGGTGTTGAATACCTTGAGCTTGCCTCCCAGCCCGGAGGAGGATCTGCCGTCGATCGTGCAGTTTCAGATTGCCAAGGAGTTGCCGTTCGCGGCGGATCAGGCGACGATCGATTTTGCGGTTTGCGGGACGTTCGATCCGAAGGAATCTTGCAGCGTTCTCGTGGCGGCGGTCCGAAACGAGCAGCTCGGTTTCTTCCGCAACGTGGCCGCCGAGGCGGGTTTGACGTTGGAGCGGATCGGGCTGCGTCCCCATGCGAACCTGCTGGCTGTTCTGGCCAAGGCGCCGGGGCTTCAGGACAAGTCTTTGCTTGTGGTGGAAGTCGGTCCACGGATGACGGAGATCGACATCATTCGAGGTGGCGCGGTGGCTTTCAGCCGCGCGGCGTCCGTGATGCTGCCGGAATTCGACGGTCGGCAGGCGGGTCAGATTCAAGACAGCCGTATACAATTGCCGGCGTTGGAGGACCGCGAGTCGGATGAAGCAACTCGCAAGGCGGTCAGTGAGTTGATGGTGGAGGTTGTTCGTTCGTTCGAGGCCTATCGGGCGACCGAACCTGGCGCGAGCGTGGATCAGATCATCGTTTGCGGGGCTACGGATCTGGAGAAGGAGCTTGCCGAGGCGTTGGCATCGCGTTTTGCGGCGCAGGCGGCGTTGTACATGCCGGATCGGGCGTTGGATTTGACGCCTCAGCGGGCGAAGGAGCTTCGCGGTTTCAGTGCCGCGTTGGGGCTGGCGCTCGGTCACAGCAGTCATGGGCCGTCGCATTTTGATTTTCTGCATCCCAAGAAGCCGGTCAGTCGGCGGGCGGTGCGGATGAAGAAACTGCCGGCGGCGATTCTCGCGGCGGTCTTGCTAATTGCGGCGGGCGTGACGGCGCACCTGAAGATCATCCAACCGCTGGTGGATGAGATGGAGCCGCTGGAGGCTGCCGTCAACAAGATGAAGCCGAAGGAGAAGCCCATCCGCGCGTTTGCGAAGCAGGTGAAGGCGCTGGACAAGTGGGGGGAATCGGAGCAGTACTGGCCGGAGGTTCTGGTCTCGCTGACGAACGAGTTTCCGCCTGAGGAGGAGGCGTTCATCACACATCTCGATTTCGAGACAAAGCGGCCCAGGAAGAAGTCGGACATTCGCCCGAGCACGGTCAAGATCAGGCTTCGCACGGCGGAGGCGGGGGACGTGAACACGCTGGGCGAGAAACTGCGGAAGCTGTGGGGCACCGAAGTGAAAATCGGCAAGGATGTTCCGATCGGTGCGCGTCGCGCGGACGTGATCTATCATTTTGACACCAGTATTCATGCGGAGCTGCCTATGCGGCAGAAGCCGGATGTGGATGAAGTTGAAGAGACCGACAGGGTCCAACCGCCGCCGGTGGAGGAACCCGCAGGTAGGGAGCGGTCGGTCCGGAGCGGCGAGAATGCGAAAAGGGCTCCCGGCGTCCAGGTGCCGAAGCTGGTGGCGCCGACGGGAGACAACAAAGCCGAGAAGGAGGAGCTTGCGGCTCGCCCTGAGTTGGTGACCGAACCGGATGTGACGGAGCCCGACGATACGGCGGCACGAGATAAAAAGCCTGACGCGAACGAGGAGCCGCTACGGCCTGTCGAAGCGGGCAGCGGTGAAGCGAATGCGATACCAAGGAGTACATCGGGACCGACATCGTCGCCACCTCACGTAACCTCCGAACCGGCCCCGAGCCAACCGATGGAGTCGAAGGGAGGTTCGCAATGAATCCCCGAGAGAAAGTCCTGGCATCGGTGGTGGGTTTGGCGGTCGTCCTGGGCCTTGGCTACAAGGCGGTGGACGTTCTGTTCATTCAGAAGAAGGCCAAGCTGGAGGAACGTATTGCGAAGCTCAAGTTGGAGCAGGAAGATCTCGAGCGGACACTGCGCTCCAAGCGATTGCTCGCCAAGCGGTGGAAGAAGTATGCGGGTCGTACGTTTTCGTTTGAAGAGGCGGAGGCCCAGGCCCGATTCGGCGCGGAGTTGAAGGAGATCGCGAAGCGGTTCGGTTTCGACAACGCGGCGTTCTCGACGAGCGGTGGCACGAGCATCGGTCGCAAGACGGGCATCGGGACCGTGGCGCACCGGATCGCAGTCGAGGGTGATTTCCGTGATGTGGTCGGTTTCTTGCGGGCGATCTATGAGACGCCTTGCCTGAGTCAGATTACAAAACTGACGCTTTCGCCGCTGGGGCGGAAGCGTGGGCGGAATGTGGTCAAGCTGGAATTCACGGTTGAATCACCATTGCTGCCGAGGGTGGACTCGGAGGATATCCCGCAGGTCGCCGTTGTGGCGACGATGCCGGCCAAACCTGAGGAACCGCTCGGCTGCGCGCGAGCCTTTGTTCGGGGTGATGATTTTCACAGGATCCTCGGGGAGCGAAATATCCTGCGTGCGTATCTGCCGCCGCCCGAGAATGTGGTGATGATCGACAACAGGGACCGCAAGACGGTTACGCTGGATCTGAAGTTTTTCTGGGATGACAAGGTCTATGAGCAACTGATCGAGACGGTGAAGGGTAAAACCTCGATGCCGGTGAAAGGCAAAGGGGGCATCGTGGAAATCCTGGGCAGCTATGCGGACGGGCAGACCTTCGGGCCGAGGCGGATCACCTTCGACGAGAAGCTGAAGCAGGCTTCGTACACCGTGGCCGTCCACACGCCCCCGACGCTGATCGATCTGGCCGTGAACAACCTGGACGACGACAAGGTCTTCCTGGAAGTCGAGGTGACGGGGAACGACAACAAGCAGACGACCGAACCGAAAATGGTGTTCGACCCCGGCTCGTTCGACGTTCGGAAGTACGAGGATGTCAAGTCAGTGAAGATCTCGGCCTGGTATGCCTCGGGCAAGCGGGTTCAGTACAAGACCTTCCGGCCGAGTGACAGCAAACAGACATTCATGGTGCCGGTCGAGCCGGTGGATCCGGTGGTCCTCGTGGACGATCCTGGGGACGAGCCCGAACCTGAACGGATCGACCCCCCGGCGGATCCGGCATTTACAGTAACGGGTTTGATGTATTACCCGGATCGGGAAGATCGATGGCAGCAGGAGATGATCGTCAAAGGCAAGGGTCGGCGGCAGATCATCGGGGCGTTCCAGGAAGGGGCGATCGACGACGACGGGATGTTGGTGGCGATCGTTCCGGCGATGGGCGGCATTGTGCAAATGTCGCAGACCGGGAATTTCTACATTTATCCGCTGGGGATGAGCTTCACGGAGCGCGTCAAGTTGGGCGCCCGGTCGCTCGAAGAAGTGCCGGCGGCCATTGACGCGTGGAGTCGGCGGTGAGTCAGCCGAGCGGCGATGATTCGATGCGAGGACAGACGCCTGGAGAGGCGATACACGACCGTTCGGGAGCGGGGGGACAGTCGCATCCCGGCGGTCAATGCGGAGGCATGACGATGATGTCGGAAGAACATCTTGGCAGCGGTTCGACAGGCCGGATCAGGCGAACCTGCGTCAGTTTGTTGTCGGCTGTGTTGGTGTGGGGGGCGTTGAGCGGATGGGCGTTGGCCGACGATCCACCGACAAGCCAGCCCGCGAAGCCGACAAGCCAGCCCGCGACAGACGAGGCTGAAAAGGACGCGGATAAGCCGGCGGAGTCAGGGAGTGAGTCCGATTCGGCCCTGGACGATGCGCGTCGTAAGGCGTTGGAGTCTATCGGCAAAAAGGGCGGCAAGAAGGATGAGCCCGCCAAGGCTAACGCCGAGGATAAGGATCAGCCCGCCAAGGGTAGCAAGCCTAAATCCGCGTCGAATAAGGACGGCGGAACGAACGCTCCGCCGGCTACGGAGGGCGCGGCGAAGGGGGCGTCTGAGAAAGGTGGGAGCCCGACGTCGTCAACGTCGGCTCAGGGGTCTTCTCGGCCGTCGGCCAAGCCGTCCGCGGCACCGCGAACGAGTCCCAGTAACAGGACTGGGCCGTCCGTGAAGGGTGTGCCCGCCAAAGGTTCCGGCGCCCGGTTGCACGGTGCGAAGGTGAAATCAGCGCGGCGTGGGGGGAAGGGGATGAAGGCCGACAGTGCCAGGGCGGGTGTCAGGCGGGGGGAGAGCGAGAGCGGCGCGGAGAGCCCACGGAAGGACGATCCGCCGCAAGGATCGTCTCGTGGTGTGAAGGATCCGGAATCTCGCGAGCCCGATCGCGCTCGCCCGCCGAGCCAAGGGAGACAGAATGACAGGGATGAAGCTCGTGGGAGGCCGGGCGGATCAAACAGGAATAAGGCCGGTCGAGCGCCCCGGGGCGATCAGGGGCCAGGTGGCGAAGCAGGTTCCACGAGCGCGACACCTGCGGAGGCGCCTGTCACGCACACGAATACGGAACTGCACAAATTCGTGTGGACGCGGGAGAGCGCCGAGTCGCGAATGTACCATTTTGACTATTGGAACACGCCATGGGCGGACGTGCTGGCGGATTTCTCGCGGATGAGCGGGTTGTCGTGGCTGAAACTACCCGAGCCGCCGATTTCGGGCAGCGTGACGTTCAAGAGCCCGCGTGACTACACGTACAAGGAAGCCTTGCACCAGCTCAATGAGTTGTTGCTCGCGCGGCCATTGGACAAACAACTGATCGAACGTGAGGACGACTATCTCACGATCGAACGGCTGCCGGATGCGATGCGGAAGATCTCAGTGGACAGGATGTTCGACTCGTTCGAGGAGATGAAGGCAGCGAGTCTGGACGAGTTCAACATCGCGCTCGTGCAGATGGACGTGCCGGCGGGGTGGTCGGGATACGAGATCATCGAGGAATTTCGCCCGATGTTCTCCGATACGTATGGTGTTCAGGTTCGGGGCGACAAGCTGGAGTTGACGGGCCTTGTACGGGAGCATCTGCGGTGGCGCTCCGTGATCGAGAAGGTAACGAAGGGATGGATGAAGGCCCCGCCGTCGAATGATACGCGGTCGACGGTCACGATTCCGCTGAAGAATGCCAAGGCGGCCAGCGTCCAGACGATGCTGAAGCAGTTGTTTCCGGTCAGCGCGCCGGGTGGCAAGCGTGGGCGGCGTGGCCCGGGCATCGATCCGAACCAAGCACTGAACAAGCGAATCGAGATCATCGCGGATATCCAGAACAACACATTGATCATCAAGTCTCCGCGACACAAGCTGGACGAGATCGTCGAGATGGTCGCGCAGCTCGACGGTGGTGAAGGTGTTCCGCCGCCCCAGATGAAGGTTGTCCGCCTCGAGCACGCGTCCGCCGCGTCGGTGGCGGCGCAATTGAAGCCGATCTTCATGAGGGAACAGGCGGCGATGACGAAGGCGACAGCCAAGCGCTATGTTTCGCCGGAGACATTGCGAGCGTTGAACCGCGACATCATGCCTGATCCGAGCAGCAATTCGGTGATCCTGCTCGGCAGCGCGGAGGGGATCGCGAGCGCCGAGGCGCTGGTCAAACAGTGGGATGTGCCGGATTCCAACAGCGTAAGGGAGATATTCGAGTTGCAGCACGCCAAGGCGGCGGATATCGCGGCGACGCTGTCGGCGACGGTACGCGGCGCTCCACGGGCCGGAAGGAAAGGCGCTCCGCCCCCCGCGCCGGTGCAGTTCATGCCGCTGGCTGCCAGCCGGCTGTTGGTGATCTGCGGAAAGCAGAAACTTCCTGAGATTCGTGAACTGATCGCGACGTTGGATGTGGAGCAGGATGAGGCGAAGGAGCACATCGTCAAGCTGAAGTGGGCCACGCCTAGCCGGATGATGTCGATGCTGCAGCCGTTGTTCGGGGGCCGCGCCCCGGTGCGGCGCGCGCCGGCCTCGCGGAAAGGTGGCAAGCAGCCGCGGGTGGCGACTCCGCGTGGCGGCGGGGGCGGTTCGATCCGGTTTATTCCGTTGGATGCCAGCGGCCATTTGATCGTCTTCTGCATGGATGAAGACTGGGAGCGGGCGGAGAGACTAATCCAGGAATTGGACGAGAAGGCGGGATCGGGCGAGCCGATCCTGCGGACCTTTGCCATAAGGAACACGGATGCGTCGGATGTTGCGGCAACGTTGCAGCAGATGTTCCCGCCGCCGCCGGGCGCGCAGCAACAGATTACGGCGGAAGCGTTCAACAACACCGTGACGATTTTCGCGGGCGTGGACTTCATTGAGAAGGTTACGCCGGTCATCGAGCAGTTGGACATCGTGACGGATGGGACGAAGACGGTGATCCACCTGGTCCATACCAAAGCGCAGGAGATCGCGCCGATCTTGCAGCAGATGTTCCCGGGCAAGGGCGCTCGTGCAATGGCGCCACGTCGTGCACCTCAACGCAAGGGCAAGCAACGTGCGCCGGCGCCGCGGGTGACGTCTTCGGGCAGCACGGTGAGCATCGTGGCCGAGCCGATCACGAATGCGCTGTTCATCAGCGCGCCGCCGAAGGAGCTTCAGGAGATCAAGGATCTGGTCGCGGAGATGGAGGTGAAGGCGGAGCCTTCGCGCGTGATCCTGATCGCGATGAACCGTTCCGCGGACGAGATCGCTACGACATTGCAGAGCCTGATGGGTGGGGGGGCTCCGGCGCCTCGCGCGCCGCGTAAGAAGGGTGCCGTGGCGATGCCGAGGTCTGCCGGCGGGGGCGGTCTGAAGATCGTGCCCGACGGCGATCGGATCATTCTGGAAGGCCGCCAGGAGGATGTCGCCAAGGCCATCCAGTATGTGGAGATCATCGACGTTGCCGAGCAGGAGTGGGTGACCAAGAAGTACTACGTCAAGGACGCGGAGGAGGATGGTCGGAAATTACGGGGGCTGCTGGGCATGGGCTCGGGGCCGCGGGCGCGAACGCCTGCCAAGGGGAAGAAGGGACGCTCGGCGCCGAGACCGGTCGCCGCGTCGTCCGGCTCGATTCAGATCGTGCCCGATTCCTGGGAGAACTCGCTGTTGATCCGCGCGAAGCCCAAGGACTTTGTCGAGATCGACAACATGTTGGCATTGATCATGGGTGAGCCGGAACATGTTCCGACGCTCGACGAGCCTATTGAACAGATCGAGGATTTCTTCCTTATTCGGTTGAAGCAGACGAAAGCGATCGACATCGCGTGGACGGTCGAGGACTTGTTGAATGCGGGCGGTAAGAGTTCGATCCGCCTGAACGAGGGCCCGAACGAGCGGACGCTGCTTGTGACGGGCTGCAAGCCGGCTCAGAAGGAGAAGGTCGAGCAGTATGTTGCCATGTTCGATGTGGCTGGCGGCCCCGAAATCAAGGACATGCGTATCATCGAGTCTGACAAGATGCCGGTGGAGCATCTGCTCAACAAGATCCTCGGCAATTACGAAAGTCCATACGGGCGAAAACTCAAGACCGTCCAGGCTGGTGCTGCCACCGGCCGCATCCGGGTGATCGACATCCACGAGGGTGAAGAGGACACCGAGAGCCAGCCGGCTACGACGCAACCCGTCCGTGTGAGCCAGTCCGTGAGTCCCTGTGTGCTGCCGACGAGCGTGTTGAGCGGTCTGTATGGGCTGACGGTTGGACAGACGGTCGAAGCCAATCGTCCGAAGGAGCCGATCGGCCCTGCGGTGTGCCCGGTATGCGGTCAGAGCCCGTGCGTGTTACCGTTGCGGATGATGGCGTCGCTCGGCGCGCTGTCGAGTGGGGTTCTGGATGAATCGGGCCTGTCGGACGATGAACCTGTGCCGGCGACGCAGCCGGCAGTGTCGCCACAGGCACCCGTGTCGTCGCCTGCCGCGCAGCCGATCGTCGAGACCACGCGGACCGGCGCTGACGTGCCGGCGGCACCCGTGGCTGCCGAAGGAACGCCTGCCGCTACGGGCGGTGCGATTGGTGAAGTGAACTTTCAGCCTACTCTGACTCGGGCCGAGCGATCGTCCGAAGCCGAAGCACCCGGTTCCGATGAAAGTGCCGGCGACGCGTCTGATCAATCCGTGACCTTCATGATCGATCCGGACACGAACAAGCTGATCATGATGGGACCCGAGGAGGAGTTGGAGTTGATCGAGGCTTTCATCGATGAAATCACCAGCGGCAAGGCGCCGACCGTCTATCGCGTATTCCCGCTGAAGTACGAGAATGTCACCACGGCGGCACAGAGACTGAATGAACTTTTCAACCAGCCACAGACGCGCCAGCGGCGACAACAGCCACGGCAGCAGCCACAGAAGAAAGGTGGTAAGCAAGGGCAGCAGCAACAACGTGGACGGCAACAACAGCCAGCGCCGCCGCCGGTTCCCGCGCGCATCAAGGTGGTCCCGAACGTGCGCACGCGGAGTCTGTTTGTGGTTGCGCCGTTGCCGGATATCCCGTTGATCGTTGATGTCCTGCGCCATATCGATGTGCCGTCCGATTTCCGACAGACGCTCAAGATCTTCAAGCTGGAGAATCTCGACGCGGCGCAGGTGACCGAGAATCTTCGAGAGATTCTGGGCTTGACC
The DNA here is from genome assembly GCA_030593565.1 of Phycisphaerae bacterium. Taxonomy (GTDB): domain Bacteria; phylum Planctomycetota; class Phycisphaerae; order UBA1845; family UTPLA1; genus JAFGQA01. The sequence goes on along the minus strand of JAUVGW010000044.1, from coordinate 6,832 downwards.
GGCGCGAGCCGCAGAGCGATTCCACAGCGCGGACGGACTCAGCGGGGCAGGTCGCCGCAGCAACAGCAACAGCAGCAGCAACAGATGATGCTGCAAGTGCAGGGCCAGGGGCAGGGCACGGCCGTGTCGGCCGAGAAAATCAAGCTGACGGCTGACTCGCAGACGAATTCGATCATCGCCCAGGCGCCGGAGGATACGCTGGCGTTGATAGGCGACCTGATCGAGAAACTGGAAGACGCGGACAACGTCGGGAAGGTCGAGATGCGGCGGATTCAGTTGGTCCATGCCCGGGCCACGGAAGTCGCCCAGATCGTCAAGGAGCTTGCCGCCAAGCTCGTGAGGGGTGGGGCGACGGCGGGCGGCCCAGGCGGCCGGGGTCGCCGAAGTCAGCCGCGGGGGCCGAGCGGCGGTGTGACCATCAACGCCGATGCCAGACTGAACAGCGTCATCATTGCCGGGCAGGTCAAGGACCTCGACAAGGTCGAGAAGATCGTCAAGGAAATGGACGTCGACGACGAGGGGATCGGCGAGATTCGGCAGTTCTCCGTCGAAGGCGATGCTCGCGAGGTCGCGACCACGCTCAAGGCGCTGTTTGCGCCGGGCGGCGGGCGCGGCGGGGCGTCGGATGTCGTCATCACGTCGAACGCGGCGACGGGCATGGTGATCGTCAAAGCGCCGGCCCCGCTGATGTCGAAGATAGAAGCGCAGATCACCGCGATGGAGGAGAAGGTCGGGGCCGAGAAGGCCTTGCGCGAGATCAAGTTGCAGTGGGCCGACGCGGAGGTCGTCGCGCGGAACGTGCAGGATATCTTCAGTCAGGGCGGCGGGAGGCGCGGGCGCGCGAGCCAGAAGATCACGATTCGGGGCAACAAGTCCAACAAGACGCTGTATGTGCAGTGCCCGGATGACATGTTCGGGGAGATCGAGCGCATCGCCAGGGGTATGGACAAGGAGCCGGAGGGCCTGCAAGTCAGGAAGTTCCAGTTGAAGTATGCATCTGCGATTGGTGTGCAGAAGCAACTCGAGACGCTGATGGCGCAGGCACAGCGGACGCGCGGCCTGGGCGATGTCCAGTTGGATTTGGTCGGCGTGCTGCCGGACGCGCGGACGAACTCGTTGATTGTCAGCGGCGGGCCGTTGACGTTCCTGCTGATAGACCAGGTGTTGGCGGCGGTGGACGTCGAGCCGGATTTGCCCGTCAAGATCGAGACGGTGGCGCACTCGTTACCGCAGAATGTCAGCGCACGAGATGTGAAGCGGAACATCGACGAGTTGTTCCGCAACGAGAGCCCGCGGACGACGGGCGTCGAGAAGCCGGTTGTGACGTTCAACGCCGCGGGCAACATCGTGACGGTGAAGGCCAACAAGACGCAACACGAGGAGATCCAGAAGAACATCATCGAGCCGGTGACAAAGGCCGTGGGCGAGCCGCTTCAGGATTATCAGATCAAGCTGGATTTCGCGCGGGCGGACGAGATCAAGCCGACGCTCGAGGAGTTCATGAACAAGTGGCGACAGAGCCGCGGCAACAAGCCCCAGGACATGTTCACGATCACTGCCGACTCGAACAGCAACATGCTGCTGGTGAACTGTTCGCCGGGCACCAAGGCCGTATTTGACAAGCAGCTCGCGACGATGGACACGGAAGAGGCGCAGTTGGCCGGCAAGCGCGTGCTGAAGACGTACGTCATGGCCTATGCCAATATCTATACGGTGCGCGACGCGGTCAACCAGACGTTCCAGCGTCGCGGCGGGCGGGTTGCCATGCGGGATCAGGTGGCCGTCAGCCTCGATGGGAACACGAATTCGGTCTCGGTGCTGGCCAGCGAGAAGAACCACGAGCAGGTCGCGCAGATCGTCGAGAGCATGGACGTTGCGCCCGGCGAGGGCAGCCGGAAGGACTTCCTGTACCAGGTCATGCACGCCCGCGCGGTCGATCTGGCGAACACGCTGAACAACATCATTCGCACGACGCGCGTGGCGACGCGGGGCAAGTTCCCGGTGTCGGTTTTCGGGGACGACGCGACGAACATGTTGATCATCAACGGTTCGCAGGCCGAGTATGACTCGCTGATGACGACGATTGCGTCGTTGGACGTCGAGGGGGCGCAGGGCCGTATTACAAAAACGTTCACGGTGAAATACGCGGAACCGTGGCAGTTGCCTCGGATCATCAATGAGCAATTCCGCGATAGAACAAGCCGAAACCCGAACGATCAGGTGACGGCGAGCTTCATCAATGGAACGATGTCCATCGTGGTGTCTGCAAATGAGCAGAAGATGGCGAAGGTGGAGCAGTGCATCCGGGAGTGGGACATTCCATCGGCGGCTCAGAAGGTCACCAAGTACATCAAGCTGAAGCATGCCCGAGCCGACGCGCTGGCGAACATGCTGAATACAGCCATCCGCAACTCGGAGCCGCGGCCGAAGACCGGGATTTACTCGATTGTCTACGGCGCTGAGATGAACAGCAACACGCTGATCGTTTCGGCGGCCGAGGACAAGTTTGAGGAGATCGATGCGACGATCGCAGAGTTGGACGTCGAGAACGGCGCCCGCATCACGCGGACGTTCAACGTACGTTATGCCTCGCCTTGGACGATGGCGAGCCTGATCAGTCGTCAGTTCCAGAGTCGAGGCAGCCGCAATCCCAACGATCAGGTGATCGCGAACTATGAGGACGGCACGCAGTCGATCATCGTCACCGCCAACGAGCGGAACATGGAACAGGTGGCGAAGCTGATCGAAGAGACGGACAAGGCGCCCGTGGTGAAGGAAACACGCTTCATGCCGTTGAAGCACGCCCGGGCGGACGAGGCGGCTCGGACGTTGAATGAGGCTTTCCGGGCGAAGACCGTTCGCAACCGTCAGGGCCAGTACCCCGTCACCATCACGGCGGACAACGCGACGAACAATCTGATCGTGACGGCCGCGACGGACGAATTCGCCGAAATCGAGCAGATGGTCGCGGAGCTGGACGTCGAGCAGCGGGATCGCACTCGTCGCGTGTTCAGGATGACGTACGCCGATCCTGGCGCTGTCGCGGGGATGATCTCCCAATCGTTCCGACCCGGCGGACGGAATCCGTCGCCGCGTGACCGGGTCGACTGCGCTCAAGACTGGACGACGAACAGCGTGGTTGTGACCGCTTCGGAGGAGAAGATGGCGGAGATCGAGGCGCTGATCCTGGAGATGGATCAGCCCGGCGACGCAATGCGCACGCATCATGTGATCGAGGTCGCGAATTCCAACGCAGACGACGTGGCGCGCAGCCTGCAACAGATCTTCGATGCGGCCAACCGCGGGCGACGGACCCGTACCGGGGCCGCCGTGATTCGGGCGATCCAGGGCACGACGAAACTGGCCGTGTATGCGAACACCGAGGAGATGGAGCAGATTCAGACGTTGGTCAAGCAGATCGACGTCGAGGGCGGGCGGATGGTACACACGGTCGTGATGCCGGAGCTGGTGCCCGCGAAGACCGTCGCGGACATCATCAACAGGCTTTACGGCACGGGCCGCGGTCGTGACGGGGTCAAGGCCGAGTACCACGAGCCGACGAACACGCTGATGGTGTTCGCGACGGAATCGGAGTTCACGAAGATCAACGAGCAGGTCATCCAGGAGGTCAGCGAGCAGCGGACCGTCGGTGCGATGCAGCTTTTCAAGATCCCGCTGAAGTACGCCATCGCGGACGAAGTCGCGCGGACCTTGCAGGATTTCTTCGACAAGAAGTCGGGCGCGAAATCGCAGCGGGGCCTGCCGTACTGGGCACGCAGCGCGCAGAGCAGCCTGGAGAACCAAGTCTCGATCATCGCCGAGCCGGCGAGCAACATGCTGATCCTGTGGTGCTCCGAGACGACGAAGGCGATGATCGACGACCTGCTCGTGGACATCGACACCGATGAGCCGGCGGGCGGTGTGAAGATCATGGAACTGGTGACGCTCCAGTACATGGATGCGAACGACATGCTCGGCATCCTGACGGAATATCTGAAGGTGTCCAAGCGCACGCCGCAGGAAGACAGCGGCGGCGGCGGCTGGGGTTGGCGGGGCGGTGGTCGACGTGGCCAGCAAGAAGAGAAGACGGTCCTCGCCGGCGACATGCGTCTGAAGGCGGTCGAGAGCATGAACGCGATCAGCGTCGTCGGTCGGCCGGAGAGCGTGAAGGACGTCGTGGCGAAGATCAAGGAGTTGGACGTTGAGGACGCCATCCGGGCTGATGAGCCGCGGCGGATTGCGCTGGTTAACGCGAACGCGAGCGAACTGGTCGAGGTGTTGAAGGAAACATTCGGTGAACAGCGTGGTGGCCCTCGGGGCGGTAGCGCCCAGCCGCCGCCGATCATCGTCGCGGAGGAAAACACGAACAGCCTGATCGTCAAGGCGAAGCCGCAGATATTCACGCAGATCAAGCAGATGGTCGAGAGCCTGGATGCCGAGATGGTGGATTCCGCCGGTGTGCGACTGCTTCAGGTTCCGACGGGCCGTAACGTTGAGGACCTCGCACGGATGATCGAAGACCAGATCAACGGGGCCGAGGACAACAAGAAACAGGTCAACCGGAACTACCGCCCGATGTACATCAAGATCACGGCGGATGCGATTTCCAGCACGCTGCTGATCGCCGGTTCGAAGGCTCAGTATGAGGAAGCGGAGCGTTTGGTGAATGATCTGGTCGCCCGGGGGCCGGCGGGTGGGCGGACGAGGACGATGATCAAGCTCAAGAATATGTCGCCGGAGAAGGCGCGGCAGTTGATCGAGCAACTCCAACAGGGCACCCAGGGATCGAGTAGCAGCGGCCGTGGGACAAGTCGCCGGCGCGGCGGCAGAGGGGGTCGGCGCGGTGATGCGGGTTGGACGCAGAACCGGCGATATGAGAAGGTGCTTGGGGATCGCGGGGCTTTCTCGGTGGAATCGGGCAACTTCCCGACAGGAAGACCGGATCGAGACGAGCCGGCTCGCTGGGTCGACGGGGTGGCATGGGTAAGCTCTGCCGCCTATGGCGGCGCTTACCCGTGTTGCTCCACTTGGACCCGACACGGGCCAACCAGTTCGGCTTCGCCTCACGGTCTGTCCTTTTCGCAAGGCTCAAAGGCCAGCCAAGTTGGCCCATGCCATCCCAGTCGCACGCTAAACACGTGCAAGGTCGGGGGCTCGCGGGTGGTGACGGCGTGTGCGGGCACGATGCAGGGGTTCTTGGCGCAGGCGGCATTGGGAACGGCGATCGCGCAGACGCCCACGAGCCAGCCGGCATCCGGTCCGAAGAAGCCGGTCATCACCACGATCCGTCCAAGGCAGACACCGCCGCAACCACAGTCGCCCGCAACGCAGCCGAGTCGGGACAAAGACATCCGACCGCAGGCGAGACCGGGGGCCGGTCAGCCACGAACGCGGGGGATGACGCCCGAGGAGCGGATTCGCGCGGCGGCACAGGTAGGGGCGTCCGGTCCCACGATGTCGGATGCGGCCAAGACGGCGATTCAGAGGCGGTTGTCCGGCGCTCCGATCGAGATTGCCGAGGCAGGCCCCGATGCCATCATCTTTGAGGGCAGCGAGGAAGACCTCGAGATCATCCAGTCGATCCTCGAGATGCTCGACACGGCGATACCCGCGAAGCGGATTGAGTACGTGCGGCTCAAGAACGCGCGGGCGGACGACCTCGCCAATAAGTTGCAGGATATTTTCAAGAAGATCGAGCAGGTGGGCGATCGTCAGGTTCAGCCAGAGGACAAGATTGATATCGTCTCGGACCCGCGGACGAACGGTCTGTTTATCGCGGCTACCGAGGAGAAGATGGCCCGCGCCCTCGATCTGATCGAGCAGATCGACGGCACACCGCTCAGCGATGATGAGATTCTCACCTATACGTTCACCAATCGACGGGTGACCGAGGCGGGAGACGTCTTCAAGAAGATGGTCGCGTCCTACCTGAAGCAGAAGAAACTGCCGCCGGATGCAATCAGCGTCGAACTGGACCCGCAGAACAACGCCGTGTTTGTGACGGGCGGTGCGAATGATTTGAAGTTCGTGCAGAAGGTCCTCGAGGGCCTGGATGCGGAGTTGCCGGATGACGATGAGTTGGCGCCTGGGGCGAAGCGGCCGATGCAGGAAGCGGACATCATGGTGGTGCCGCTCCGGATTGCCGACGCGGACAAGCTCGGCACGCTGCTGAACGACCTGCTCCAAAAGGCAGCCACCGGCGAAACGCCGATGAAGGACTTCATTCGCCGGATGCGGGTTCTTGATGAGAACGGCGAGCCGATCGCCCATATCTCGCTGGACCGGCCGATTGCCATCTTCGGCGATCCGGATAGCAACTCGCTGATCATTGCGAGCACGCGGGAAAACTGCCTGATCATGAAGCAGGTGGCGATGGTGTTTGACAAGGAGCCGGCGAAGGCTCCCGTCGAGTGGCGGGTCATGACGTTGACGTATGCCGATGCCACCGAGGTCGCCGAACAGCTTGACGCGATGCTGTCGAAGAGTGAGGAGTTGACGCAGCGGCCGGGTAAGGGCGACAAGGGCGGTGTGCCGGACGGCGAGACGGGCGCGCTGGTCTATCGCGCGATCGTCAAGCCGGACCCGCGGACGAACCAGATCGTGCTGATCGGTCGGGCGGAGTCGGTGGCGCTGCTGGTCAATCTGGTGGACAAGCTGGACGTCAAGGGCCTGGACGTGATGCCGTTCGAGATCATCAAGCTGGAATACGCCAGCTCGACGGCACTCGAAGAAGCGTTGAAGGACATGATCGAAAAGCGGGCGGAGGCGATCCCGCAGGGCACCGGGCCGAACGCCGACAAGTATGAGAAGGTCGTCATCACGGCTGATCCGC
>JAUVGW010000221.1 GCA_030593565.1 Phycisphaerae bacterium | reverse complement strand
ATGCTGCTTCTGGGCGCCCACGCGACGGTCACGCAGTGCCACACGCGGACGCGCGATCTGGCCGAGCAGACGAAGCGTGCGGATATTCTGATTGCCGCGGCGGGGTCGGTGGGATTGATCGGCGCGGAACATGTGTCGCCGGGAACCACCGTCATCGATGTCGGAACGCACAGGGTGCCGGTGACCGATCCGTCGAGCGAGAAGAAGATGAAGACGGTCGGTGACGTGCGGTTCGAGGAGGTCGCGCCGATCGTCAAGTCGATCACGCCGGTGCCCGGCGGTGTGGGACCTGTGACGGTGGCTATGCTGCTGGCGAATACGGTTGCTGCTTGTAGACGGTCAGGGCAATTGACGATTGACGATTGACGATTGGGGATTATCTGCGACAGTGAGCATGGCAGATGAGGTTCAATCGTCAATTAGCATCACCGGCTTTGGCGCTGGGTAACCGTTCACGGGGGCGCATCCGCGCGAAAGAAGAACTGCGGGCCTGACGCCCAAGTCCTTGCCTATAAGTAGTCCCGTAGGGACGGTCGAGAATAGCCCAGCGTTTTAACGCTGGGTGAGCGGTGGTCTTGAATGACATGAAGTCCCGTAGGGACGGCCGACAACGAAGTGGCATTCAACCGTCCCTACGGGACTGAGGCTATCAGGAAGCCCGGTTTCCCAGCGTTGAAACGCTGGGCTATTATCACGAAGTCCCTACGGGACAGAAAGTTGCCAAAGCCAACGAGAGAACAGTCGTTCCCCCGTGAACGGTTACGGCACCGGTACCACAGGTGTTACTGCTTGGCGTTGAGATAGGTGGCCAACTGCATACGCCGTTGGATTTGCTTCAACTGCGCGCGGGACGGCTGTAGCGCCAGGGCCGTCTGCAAATAGTGGAGCACGTCGTCGCCACGTTGGGCCTGTTGGAGTGCATCGGCCAGTGCAATGAGGCGATCACAATCCTGGTCGAGTTCGACGGCCATGGTCAAGTAGCGAATCTGGCGTTTCAAGTCTCCGCGCTGGGCGACTTCCGCGGCCGCGCGGTCGTAACACCGCGCCAGTTCGGCGCCATCGACATCGTCGCCGAGAGCCCGTAGGTGCCGGCGGGCGTGCTTGAGGTAGCCGTCGAAGTCGCCTATCGCGAGGAGGCTGGCGGCCCAGGATTCATGGCATTTCGCCTTGTCTCGGTCATCCAGGTGCGACGACGCCTTCGCGAAGAAGGTCACGGCCTGTTCGTGACGATTGACAGCGGCCCACAGTTCACCACAGAGCAGAATGGCCTCGCCCCGATCGGACTCGAGTTCAATCGCCTTGTGGGCGCGGTAGATGGCCGAGGCGGGCGGGCTGACGATGAGTCGTCCGGGATTGGACGGCACCGACCCGATGACGAGCCCACCCAGCGCAAAATCGCCCGGTTTCGGCGGTTCGCCTGCATCATCAGGCCATGGCTGTTGGGATATCTTGCCGAGTTTGTCGTCCAGCGATGTCAGTACGATGGCCCAGTGATAGTGCAGATCGGCCGTGTCGAGGCCGTTCCAGTATGCTTGTTCAAAGCGCCCGGCGGCCAAGGTCGGCATTTTACAGGCTTCGAGGGCCCGCCCGAGCCAGTACAGATCATGTGTTTGCTTCGGTCGGAGACGAATCGCCGAAGTGAGCTTCCGACGGGCCACAGCGTGGTTGCCCAGCAGGAAGTGCGCATGGCCCTCGACCGCCAGGCGTTCCGCCGGCGTTATGTCAAGCGTTCGCGATTCCAGCAGTTTCAAGGCGAGCTGCCCATTGCCGGCCGCCAAGGCGGCGCGTGCTTGTGACGTTTGCCTGGGCGGCCCTTGTGCGTCGCCTGCGGCTGCGACGGCGAAGCGCGCGGCGGGGCCGATAGCCAACGCCATCATCAGGCCAACCGCACGGATGGTCGGAAACATGAAACGAATCCTCGATTACCGCTAATCTCGCGCACGCCCACGAGGCAAGCTCGCTGCGCGCTGTGCTCCGGGTGGGAGCGCCCCCCGTCTACTGTATGTCCGTTCTTGGCTGCCGACGCCGAGGTCGGACGGATGTCGGACGGTTCGCGGGCCGATCAAAAGGCCGCGCGTTGGGTCCGGGAACATCCGCAGGACCGGCATCACGCACCATCTTAATGATACCATAGAATCGAACTGGGTCAAAACGGGGCCTGATGGCAGGCCGGGTCCATGACAGTTTAGGCGGCATCGTTCCGAAAGGTCCAACGGGTGCCACTGGCGGCTTGTCCGCCAGTGCCTCAACAGATAGCACCCTACAAGGACACTGGCAGGCAAGCTGCCAGTGGCACCACGCTGCAGATTGTGTCATGGACCCCGGCAGGCCCAGGTGTGGCTTGGCCTCGTCAGCAACTACTGAAGCGGGGCGTCGTTGATCGGTCCGATTGGACCGATATAATCGATTGAGTTACCAGGCAACCACCGGTGGGCTTGCTTGCGGCAGGTCACCGCTTCCCAGTCACCAAGTCGGAGAATACGGCATTGGAAGCCCCAGCCTCCAAGACGCCTCGCGGCAGCCAGACGCCGAAGCGCCGCACGGATAGCCTGCCTCGTCGCGACATTCGCGAGGTACTCGGCGGCGGCATCGTCCATTTCCTGGGACCGGCGGGTGTGAGCGCGGCCTGTCACGTCCTGATCGTGGTCCTGCTGGCATTTGCGACTTGGGCGGTTGGGTCGTCCAATGAAATGCTGGACACCGAATATGAGGCCAAGGTGGTCGCGCATTCGGAGGAAGACGGCACGGGCGGGCGGTTTCGGTTTCCGGGCCGTGCGCACATGGATCGGCCCGACTCGACCAGCGCCGATCATGAGGCGGACACGATCGAGGATCTTGCATCGTTGCTGAGTCGGGAGCAGGCGTTTCAGCTTTCGCCGGTATCGGGCGGTGGTTCAGGCCTCGACAACCTGACGTTTAGCGAGTTGAACCGGGGCGACGTGATCGGGACCGGCACAGGGGGCGGCTTCGGCTCCGGCGGGCTGGGCAGCGGTTTGGGTGATCGGGACCGCGCGGGGGGCGGCCCTGTGGGCAGCCTGTGGGGTGTGGGCGAGGGACAGGTTGCCGAGTCGATCGTCTATGTGATGGACCGTAGCGGCTCGATGGGCGATGCGTTCAGCCTGTTGCAGAGGGAACTGTTGCGGGCGATCGGTTCGCTCGAAGAAGACCAACTGTTCAATGTGATCTGGTTCAACGAGGGGACGGGCGAGGAGTTGTCGAAGCGGATGCTCGCGGCGACCTTCGATAACAAGCGCGATGCGTTCAGGGCGATCAAGCGGATCGTGCCCAGCGGCCAGACCGAGCCCATCGACGCATTGCGCAAAGGGCTCGGCTACCGGCCGGATGTGATGTTCCTTCTGTCGGACGGAGATTTTGGGGAGGACAACAATCGCATCATGCAGATCATCCGGCAGAAGAACAAGAAGAAGAAGACGCGCATCAACACCATCCTGTTCGTGTACGACACGGTCGGAGACGGTGAGCGCGTGTTGAGGGCGATCGCGGATGCGAACAACGGGACGTTCAAACACGTGACGGAGGAAGACCTGCGTCGTTGAACCTGTCGGGGCGGTTTCCGGGCGCGAGTCGCAGCCGGCGGACGGGGCGTCACCCGTCGGATCCCCGGCGAATGTGTTGCACGCTCGATTCCGGTCGGGCGTGCGGCGAGGCGTGGTTCCGCTTAGCAGCCCGTTGAAAAAAGCCGCGCAGGAATAACATAGACGGTTGATCCGCCAAACGGCAAGCCAGCAGGCCAGCCAAGCGGCACAATCGATTAAGTTATTCCGGCGCGATGCCTTAATACACCGCTGACAGGGAAAGGCCAAGAAATGCCACACTGGATGACGGGACGAACGGGTTTTGCAGCCTTGGTCTTTTTGGGGGCGGGTTTGGTCTTGCTGTCGGCGAGTTTCGCGGCGGCGGCCGACGGCGGCGCACGAGACGAGATGTCTGTCCTGGAAGTCTTGCGCGAGGGGGCGGAGGGGCCGGGCTACGTGATCATGGCGCTGTCGCTGGCGGCGGTGACGATCATCGTCGAGCAGTTTTGGACCATTCGACGGGTGACCATGGTTCCCGAGGCGGAGGTCGAAGCGGCCCGCGAGATGATCGAGAATCGCAGATTCAAGGAGTGCATCGATTACATCCGTGATCGGCGGTCGATGTTCGCGGATGTTCTGACGGCCGGGTTGCGACACGGCCGTCACGGATTCGAGGCGATGCAGGAAGCCGCGGAGGAGCGTACCGGGGCGTGGACAAGCCGCCTGTTTCGTAAGGTCGAATACCTGAACATCATCGGCAACCTCGGGCCGCTGCTGGGCCTGCTCGGCACGGTGCTGGGTATGATCGAAGCGTTCGCGGAGATGAAGGCGTCGCACGGGGCCTACAAGCCGGAAGATCTGGCCGGCGGGATCAGTCTTGCCCTGGTCAACACGTTCCTCGGATTGGCCGTGGCCATCGTGGCGCTCGGATTTTTCGGTGTATGCCGGAATCGGGTGGACGCGTTGACGATTTCGGCGCACGCGGCGGTGGTCGACTTGATGGAGTACTTCCGACCGGCCACGGTGAATGCCACGCCGACAAACCAGTCGTCAGGGAAGGCCGATGCCAATGGACCGGTGCCGCCGCAGGGTGGCCAACCCGGGAAGGCTGAAGGCACGTCATGAAGCGTCCGCCTGCAACGAAGATGTACGATGGGCAATCTTGCCCATCAGTTGATCCGCTTAACAGATGGGCAGAATTGCCCATCCTACCATGCTGGAGGGTCGTCCGCGTATCATGAAGCGTCCGCCTGCGACAACTCGATTGGGTTTGAATCTCGCGCCGATGGTCGACGTGATGATGTGCCTGCTGATCTTCTTCATGCTGGCGACGAAAATGGTGGAGCGCGAGAACAGTCACATCGACTTGCCAGTGGCCAAGGCGGCGAAGGACGCGGAGAAGCAGGCGCTCGGTAATCGTTTCGTCGTGAATATCCGAGACGCGACGCTCGAAGGAGGCGAGGGGGCGACTTACCTGATTCGAGAGGAGGCCGTGTCGCTCCGCAATGTGCTCGATCGGCTGAAGATAGAGAGCGGTCTCGACCCCGGAGTCAACTGCATCATCCGCGCCGAGCGCGACTTGCCGTACAAGTACATTCAGGCGGTGATGATCGGCTGCGCGGGGGCGAACATCCGCAAGATCACCTTCAGTACCGTTCCCGTTGAGGGGAGGGCGGAATGAAGAGGCGACACGGCATCCCGACCGCCCACGCGGACATCCCGAACCTGGCGCCGATGGTCGACGTGGTGATGGTCATTCTGATTTTCTTCATGCTCGGCACCAGGTTCGCGATTTCCGAGGGTGTTCTGCCGACACAGCTTCCATCCCAGATTGGGCCGGGCGGAGGGGCGAAGGTCACGATCGTCCCGGCCGTTCGTATCTCGTTGCGCGAACCGCGCCGGGGAGACGGCTGCGAGATATTCGTGATGGATCGGGCGCTTTCGGAGAATTCGTTCGGCGCCTTGACGGGTTTTCTGGTAGACAAGCTGCGGGCCGGGGCTGATCCACAGGGCCAGGTCCTGATCGGCGCCGATCCCGAAATACGGTATCAATATGTCATCTCGGCGATGGACTCGTGTGTCCGTGCCGGGTTTGTCAATCTCCAGTTCTCCGTCGGCCCCGCGGCGTCGATCGATCTTGAATGAGCAAGGTCCGAGGGGTGGCACGGACAAGCGTATAAGACGAAGCGGTGTCAACTCGGTGAACATGTCCATGACAACCGTACCTACCACGATTGAAGCAACGGAGCTTGTCCGTGGACATTCGACGCAAACCAATCCCGATTGAACACGGACAAGGATCGCCCTTGAAGCCTGTTCTGCCCGACCGCAGATTCCTCGGGGGCGATCCTTGTCCGTGCCACCCACCGAGACGAGGACGAGTTTCCACAGTGGCATTGATCGCCTGTGCGTTTTGGTGCATCTTGCCTGCGGCGCGCGCGCGGGGGCAATCACCGTTGTCGATGACTGTCCTGCCCGTGCAAAGTGGCGGCGGGGTGGTCGGCGCGCTCCTGGGTCAGTTCGACTCGAATGGCGATGACTTCTTCGCGGAGGAGCCCGACGATCGGCTGTCACCGAAAGACCGACGTCTGACGCGAGGATTGACGGACCGCGGCATGCCGGAATTGGTCGAGGCCTTGCTTGCGGATCACCCGCCGGAACATCGCGTGTACATCGCACGGGCCTATGCGCGCGGGGCCGTGGACGTTCGGGATCCGTCGCTCCGGGAACGGTTTTTCAAGAAGGCGGCACAGGAATATCGCGATGCGATCGCGCTCGAGGAAGATCCGGACTGGCTGCGCGGTCTGCGGCGGGGCTTCAACATCACGGAGTGGCGGGTTGAACTGGCGGATTTGATTCTGCGGCATTGGATCGCAGCGGACCTGGACCGGTATGAGGTCACGAGCGGCTTGGACTACAACCGCAGGCGGTTGACGAAGCTGCTGCGTGAAGCCGACGAGACTTACCGCGACGCGGCGCAGTCGTTGGATACCTTCTTCGTGAGCCTCCGAACGCAGGAAGAACGTTTTCTGCTGTTGGGGATCGCCGACAGAATCACGACGCTGGTCGAGCATCGCGATCTGAACAGCGCGTGGGCGTCCGTTTACCTTGCGATGGTGGGAGACGTCGAGGCATCGGATCGGGCCTACATGCTGGAATATGCGTTGAGTATGTTCGACGCGGTTTCACGGTCGGCCGACGAGCCGCCGAGGAAATACAATGCGTTGCTCGGGGCGGGGATAGCGCTGCGGGAAAGCGGGCGTCACACCGAGGCGCAGGCCGCCTTCGATCGAGTCCGCAACTCGACGGCCTCCGTGGCGCTGACCGCGCGGGCGCGTTACGAAAGGGCGCGAACGTTGACGTCGGCGGGGCGTTTCGGGGCGGCACGGATGGAACTGGATGGTCTGGCGGTCGTTTCGACAACGAACCTCGCGGAGGAAGACGCGGGCGCGGTGTTCTACGTGCGCCTGGCGCCGCTGATCCACGCGTACACCTATGCCCAGGAGGCGCAGCGGACTCGCGGCGGGCCGACCCAAAAGGCGCGGCTTCAGGAAAAAGCGATGGCCGAGTTTGCGGAGATATCCAAACGCGGCGGCGTCTGGGCGGAACTGGTTCGGATTTATCTTGACGCCCTGGCAGGCACGAAGCGGGGCCTTGCCGAGTTGACACCGACGGAGCTGCGTGTCACGGCGGCCCGGCTCATGAACGAGAAGAACTATGCCGAGGCGATCAAGGCGTTGCGGTTGCTCCGGACGGGTGCGGGCGGAGAAGCGTTTCGGGCGGAGACGCTGTTCAACCTCGGTGTTTGCTGCTTTCAAACGCGGGATTTGCGCGGCGCCTCGGAGGCGTTTCGGGCGGCGGCGCGGCATGGCGACGATGCGGACCTGACGGAGCGGGCGGCCGAGTATGCCTATCGGTGTTTGCGACAGGTCGCCCGCGATTCAAAATCGACAGATGACTACATGCGACTTGCCGAGACGTCGGAGTTTCTCGTCGATCGATTTCCCGATCACGAACTGGCGGATCAGGCGGTGTGGGTGGCCGCGCTGGCCCGACAGGAGGCCGGCGACTACGAAACAGCTATGACGGTCTACGCGAAAGTGCCGCCGGCATCGGAGCACTATTGGGATGCCCGGCGAAACCTGGCCCGTTGCAAGCGGGCTTCCTATTACGCACTACCCATCGCCGCATCATCGGAACGGCGCAGTCGCAGTGCGCGACGCGCGGCCTCGGCGTGGGTCAAGCTGGCGGACGACCTGGCCCATGGTCGCACGGGGGCCACGTCCGGTCCGGACACGGCGGCGGATGATACACCGGCGAGACGCCGATGCTCCCCTGGACACCGATGGATCGACGAGGCTCGACTGAATGCCGCGGCGATTCTTGCCGGCAATGATGCTCGCCAATTCGAGGAATGCCTCGAAATACTGGCCGGGATGAAGCCGACGGCTTCCGTCTTGTCACTGCGCATTCGTAGCTATCGCGGGCTCGGCGACTTGAAACAGGCAAAGCGCGTGCTCGATGATTACCTCGGCGAGATCGAAGGCCCCGAAGTCGGGGCGGTCCTGATCGAGTTGGCGGCCGAAATGGAGACGGAGATCGTTCGGCTTCGAGATGCGGGACGCCGGGAAGATGCCGTCCGCATGGCGCAGAACAGCCTACCGACGTTCCGGCAGCTTCTGGAATGGATAGAAGGCCAGCCCGCACATCGGAAGCACGTTCCCGTGGTGCGATTCAGCTTGGCGAAGGTCCTTGCGTTAGCCGGCCGGCGCGATCGAAGCATGGCGCTGCTCGAAAAGCTGATGGCGAACGATTCCACAAACGGAAGCTATGTTCGCGCGGCGGCGTTATTGCAGGAAGACATCACTTTGGAGGCGGTCGCCAGGCAGCGCGAGGTGGCTGCGGACCTCGCGGAATCGTTGTGGGCGAAGCTGTTGAAGGACGCGACACTGCGCGAACGCGCGCCGGCCGAATACTGGGAGGCAAGGTATCATTGGCTGAAGCATCAGCTTCGTCACGCCCGCGCGTCGGAGGTGCTCAACGGCATCGAGGCGGAACAGGCGTGGTATCCAGACCTCGGCGGACCACCGTGGCAGGCGAGGCTCCTCGAACTCGCCCGACGGGCTCGGATGATGGTCGGAAGCGAGGGCGATTCACCGTGAATGTGGTCCGTC
>JAUVGW010000339.1 GCA_030593565.1 Phycisphaerae bacterium | reverse complement strand
GAGCACGGTGGGCTTGGACGAGGAGCAGATACGCAAGTACATTCGAGAACAGGATCAGCTTGAAACGGGTCAAGGTGATTTGGACCTCAAGTAACGCCTAACCACGGCCCCAACGGGGCCTTCCCAACGTCAACGCCCCCCGTTGGGGGGCTTCCTAAAGCCTCCCGCTTTGCGGGAGGTTGATTACTCCGTCGCTCCCGTTGGGGGCTGTGGGTGTGGTGGCCGGGCGGTAGATCCAGGTGCCGTTGTCGTATACCGAGTCATTTGTGTACAGGGTCATTCATGTACAGAGTCGTTCGTGGGGCGTTGTCGTATGCAGGGTCGTTCGTGGGGTGTTGGAGCAGATTCAGGACAACCGTAGCGGCCGACGCCCCTGTCGGACGTCGAATACCAACGGTTTCCACCGGCCGACAGGGGCGTCGGCCGCTACGAAAGCAGGTAAACCGCCACAGCGAAGGGGGCGTTGGAGGGATGGCGTTATCGGCTGGTTGGGATGGGGATGGTGCTGCTGTGGCTTTGCAGGTTCCGATAGATTCGGACGTGTTCGGCGACCATGCGGGCGACGGAATTGTTTGCTCGGGCGGCGGCTTGGAGGGTGGCAGCAATGGTGCGCGCGAACTCCTGATCGTCGAGCAGGCGCCGCAATCGTCGGGCGAGTTCGTCATCGTCACGGTCCGGGAAGATGAGCGCGGTCTGCTCGTCGAGCAAGTTGTCGTAGAGCGAGTCTTCCGGGGCGACGACGGCGAGGCCGGCGGCGAAGGCGTGAATGGGTTCTTCTCGGTATGGGGTGTGGGCGTTGGGCATGCAGAAGATGTCCGCGGCGGAGAGGGCGGTCTGCCAGTGTTCGAGTCGTCCGGTGAAGGTGACATTCGCGTG
Source organism: Phycisphaerae bacterium (assembly GCA_030593565.1). Classification (GTDB taxonomy): domain Bacteria; phylum Planctomycetota; class Phycisphaerae; order UBA1845; family UTPLA1; genus JAFGQA01. The sequence continues at coordinate 4,739 of JAUVGW010000339.1, read as the reverse complement.
CAGGCCGAGGGTACCCGCAAGTTGTCGCAGGGAGGGCTCGGCGGGTCCTTTGCCAAGGATGAAGATCAGGAGGTTGGGGTGATCGTTTAGGACCTGTTTGGCGGCGCGCAGTAGGGTGTCGGCGCCGCAGTGGAGTGTGAGCGATCCCGCGTAGATGACGGCCGGAGCGAGCTGCGGGGAGTTGAAGGCGGCGGGGATGTTGGTCGCTACCGCGCCGAACCGGACGCATTCGACGGTTTTTTCGGCCATCTCGGGGGCGTCCAGGGCTTGGCGGAGGCGCTCGGAAGGCGTCACGAGTGTGGCGGCGTCTTTCAGGCGAGCAACCACGGCCGGATGGTTGATGTCCGTTCGTGCCGAGATGTTGAGGATGAGATCGGCGCTGAGGGCGGCGGCAAGGTCGGCCGCGAGCGTGAATACGGGGGCAGCGAGACAATGGATAATGACGTGCGCATCGCGATGCACTGCGTCGATCGCTTGTCGGATGCGGGCAATGAGGCTGCGACGGGCCCAGTGATGGAAGGGCCATTGAGCGTGTCGGTATGTGATGGCAGTTGTGGGGCCGCTGATGAGCGATTCGGCCCGGGCGGTTTCCGGGAGGACGAGCAGGGTGTGGATGGCCTCGTCGATGAGGCCTATTTGGAGATAGCGCACGGTCGTGGGGCATCGTTCGGCGACTCGTTCGTCGCCCACGAGGCATAGCACGAGGGGCGGTTGTTTATCGTTTTGCGGTGCAGTCATGATCGTTGATCGCGGTTTCGATCTGGGCCGCCAAACGGCAAGCCATGTGGCGAGGTTTTCCCGCAGGCGTCGGCTGCGCCGGATACAGGAATCTCGGGACGCACAATCACGTCCACGATTCAGATACTGTGGCACCGCCGTCCCGGCGGTGGGGACACAGGCTTTGGCGCCTGTGCCACAGGGATCTGTGAACGTACATTCAAGTATACGAGTCAAGTGCGTGGTTCGTCCAGGCGAGCGTTGAGGAGAATGACGAAAGATGCGTGATTATTGAGGATTTGGAATTGGGGATCGGCGGTTGACGATTGGGGGTTGAGGGCTCGCGTCCGGGTGTGTGGGTGCTTGCGTTTGGCGCAGGGGGGAGTTACGTTTTCGCCGTTTGGGCCGATGAATGGGTTTGTTCGTCGTGAGGAGGCGTGATCGGTGGCTCGCGAGCACTGGGGATCTCGGATGGGGGTGATTCTGGCTGTGGCGGGGTCCGCGGTCGGATTGGGCAACTTCCTTCGCTTTCCGGGCACTGCCGTCAATAACGGCGGCGGCGCTTTCATGGTTCCCTATGTCATCAGCTTCCTGCTGTTGGGGATTCCGATCGCCTGGTGCGAGTGGACGATCGGCCGGCTTGGCGGGCGATATGGGCAGAACAACGGCCCGGGGATCATGTTTGCGCTATGGCGGCGCGCGCCCGCGAAGGCGATCGGGACGCTGACGCTCGTTATTCCGCTACTGGTTTACATGTATTACGTTCTGCTGGAGGCGCTGTGCCTGCGTTTTGCCGTTCATTTCTTCACGGGCGGATTCAGTGAGTTGTTTGACAAAGCGGCGGCGGCCGGGGAGGGCGGGGCGACGGTGGCGGTGGTCGAGGCGTCGGGCGATTTCGCGGCGAAGACGTTCGGCATGAGCGAGAACGGGGCGATGTACGGCACGTCGATGTTGTGGTACGTGCTGTTTTGTTTCCTCGTGAACTTTATCATCGTCTATCGCGGCGTCAGCAGAGGGATCGAGAAGTTCTGCAAGGTGGCCATGCCGCTGTTGATCGGGTGTGCGGTGGTGATCCTGATCCGCGTGTTGACGCTCGATGAGGAGGTGGCCGGGCGAACGATCAGCGGCGGGCTGGGGTTCATGTGGAATCCGGATTGGGCCAGGCTTCAGGACCCGGAGGTATGGCTTCGGGCGGCGGGTCAGATATTCTTCAGTCTGAGTGTGGGTTTCGGCTTGATCCTGTGCTACGCCAGCTACCTCCGACCCGATGACGACGTGGCGCTTTCCGCGTTGTCGGCGTCGAGCACGAACGAGTTTTGCGAGGTCGTGCTCGGTGGATTGATCATCGTTCCGACGGCGTTCTTGTTTCTTGGTCCGGGCAACACGCCGGACAGCACGTTTGCGCTGGGCTTTTTCACGGTGCCGGCGATTATGTACTTCATGCCGGGCGGTGCGTTTTTCGGGGGGATGTGGTTCGGGTTGTTGTTCGTGGCGGCGGTGACGAGTTCGATCAGCATGCTTCAACCGGCCATCGCGTTTCTCGAGGACGGCTTCGGGATGAAGCGCCGGTCGAGCGTCGTTGTGCTGGGGTTGTTCACGACGTTTGGTGCGGCGATCGTGATGTATTTCAGTATGGGCGTGACGGCGTTGGATTTTACGGACTTCTGGTGCGAGTTCATGATGATTCTGGCGGCGTTGGGCCAGGTGATCATCTTCGGCTGGATCGTGGGGGCGAAGAAAGGCGTCCAGGAGGCCAATCGCGGCGCGGCGCTGCGTATCCCGGCGTTCATGGCGTTCATCATTCGTTACGTGACGCCCGCGTTCTTGTTGATCGTGCTTGGGCTGTGGTGCTTCTTCAACGGCCCGGATCGGCTTCGAGATATGAGCCCGACGATTAAGGGCGTCGCGGCGGAACGGGGCGTCTATGCGGCGAAGATCGCAGGACGTTCCGAATATGCTGATCTTGACGAGTCGGCGATGGATGCGAAGGTGACGGAGATACTGGGTGTTGCGGAGGGCGTTCCGGTGTCGGCGGAGGGGTTGCCGGATTGGCTGGGGGGGCTGGAAGATGCAGCGGCTGCGGCCCATTCGGAGGCGGAGGCGACGGCAAATGTCGCCCGTTTCGTGTTTCTTGGCGTGCTGCTCGTGTTTATCGTTGTGCTCGTGCTGAGTGATATCGCGTGCCGTAACCGAATCAAACGGATGCTGGATCAGGTTCCGGACCACAAGGCATCGATGGAGGCGTTGTCATGATTTTCCCGGACCTGTTGGCCGAGGTGGAGCGGCTCGACGTTGGGGGCTGGATCATGATGGTCGGCTGCGTTGGGCTTGTCTGTGGGTTGCTGGTCTTCTGCATGTCGCGTGTGCTGAAGTCGCCGCCGGTGGAAGGAAACGGCGAAACGTCAAAACGTCGGGAAGACGAAAGCTAAAAGCCGAAAGTCGAAAGTCGAAAACCGGGAGGTTGACCCAGGGCTCGCTACGACGGAAGTGAAACCGTTCTACGCTGTCAGGGTCCCGATGTTGACGTCGCTGAGCTCCTCGGGCGTGATGGTTTCTAGGGGGATGCCGGCGGCTTTTTGTTGTTGGACGTAGCGGCACATTCGTTGATTGTGACAGGTCTTGAAGACCTTGCCGCGGAGGAGCAGGTCCTTGACGCGCGCGTACTTGTCGTTGGTCAGGAGGGGGCCGTCATTGATGTTTCCCATGTCTGCGACGTTTTGAACCATGCAACAGGGATCAATCTGGCCGTTTCGCCGGACCCATACACCGTTGATCCAGCCACAGCGATCGAGGTGAGGGCGGATGTCGGCGGATTGTGCCGGTGGATCGGCGTCCATTGTGGGCTGTGGTTGGCTCGCGCCAGCGTGATCGGCCGAGTTTGTTTCGATGCCCGAGGCGGCATAGAGGGCGAGACTTGACTCGCCGTTGAGCCGTTCGGGGAGGACGAATTGGATGTCGGCGTCGGCGGCGATTCGCCGTGCGTCATGAATGAAATCGAAGCATTGCGGATTGTCGGTGGCGACGCGATTTTCGCCTTGGCCGTCGTGCCAGCCGATGAGGTCGTCAACGAAGACACGATGCGCGCCGAGCTGCCGGGCCATCTCGACGAAGGCGGGGAGTTCGTGGATGTTGTCGGCCATCGCGACGAAGGAGAGGGAGACTCGGGGGAGATCGCTGCCGGTTTGCTTCTTTATGGCCTGTAACATTTCGATTTTCCTGAGGGCGCGAGGGAGGTCGTTGCCACGGATGGCTCGGTAGGTTTCCGGGGTGGCGGCATCTATCGAGAAGTTGATCATCGAGACGGCGCCGGACTCGACGATCTTCCGGCAGATGCCGGCGCCGAGGGGCAGGCCGTTCGTGAAGATTTCGAGTCGGACGCGTCGGCTTGCGGCGATATCAATGACGCGGGCGAGTTGTGGATGGAGCAGTGGGTCGCTGTCGCCGGAACTGAGGGTGATGCCGGCGATGGTCGGGGCGGCGACGAGCAACTTTTCAAAGTCGTCGGCCGGCAGGAAGGCAAGTTTATCCTGGTAATTCGGTGCGCTGGTGCCGACGCACATGCGACATTTGAGGTTGCACTTTCCCTGCACGAATTCGAGATTGAGGAAGCAGGGCATGTATAGCAGGCGGCGGTATTGCCGGACCCAGTCGAAGTCGTCGGCGTGTTGCAGAAGATGGCCGCGGATGGCGTCGAAGTTTTCGGCCCGTAGGTTGTCGTGCATGGCCAGGGCGGAGGCGAGGTTGTGGAAGGCGGCCTGGCAGCCCGGGTCGATGAGCAAGGCCTGCTGCAAGTGTTGGGCGGCGTCTTCAAGTCGGCCGGCGGCGAGCCGCGCGACGGCGAGGTCGGCGAGGGCCGTCGCGGCGCTTTGAGCGGCAACGTGTTCAGCTTCGTCGGTATCGCTCGCGGCGATTCGCTCGCGGACCTTCGCGTTGGTGATACGCGGCTGTTCAAGATCCGGGCAAGGGGACGGCACCGGGGCGCGGCTTGATGGTTCGCTGCTGTTCGGGGTGTCCTCGCATAG
>JAUVGW010000442.1 GCA_030593565.1 Phycisphaerae bacterium | reverse complement strand
GTCGTGCGTTAACGTCGCTTACGGCAGAGGAAGAATACGCCTGCCATGACGAGCAACGCTACCGTGCCGGGCTCGGGCACGTGCAGGTATTGCTGATCTGAGCCGAATTCCACGATGCTCGTGTCGGCCACGGATTGCAGTTGTTCTTCGGTCAGCGTGCCGGTCAACGTCAGGCTGAACAGGATCGAGTCGCTCACGGCACGTTGCGGCTCCGGGACCGGCACGATCGGGGGTGCCGCGGCAACGCCACCGTACGGCCCGTCCACGTTGCCCGTCAGGCCGTCGAAGCGTGTGACCATCCCGCCGCCTTGGCCGTCACTCGTGCTGATCACGTGGGCATGGGTGTCCATGATGTCGCCGCCGAAGTCGTTGGTCCATAGCCATTCATCGGCCACGCTGTCGCCTTCTCCGAGCGCGGACCATTCGCCGATACCGATCGAGCCCGGACCGATGATCGCGAGGTCACCACTGACGATGTCAACGCCGGGCAGGTTCATGCCCAGTGACACCACAAGCGAATCGGCAGCCTCGAAACTTACCGGCACACCCTCACTGGTATTCTCCAGCAAGATGGTGAACTGAGTGCCCTCGACTGTGAAGGTGGCGCGGGCGGAGAGTCCGCTGAGCGGTTCGGGATTCGTGCCGCCACCGTCCACCGTGTAGTCGACGGTCATCGTCGTCGCTCCTGCCGTCGACGCGGTCGCGCAGACCGTCAGAACGATTGTCAGAAAAGACATCACTCGCATAGTCAATCCCCCCCATTGTTGTAGTAACATTGTCGCGTGGCACATGCACCAGTCATTCGAAGTTCCTGGTGCCTTTGCCAAGGTCATCATTTGGTTTCTCGGCTCCGGCGCTCGTCACATTGATCCTAGGCAACAACCGGGCCGCTTTCCCGAGAGCCGATAACGTATGCGACGCCAGGCGGCTTGCGAGGTGTTATCACGTGCTGACGACGAAGCGTGTGGGCGTTGAGATGAAGTCGGCTGATTGTGCGGGTCGCGCCGGTCGCACCAAGTCGTGCGGGTTCGGCATCTTGTCGAGCGGGCCGTCTCATCGCGCGGCTTGGGTAGACTCCAAGCGCATCGCAGTGCGTAGCGTGTTTGCACGAGATAGGGCGGCGTTTCAGCCCCGAGTCGTCCGGGATGGTGCGCCCGTTCTCCGCCGTGCCGCGGCCGGCAACCATGTCTTGGCTATGCAACGGGCGGCTTTGTGGGAGGTCTACAAGGCGGGATCGTATCGGACCTGTCGCCAGGCTCACTTCGGTCCGCATCCCAGGGCCGGCGAACAGTGCGCGTGTGCCAGCCGGAAACGCTCGCTACGATTCTGACTTGCCCGCGCGGACCTTCGGATGGTTGCGCCAGGCGGGCATCGTGGCCATATAGGCGAGTGTCTGCTTTTCAGCCTCCTCGCGCGTGGCAGCCTTGCCCTGCTGGACCATGAATTGCGTCATGCGCTCGAATCGCTCGTCGAACGACTGGAGCGTTCCGTTCTCGTCCGTGCAGTGCGGGCAATAGGTGCCGTCACCCTCAGAGCCGGGGCGTGTCGCCCCGGTCCGGCTCGGCACGAGCCGGCTCAGTTCCCAAGTCAGCCCTCGCGTACCTCGGCGACACCGCAACGTACGGTCTGCCGAGCAGCTTCTTAACGAGGATGATCTCGCCGACGTCGTTGCCTTCGATTCGGTGGCCGATCCATTGCAGCACGTACCCGCCGACCAACAGTGCCGCTGGTCGCCACCACAAATCCCATCGCCCCTGCCACAACTGGACAACTGCTACCACGAGCGCCGCAACCGCTATCGGAATGCCGATCATGTGCAGCACGAACGACACTGGGTGCTGATGTCGCGTGCGCCATTGTTCGAACCAACCGGGCATGAATGGATGCCTTTCGCTTGCCCCGACGTTGTATCAGCGCTGCCGCACGAGGCTGTCGGTCGTGACGCGCAAACGTCCCAGGTGCGGCTGGATATCGCGCAGGAATCGCAGCCCGTCACTGTAATATCCCGCGGTCGGCTTCAGGTCCGGCACGTGATTCGCCCAATAGGCGTTGAACGACGCCATCAACAGTTCGCGGAGGTACTTGCTAATCAGGCTCGCCAGGGCGATCGGCATGTGTCGGGATTCGCCGGACTGCGTGAAGCTGACGCGCCAGCGGGCGGGGCCGCCGACCATTTCGTACGCGCTGGATTCACCGCTTTCTTCGATGACCTTCAGCCGCCGGTCCTCGAACGCACGCATGAGGAGTTTCCCGTAGTGGTCGCGGGCACCTTGCTTGTCCACGCGGATCAGCAGTTCGTGATCCGGGTACGCGTCGGCGATACGCTGCACGAGCCGGAGCGTCAGGCCTGAAAGCACGACGGCCTTGTTCCGCGTCGTACCCACGAGTCGGTTGTAGTGACCCTCCGGCAAGACTTCGGACCAGCAGCCTGCGGGTTGGACGCCCTGGACTTCAAGATCGCGGGCGAGCAATCCGGTGGCGATGCGAATACCACCGACATCCGCCGCCGTGGGCAGGGCCGGGTCGCTGTCGCGATACCACGGATACTCGCGCAACATGTCCGGCAGGTCGGGGCACAGCAAGTTCAACAGGCCGCGCAACGAAGGCGGCATCCCCCGCCATGCACCCACCATGGATAGCACAGAGCGCTCCAGTCGGGCCAGTCCCTCCTTGCGGGAGTACAGCTTCTTACTGTCGAGAACGGCGATCCGTGACTCGCGTTTCGAGGCCGATTGGCAGATGCTTCTGCGCAGCACCTCCCAAAGACACGCATCCGCCTTCGTCGGGGGCACCTCGAAGGCCGCCGCGCTGACGACCAACGGCCCAAGAATCGGCCCGTAGCCCGCCTCGTCGATCCCGACCACAATCGTTGCTGCTGCCATGGGGGCCTATCATGTTCCAACAGACCGTTCACCGCCAGGTGGGTCGGGCGAACGACATGGGGGGTAGTGACCGACACGGGAGCGGAAGATGCTCTGCCGACGAGTCGCTATTCTCAGATTCCGGCCGCTGCGGGATCACTCTGACGCCCACGTCGGAAGGACTTCCACCACGGGCTGGTAGCGGTCGTCTGCCGTTGCCCGGGGTCATCTGTCGTCAAAGCCGCGCGGATGTGATTCGTGCCACGCCCAGGCGTTGGCGACGATCTCCCGAAGGTTATCGTGCTTGGCCGTCCAGCCAAGCTCCCGCTTAATCTTGGAGGCATCCGCATATAGTTCCGGGACATCACCGGCCCGGCGGCCTTCTTCGATCACCGGGATC
>JAUVGW010000041.1 GCA_030593565.1 Phycisphaerae bacterium | reverse complement strand
GACGTATCGAGCCGCGTTGCATCAAGCGCCGGCCCAAGCAGTACGCCCGCATGACGCAACCACGCGAAAAACTGCGAAAATACCTGCGAAAACGAGGAGATGCAGCTTAACTTAATGGCATTCTAGCCTGACCCCTTTTTTTCTCTTCGCGCGACAGCGCATGTGGCATTGTGGTCGAGATCAGGCTCAGCGCCAACCGTTTGGATGCGGGTGGCCGACGCAACATTCGGCTGCGAAACCGGTACAATCGTCAACGGTCGCGGGCTCGGGATGTCGTGGTTCGTGGCGGGAGGCAACCGAGATGAGCGATGATAGTCGGCTGGTGGTGGTGGAAAACCGGGCGGGCGTCCGGACGATTACGTTGAACCGACCGAAGATGCGGAATGCGTTTAATGCCGAGTTGCTTACGGCGTTGAGGGGGGCGGTGGAGCAGGCCGCAAGTGATGCGGCGGTGCGTTGTATTGTGATCACCGGGGCGGGGCGTGCATTCAGCAGCGGGCAAGACCTTGCGGAGTTGCGTGAGCACTACGAATCCGGCAAGCCCATCGAGCTTGGTGCCCGGCTTTGTCGCGAATACCACCCGATCATCGCGAAGATTCGGATGATGGAGAAACCGGTGGTGGCCGGCGTCAACGGCGCGGCGATCGGGGCGGGGTGTAGTCTGGCCTTGGCGTGTGATTTGCGGGTTGCGGCGGAGTCGGCGAGCTTCTGCCAAGGATTCATCAACGTGGGGCTGGTTCCGGGGAGTGGTAGCACGTTCATGCTTCCCCGGTTGGTGGGGATGGCGCGGGCGGCGGAGTTGGCCTTTACGGGTCGTATGGTGCGAGCTGCCGAGGCGTTGGATATGGGTTTGGTCAACCGTGTTGTGCCTGATGAAGACCTGATGAAAGAAGCGATGACGTTGGCCGGTACGCTAGCCGAGAAGCCGGCCAAGGCGATGAGCCTGACCAAACGCGCATTAAATGCCGCCTGGACCTCCGACGTGATGACGCAGCTCGATCTGGAGTCCGAGCTTCAGGCGGCCGCGGGAGAGACGCCGGATCACCGTGAAGGCGTTTTGGCGTTTCTGGAGAAACGCCGGCCGCGGTTCGAGGGAGTCCATGACTGATTCGGCGGGACGAGCCCCGTTTAGCCGCGACCCGCTGGGGAGCGCGTCCGCCGCGCGCTCCCCTGCGGGTCGCGGCTAAACGACGGAATCGGTTGATTCCGGCTGTGGGGCGACGCTACATTTGGAGTTTGACATGAGATGCACGTTTGTCTTTTTCACGGTCGTGGTTGTGCTTTCCGGTTGTCAGCAGCCAACTGCCGATTTCTCCGCATCTGATTCGGGTGCGTCGGGGGCGGGCTTCTCGGTGGAGATCCTCGCGCGAGATGCCCGGGCACACGTGACGTACATCGCATCGGATCAATGTGCGGGTCGACTGACCGGGACGCCGGGGGCACGGCGAGCCGCTGCGTACATTGCGGACCGGTTTCGCGAGGCTGGTCTGGCGCCCATCTCGGAAACGGACGGATACTATCAACCGTTCGAGTTTGCGGCGGGTGTCGAGATGGTTCCCGGTGCGAACGAGTTGGCGGTTTTGTCCGGGGGAGACGGCGAGGATTCAGCTCCGCCGGTCTCGAAGAAGTGTGAGCTGGGGCGCGACTTCGCGCCGCTCGCTATCAGCAGCAACGGCGCGGCCGTGGGCGAAGTGGTCTTTGTGGGCTATGGGATTGTCGAACCGAAGTCCAAGGGCGGTGGTTATGACGCCTATGTCGGGCTCGATGTGACCGACAAGATTGTCCTGGCACTGCGCCACATGCCCGAGGATATCTCGCCGCAGCGCAGGCAGGCGCTCAGTGTGTATGCCGGGGATCGCTACAAGGCGAAGCTCGCCGCTGATCGCGGGGCCAAGGGCATCCTATTGGTGACGGGTCCTCGTTCGCCGAGCGCCGGGGAGATTGTCGAGTTGCGCCGCGCCGATCGCGTTTCGCCGGGACCGATTCCGGCTGCGTCGATTAGTGGAGCGTTGGCGGATCGTCTGTTGGCGAAGGCCGGCTTGGATGATCTGAAGACGCTTCAAACGCGGCATGATGGGGAGACGGTCAATCCACACGTCAAACGATCGTTGGCGGGGGTGCGCGTACGGATGTCCATGCGATTGGATCGTATTCGCAAGACGTGCCACAACGTCGTCGGCATCCTGCCACCGACGAGCGGCGCGACCGAGTATCTCGCGGTCGGCGCACACTACGATCATATTGGTGACGGGATCGGTCTGGGCTCGCTGGCTCGGGAGGGGGAGGAAGGCGGGATTCACAACGGGGCGGATGACAACGCCTCGGGTACGGCGGCGGTTCTCGAGCTTGCCGCGGCGGTTGCGGATGCGCGGCGAGGCGCTGATGGCGCCGTGGCGCGTCGCGGTGTGATCTTCGCGTGTTGGAGCGGGGAGGAACTGGGCATCATCGGCTCGTCGGAGTTTGCGGCCGATCCGCCGGTGCCGTTCGATGAGATCGTGGCCTATTTCAACTTCGATATGGTCGGCCGGCTTCGGGACAACAAGTTGGTGGTTCAGGCGGTGGGTTCGTCGTCCACCTGGAGCGGCATGATCGATCGCCATGCCGAGTCGGGTGCGTTTGATCTGACGCGGCAGGAGGATCCGTATCTTCCGACGGATACGACGGCGTTCTATTCCAAGGGCGTGCCGGGCTTGTCTTTCTTTACGGGGAGTCACGAGGACTACAACCGGCCGACGGACGATGCGGATACGTTGAACTACGCCGGCATCGAACGTATCGCGCGCTTCGCGGGTCGATTCGTCGAGGAAACGGCGCGGCCGGAGACAGAGGTTGCCTACGCGCGTGTCAAGCTTGCGGCACCGATGCGGCGGGGCGGTGGTGTGCGCGCTTACACCGGGACGAGGCCTGATTTCACGGGTGGGGATGTCAAGGGGGTTCGGCTTGCGGACGTGATGCCGGGCGGCCCCGCCGAGAAGGCGGGTTTGAAAAGCGGTGACGTGATCGTCGGATTTGCCGGGAGTAAGGTGACGAGCCTGCGCGACTATTCGGATGCGCTGATCGGGGTGAAGATCGGGGAGCCCGTCGAGGTCGTTGTGGAACGGGGCGATGAGCAGTTGACGTTCACGATTACGCCGACGGCGCGACCGAATCGCAAGTAGTGTGTTTTCATTGCGAAGGGCCTGGGGCACGGATTTTCAGCACAGCGCGGGATCCTTCCGTCGCCCCCGTTGGGGGCTATTGGTTTCATGGTCCGATGACCCAGGGCTCGCTGCGCTTCGTCCTGGGCTTCATTCCGTCGCCGCTCCGCGGCTGGAATCCAGTGAACCAGGCGACTTTGCGCTGTATTGCTGGGGCTGCACATAAGGTGCGCTTTTGTAGGGGAGCGGGGTGTGGGTTATCATGTGGGGGCTGCTGGGGCAGCGTGCCTGTTGAGGAGTGATCCATCATGAGTGGAGGATTCGGTATGACGATCGGTCGCGGGATTCGATGTGTGGGTGGACGATGGCCGGTTGGCGTCGGGGCGGTCTGCGGGGTGGTCGTGCTGTGCTTGGCCGGGTGCAAGGATGACGGCGACGCCACAGGTAAGTCCGCAGGCGGCGGTGTCGCGGCCGTGCCGCGTGGGGAGGTTGTGGACCTGGCCGGTTTGCAGAAGGTGGTGGCCGGATACGAGGGCAAGGTGCTGTACCTCGACTTCTGGGCGACGTGGTGTGTGCCTTGCGTCAAGGGGCTTCCTGAGTTGGCGAAGCTGCAGAAGCGTTACGGGCCACAGGGCTTTCAGGCACTGCCGATCAGTTTCGATGAACCGGAGGTCTGGGACAAGAAGGTCGAGCTGGTGCTGAAACGCGTCGGGTGGGAGGATGGTCCGGCGCTGATCGTCAAGGACAAGGCCGCGCAGAAGGCGATTGAAGGCTGGCTCGGCAAGGAATGGGATGGTCGGTTGCCTGCGCAGTACGTGATTGATCCTTCCGGGCGCGTTGTCGAGGAGATTCTGGGGGCGTCGCCGGAGAAGAAGGCGAAGCTGGACAAGCTGATTGGGGGCTTGGTGGAGGCGAAGTCGGGTTCGGGCGGGGCGTGAGGGAGTCGGAGATCGCTTCTTGATCGGATGGCTGATGTTTTGGGTCGCTAAACGGCAAGCCATGTGGCGGTGCCTGTTCAAGTTGAGGGGTGGAGGCCCACGGATTGCGATCCGTGGGCTTGGGGGGGCGATGGGGGTTGACGGAGAGGGGGATCGCTTGATACAAGATCGGATTTGTGAGGCGTGATACCTGATGATTCGGGTGCAGAACTTAACGAAGACGTTTGGCGAAGTGCGGGCGGTGGACGGGGTCTCGTTTTCGATCGGCGAAGGCGAGATCGTGGGCTTTCTGGGGCCGAACGGCGCCGGGAAGACCACGACGCTCCGGGTGCTGACATGTTACCTCCCGGCGACGTCGGGCTCCGCGTCGGTGGCGGGGCATGACGTGTTCTCGGATTCGATGGCGGTGCGGCGGCTGGTGGGGTATCTGCCGGAGAATACGCCGCTGGACGGGCAGATGCGGTGTCGCGAGTATCTGAATTTCCGCGGGAAGATACGGGGGCTGGGTCGGGGGGTTCGGGAGTCTGCGATTAAGCGGGTCATTGAATTGTGCTGGCTGGGGGATTTCATTGATCGGCCGATTCACCAGTTGAGCAAAGGAATGCGGCAGCGGGTCGGGCTGGCGGATGCGCTATTGCACGACCCGAAGGTGCTGATTTTGGATGAGCCGACGATCGGGCTGGACCCGACGCAGATACGGGAGACCCGGAACCTGATTCGGGATCTGGCGCGGCGACATACGGTGCTGTTGTCGAGCCATATTCTTCCGGAGGTCGAGGCGACGTGCGAGCGGACGATCATCATCGCCGGCGGCCGGATCGTGGCATCGGGTTCGCCGGAGGAGTTGAAGGAACGGATTCTCGGCGGCTCGCAGTTGATCGCAGAGATATCGGGGCCGGCCAAGGACGTGACCAAGGCTGTGGCGTCGCTGGATGGCGTTCACAAGGTCGAAGGGGGGGCTGATGACGGGTGGCAGCGTCTGCGGATCGAACCGAAGAAGGGCTGCGATCCGCGAGAGGCGATTTTCAAGGTCGTGAAGGCAAAGGGTTGGGGGCTGCGGGAGCTTCGTCTGGAAGTTGGGAGCCTCGAGGAGTTCTTCGTGCAGATTACGGCTAAGCAGGCGGAGGAGCAGCGGTCGGAGAAGCGGGAGGTGCGGTCGTGATACGTAACGTGGCGGCACTGACACAGCGAGAACTGGCGACGAATTTCCTGTCACCGGTGGCGTACGTAGTGGCGGCGGTGTTCCTGGTGGCGACGGGCCACCTGTTCATGGGGAGCACGCTTGTCGAGGGTGAGGAGGCGTCGCTTCGGTCGATGCTGGATAGCATGGCGTGGCTGCTGGTCTTCGCGCTGCCGTTGTTGACTATGCGCGTTTTGTCGGACGAGTTCGCATCGGGCACGATCGAGACGTTGATGACGGCGCCGGTGACGGATGTGGAGGTCGTGATCGGGAAGTTCCTCGGCGTCTACGTGATGTATCTGGGATTGCTGGCGACGACGCTGGTTCACGTGGTGCTGTTATCGGCGTACGGCGCGACGGATGCGGGCGTTCTGATTCTGGGTTACCTCGGGATGATCCTGCTGGGGGCGTTCTATGTCGCTGTGGGTGTGTTTGCGAGCGCGTTGACGCGGCACCAGTTGGTGGCGGCGATCGTGGGCATCCTGATCCTGGCGGTGTTGACGCTGGTGGTCGACGCGCTGGCGGGCTGGTACAGCGGGTCGTGGCGGAGCGTGCTGGCGTATGTGAACGTCCTGCATCATTTCCAGGATTTCAGCAAGGGCATCTTCGATACGAAATCGCTGTTCTTCTTCCTGAGTGGAACGGCGTTTTTCCTGTTCCTGGCGGTGAAGGCGTTGGAGTCTCGGCGTTGGCGATAGAGGGGAAAGTCGAAAACCGAAATGCGAAAGCCGAAATGCGAAAGTCGAAAAGCGAAATGTGAATCGGTTGTTTGGGATAGGGCGGTGCTGGAGTCGAGGTGATGGCGGTGGAATCTAAAGGGAATGACGCGTCGGCGATGTCATCCGGGCGGCGGTTTGTCATCGGGGCGAATGTGACCATCGCGATCGTCGTGGCGGCGCTGCTGCTGGTGGCGGTGAACTGGATCTGTTCGCTGAAATACGTTCGCGAAGATATGGCGTCGTTTTCACACTACGGGCTCAGCGACCGGACGAAGCGGGTTCTGGACGGCTACTCGGATGAGATACAGATTGCCGTGTTGTATGCGTCGGATGAAGAGGATGAGGAACAGCAGGAGCGTGTTTCGCGGCTGACGGACTACTGCGATGAGTTGGAGGCGTATGCTTCCGGTGTGCAGGTGAGGTACGTGACGAAGGCGAGCCAGCGGGAGAAGCTGGTGGCCCGGATCAGCCAGACGTTCGGCGGTGAGGCCGAGACGCACAAGGGCGTTCTGGAGTCGTTCGACCGGCTGCGGAGCGAGTTGGATGCCGAGCTAGGGCAGCGTCTGGGGGAGGCGATGGGCCTGATGGGGGGAGAATCGTGGCTGGGTGATTTTCCACTGTTTGCGAATGTGGCGTCGGTGCTGCGATCGGACCGTGAGTCGTTGAAGAAGGCCGCGGAGGAGATCGCGGAGCTTGCGCCGGAGGGCGGCATCCCGAAGTACGCGGATGCGACCGGTCGGGCCAAGACGGCGCTGACGGAGATCAAGGGGCATTTCGAGGCGATCACCAAGTCGATGGGTGAGCTGGCGATGCTGGCCGAGGAGACGGGCCGGCCGGATTCCCCGAACATCAAGATGCTGCGGCAGGTGGCGATCGAGGCGAATGAGGCGGTGGCGTCGTTGCGACAGTTGACGGGCAAGGAAGGTGATCCAATGCCTGCTGACCCGGCGGTCGCGCTGGGCGGGCTGAAGGACCGCGGGCCGGAAGTGGGTTCGACGCTGGAGGCACTGGTTCGCCGTGTGGACGATTTCGCACGTAATTACCCGATGGTCAGGCAGCATCCGAACTGGCGAGCCCAGACGCGGATGGGTGGCTTAATCATGCAGATCGCCGTGGCGGACGTCCTGGAGCGTACGAGCCAGACGTTGGCACAGCTTCGGCTTGGCATTTTGAGCATGCTGGACTCGGGGACGCCGGAGCAGTTGCAGATCGCGCTGGTGAATGCTCGACAGGAGGTAGCGCTGCTGGAGTCAAACGCGGCGGCGTGCGAGGTGTTGCTGACCGATCTGGCGGATCGTTTGTCGAGCGTGGACGAGGCGTCGCGGGCATTGTTGGAAGCGTCTCGGGGTGACGGGCTGTTGGCGGCGCAGGTGGCGGCGATCGACGGTTTGATCAAGGAAATCGATGATCTGCCCGAGTTGAAGCTGGGATCGGTGGCGGATGAATTGAAGGAAGATAACACGGTCGTCGTCGAGGCGAACGGCAAGATTCGGGTGATCGGATTTTCGGATGTTTTCCCGATGCGGCAGAGCATCGGCGGGCCCGATTCATCTGAGGATGTGAAGCGGACGTTCAACGGTGACAGCGCGATCGGGTCGGGCATCCTCGCGTTGACGCAGGATCATCCGTTTGCGACGGTCGTGCTCGTTTCGTTCGAGCCGCCGGCACCGCAGCAGCGGAGTCCGTTCATGCCGCCGCCGCCCCGGAGTTGGATTCCGTCGCGAGCCTTGTCTCTGTTGCGGAAGCGGCTGGAGGCGGGGAACTTCGTGGTGAAGGATTGGAATCTCGCGACGCCGGATGCGGTGCAGCCGGAGCCGGACGAGGGGGCGGAAAACGTCTATGTCGTCCTACCGCCTGCGCCGCCGGCGGCGCCCAACCCGTTCGGCGGTGGGCCGCCGCCGGGGCCGACGTTTGGTGAGGAGCATCGGGCGAAGGTTCGGGAGTTGCTCGACAATGACGCTCGGATGGTGTTCCTGGCGACGTGGGAGATAACGAGTGCGGGTCCGTTCGGCGGCGCGCCGCAGACGCCGATGTACGGCTATGCGTCGATGTTGTCGGAAGACTGGGGCATCGACGTTGACAACAGCCGGCGTGTTGTGTGGATTGAACCGGATCGACGAAAAGCGAACACGTTCATGGTGGCGCCGCGACGGTTCAATCACATGCCGGCGGGTCGATTCCTGGATCATCCGGCGGGTTCGCCGCTACGGGGCACACGATTCCTGATCAATGACGCCTGCCCGTTGGCAATCCGCGACGCGTTGCCGGAGGGGATCACGGCGGAGGCGGTCCTTCGTATACCGGACAGGGAGAACTACATCGGGGCGCGGCTGCCCGAAATGATGCGGATTATCACCCAGATTCAGGACGTCCGCGCGGAGGGGAAGGTGACGCTGGTGCCGTTTCCGGATCATGGTCCGTTCGATGTGATGGTCACGGCTGAGCGGAAACGGGACGGCAAGGGCGCGGGCAAGATTGCGGTGATGGGCTTCGGGGCGAGCGTGCGGGATGATTTCCTGGGGAATCCTGTGGTCGCACCGGGGGAGGTCCTGCGTTTTGATCCGCCGCCGACGGAGAATGCGGATTTGTTCGTGAATACGCTGTACTGGCTGGGTGGTCAGACGCAGTGGGTGGCTCGGGGGCCGGTGCCGGTGCCTCGGGTCGAGGCGATTTCGGAGGGGACGGAGTCCGGGATTCGCGCGTTTGTGTATGTGATCTGGCCGCTGGTTGTGTTCGCGCCTGGTGTGGTGTTGTGGTGGGTGCGGCGGAGGTAAGCGTCTGGAGTCGTTGTGATTGACGATTGTGGATTATTCGCGGTCGTGAGCATGGCAGATGAAGTTCAATCTGCAATCGTTAATGAGTTGATGGGCGCCGGCATCGCGTGGCGCGCTCCCCTGTGGGTTGCGGCTAAACGATGGTGGTGTGCGGTCGAAAGACCGGGCCGGGGACGGCCCGGCTCGCCACGGCTGGCAACTGGGAGTGAGACATTCAATGGATGACGGATCGGAGTGATGAATCCGAAAACGACAATAGTGCTGATCGTGTTGTTGCTGGTCGCGGTGATCGGTGTGTGGTGGGCTCAGACATCGTCTCGGGAGGCCGGCGTTTCGACGGAGCCTGCCGGTCCGGAAGCGTTGATCGATCCGCCGTTGGGGGTGCTGTCGGGATTTGAACTGAAGTGCGGGGATTCACCGGCGTTTGTTTTCGTGAGGGAAGACGACAAGTGGCGAATGACGGCACCGGCGGCAGGTCCGAGCGAGCACTACAAGGTGGACGGTGACGCGACACGCGTGAAGAACCTCAAGTACGTCAAGGCGTTCGGGGTGGATGATCCCGACCGGCCGACGGCCGAGATGGCTTCGTTGGATCATCCGACGCGGATCGTGAAGCTGACGGACGAGGAAGGCCGATCTTGCGTTCTGAAGATCGGTTCGCAGCAATTGTTGTCCAAGAAGACATACGTGCAGAAGGAGGGAGACGAGAGGATCTACCTGGTTGAGGCGGATTTGAACCACGATCTTCGCCGGGATTTGTCGGACTATCGGGGGAAGCGTTTGGCGGAGTTCCAGACGGGGGATGCTGTTCGCGTCGAAGTGGCGGGTGCGCATCAGTACACGCTGGTCAAGCGCGGGGGCACGTGGATGGTGGATTCGCCGCATAAGTGTCGGGCGGATTCGGGCGGGGTGGCCCGCTTGTTGAGCAGTTTGTCCGGTCTGAACGCGGTGTCGTTTGTATCGGATGACACACAGAACCTGCGTCCGTTCGGCCTGGCCTCGCCACAGTTGACGGTGCGGGTAACGACTGAGAAGAAGACGCCGAAGACGCCGCTTCCGCCGCCGGCTAGTGCTCCGGCCGAGCCGGAGTATGAGACCGTGACGAAGACAGTCGGGGTATTGTTTGGCGGAACGGCGGAGGAGAAGGTCTTCGCAAAGCTGGATGATGCGGCGGATTCGGTGATTTTCCAGGTCGAGGCGGATGTTCTCGGGCGCGTGGCGCCGGCGTTGGAAGGCCTTCGTGACAAGAAAATCGCGACGATCGACACGAAACATGTACAGAAGTTGGTCGTTTCATGCGGCGGTGAATCCGTGGAGCTGATGAAATCCGGCGGGAAGTGGCGGATTTCGGGGAATGGTGGGGACGAGTCGGGGACGGCGGCGGAATATGCGGCGGTGCACGACCTGCTGAAAGCGGTGCGGGATCTGGAGGCGATCGGATTCGAGTTGCAGGAACAGCCGTCATACGGGTTTGCGTCGCCGCGTGTGACGATCGAGGTGACGTCGGAGGGTCGGCTGGAGCCCACGACACTGGTTGTGGGGGGGTTGACGCCGAGCAAGACGGGTGCGTACGTCCGGAACGACGGCGAGGGCTTCATCGCGGTCGTGAAGGCGGAATCCGCCGAGTCGCTACTGGCTAGGCCGATTGCGTTTTCGAGCCGTCAGTTGTTGAGGTTCACGCGGGCGCGGGCGTCGAAGATGGAGCTTGCTCGTGGTGGATTGACGTGCGAGGTGGGTCGCGACGGCGCGGTGTGGAAGTTTGCGGCGCCTGTGCAGGGTGATGCCGAGTTCGGTGCCGTGAGCAACATCTTGAGCGATTTGTCGAACCTGCGCGGTCGGCGTGTGGTTGGACGGCCGTCGGATGCGGCGAAGTTCGGTTTGGATTCACCGGCGGTCAGTGTGACCGTGCTGGTGGAGGCGCCGGTCCCGACAACGACGTCGCCAACAACCGCGTCGTCGAGTAGTCAGCCGGTCGCCAAGGTTGAAACACCGGCAAGACCTCCTACGGCGCACACGGTGCTGATATCCCGCCACGACGAGAAGGTCTACGCGATGGTGGAGGGCGGGCGGACGATCTGCGAAGTGGACGCGAAGGTCCTGGAGGACCTGGAAGCGGAGCTGTTGGACACGCGGGTGGCGACGATTGATCCGTCGGATGGCCGCCGATTGTCATTCGGCGGTGCGGGCGGATTTTCATTCGAGAAACGGGACGGGCAATGGGGGTTAGATGGGGAGCCGAGCTTTCCTGTTGACGAGACAGAGATCAACAAGATGTTCGAGGCGCTGCGGGACATGCGCGCGAAGCGATATATCTGTTATAAGAACGCCGATCTCGGCGATTATGGGTTGGACAGGCCGGAGGTGATGGTGACGGCGGCGACGGGTGGCGGCGTGTCGAGGACGTTGCTGATCTCGGCGACAGGTCCCGGGGGTGGGGATCGGTATGCCACGACGCCGGGGGGGATGGTCGCGTTTTCGTGATTTCGGCGGGGGATTTGGGGAAGGTCACGCTGAAGGTGGAGGATTTTCAGAAGTGACGCGTCCGGGGGGATGCCGGCTCGCTCGTCGGGAAGGCGGAGATGGGCGAATCGGAGAATGTGAGGAACAGATGCTGATCGAGAGTGGGCCGACGACCGAACGCCGGGTGCGAACGTCGCTGGGGTTTCTGATGGTCGCTGTGTTTGCGGTGTGGTTTGGTTATGACGGGTGGATTGGGTATCCGGAACACAATAGAGAGGAGCATCTTGAGCAACTGGCGGTCGAAGAACGCGAACAGGCTGCGAACCTACCGGTTTATGACAGCGTGACGGAGGCGGAGAATGACGGATTGGCGAAGGCGCTTAGGCAGCCCAACCTTGCGGCCCAGGAACAGGCGTTGGAACGACTGTATGGGGCGCCGCCATCGTTTCGCGGGAAGGCTGCATGGTATTACTTCGGGCCGGTTTACTGCGTGAAGATTCCCATCGATGGCGGGAAGTTGGGTGATGCGATGCCGCTACGGTTGCAGAAGACGGCCTTGGACATCCTGCTCCAGAAAGGGCTCGCGATTGCGTTGGGGATCGTTGGGCTGGTGCTGGGATGGCAGGTCCTTGGGGTGATGCGAACGCGGCTGCGCCTCGACGACGAGGGCTTGGTTTATCGTGGCCGGGGCCGCGTGGCGTGGGATGACATGAAATCGTTGCGGAGCGGGGAGTTCGCGAAGAAGGGCTGGGTCGATCTGGTGTACATGCGCGGAGGAGCCGAGCGGCTGTTGCGGCTGGACGAGTACCATCTGGCGGAATTCGTAGCCGCGCTGAATCAGATCTGCGAGCGAATGGGGTTCGAGAATCCGCTGTCGAAGAACGAGCCTGTTGCGGCAAGTGGGTAGGAAAAGCCGAAAGTCGAAACGTCGAAATATCACCAACTCCACAAGTCCACAATCTGAAGCATCAAAACGTCAAAACGCCATGCTGACGCGGCACAGATGCGCCATGATGGCGGACGGCGCGCTCCCCTGTGGGTCGCGGCTAAACATGGGGGCTGCAGCCTGTGTTTTGGGGGATGAGTACTTGTGCTGTGGGGGGAGCGGGCGCTTGTGGTGGCGGGCATTGGCCGCTGGGCGGTGGCGGGTGGAATATCCACCAGAGTGTGTGCAGAAGTCCACAGGGTTTGCCGCAAGTTCGTTGAGGGATTAGCCTTGCGCGGGCTGATGGTCTGTCGGCGTGGAACGCAGATTGCCCGAACCTGACCCAGGGCGAGGGGCGGTCGGCGTGCGCATCGAGTTGGCAGCCGTGGGCGCCAACGCCTCGGCGCCGGCGTGAGCGCGCGGCTGCTTGTTCGGGTCGGAATGCCCCGGAGCCTCGGGACGGCTGGGGGATTCAGCTTTGTAGCGTATCAGGCGGATGTGGAGAAACGGACCGATGAACGAACGGAAAAGGGTGACGATCGACGGCAACCAGGCCGCGGCACATGTGGCGCACGGGGTGAGCGAGGTCATCGCCATCTACCCGATTACGCCATCGTCTTCGATGGGTGAGTGGGCGGACGAGTGGTCGGCGGGCGGGATGGCGAATATCTGGGGGACGATTCCGCATGTCGTCGAGATGCAGAGCGAAGGTGGCGCCGTGGCGGCGGTTCACGGAGCGGCCCAAACCGGGGCGCTGACGACGACGTTTACGGCGTCGCAGGGCCTGCTGCTGATGATCCCGACGATGTTCAAGATGGCCGGCGAGTTGACGCCGACGATCTTTCATGTGTCGGCTCGAACGGTTGCGACGCACGCGTTGAGCATTTTCGGGGATCACAGCGACGTGATGGCGTGCCGCTCGACGGGCTTCGGGCTGTTGGCATCCGGTTCGGTTCAGGAGATCATGGACCTGGCGCTCATTACCACGGCGGCATCGCTGAAATCACGGATTCCATTCATCCATTTCTTCGATGGTTTCCGCAGTTCGCACGAGGTGATGAAGATCGAGGAACTGACGCACGATGACATGCGTGCGGTGCTCGACGAGAAGATGATCCAGGCGCATCGCGAGCGCGCGATGACGCCGGATCGGCCGGTTCTTCGTGGTTCGGCCCAGAATCCTGACGTGTTTTTCCAGGCCCGGGAGACGGTGAACCCGTTCTATGCGGCGTGCCCGGACATCGTGCAGAAGGCGATGGACCGGTTCGCGTCCGTCGTTGGACGGCAATACCACCTGTTTGACTACGTGGGCGCGCCAGACGCAGAGCGTGTGATTGTTCTGATGGGCTCGGCGATCGAGACGGTGCACGAAACGGTGGACTATCTGACGGCGCGCCGCGAGAAAGTGGGTGTGCTCAAGGTTCGGTTGTATCGACCGTTCGATGGTGCGCGGTTCCTGGCGGCGTTGCCGAAGACGGTGAAGTCGATTGCCGTACTGGATCGGACGAAGGAGCCCGGCGCCGAGGGCGAGCCGATGTACAAGGACGTGATGACCGCCATTGGTGAGGCGCATGCAATCGGGAGCCTGCCGTTGCCGTCGGTTCCGCGAGTGGTTGGCGGGCGTTACGGCTTGTCATCGAAGGAATTCACGCCGGCGATGGTGAAGTCGGTGTTCGACGAGTTGGCCAAGGACAAGCCGAAGAACCACTTCACGGTCGGCATCTCGGAAGACGTGACGCACAGCAGCCTGGAATATGACGCGAGCTTCGTTACCGAGGGTGACGATGTCGTTCGATCGATGTTCTACGGGTTAGGGTCGGACGGCACGGTGGGTGCGAACAAGAACTCGATCAAGATCATCGGCGAGGGGACGGACAACTTCGGTCAGGGGTACTTCGTTTACGACTCGAAGAAGGCCGGTTCGGTGACGGTATCGCACCTGCGATTCGGTCCGAAGGAGATTCGATCGACCTATTTGATCAGCGAGGCGAACTTCATCGCTTGTCACGCGTTTCCGTTCCTCGAGCGATACGACATGCTGGTGAATGCGGTCGATGGCGCGACGTTCCTGCTGAACAGTCCGTACGGCAAGGAGGAAACCTGGAACAGGATTCCTCGCAGCGTTCAACAGCAGATCATCGACAAGAAGATGAAGTTGCATGCGATTGATGCGTACAAGGTCGCGAAGGAGACGGGTATGGGGGCGCGGATCAACACGATCATGCAGACGTGTTTCTTCGCGATCTCGGGTGTGTTGCCGCGCGATGAGGCCATTGATGCCATCAAGGGCGCGATCAAGAAGACCTACGGCACCAAGGGTGCGGAGGTCGTTGAGAAGAACTGGAATGCCGTGGATCAGACGTTGGCGAACTTGTATGAAATACCGGTGCCGGAACAGGCGACCAGCGCGTTCGATGTGCCGCCGGCAGTGGCGGAGGAGGCGCCCGAGTTTGTGCGGGATGTGATTGGTGAGATCATCGCCGGCCGGGGTGATTCGATTCCGACGAGTGCCATGCCTGTGGACGGCACGTTCCCGGTCGAGACGACCAAGTGGGAGAAGCGGAACATCGCGATGGAGATTCCCGTTTGGGATTCGGCGTTGTGCATACAGTGCGGTAAGTGCGCGTTTGTCTGTCCGCACGCGGCGATTCGTTTGAAGGCGTTCGAGCCGAGTTGTCTCGATGGATCGAACGGCAAGGGACCGGCGCCGGAGACGTTCAAGTCGGTTGCCGCCAAGGGCAAGGAGTTTGACGGTCTGCTGATGACGGTGCAGACGGCGCCGGAGGATTGCACGGGATGCGGCATGTGCATCGAGGTGTGTCCGGCCAAGGACAAGAAGAACGCGAACCACAAGGCGATCAACATGGCGTCCCAGTTGCCGCTACGTGAGAGCGAGCGGGAGTGCTACGAGTTCTTCCTGTCGCTGCCGGAAATTGATCGCAGTCGCGTCAAGGTAAACACGGTCAAGGGTTCGCAGTTCTTGCAGCCGTTGTTCGAGTATTCGGGAGCCTGCGCTGCGTGTGGCGAGACGCCGTATCTGAAGCTGATGACGCAGTTGTTCGGGGACCGGGCAATCATTGCCAATGCGACGGGATGTTCGTCGATCTATGGCGGGAACCTTCCGACGGCTCCGTGGGTGAAGAACCCGGACGGCCGTGGGCCGACGTGGTGCAATTCGCTGTTCGAGGATAATGCGGAGTTCGGTTTCGGGTATCGGTTGACGTTCGACAAGTTCGCGGAGTATGCCCGCGAATTGGTGTCGAAGTTGGCGGACACGATCGGGACGGACTTGGCGGACGGCTTGTTGAACGCCGACCAGTCGAACGAGGCCGGCATCGAGGAGCAGCGCAAGCGCATCGTGACGCTGAAGGAGAAGCTTGCCGGGGTCGATTCGTTGGAGGCGCGTCGTCTGCGGGATCAGTTGGCGGACTATCTAGCGAAAAAGAGTGTATGGATTGTGGGGGGCGACGGCTGGGCCTATGACATCGGCTACGGCGGATTGGATCATGTCTTGGCGTCCGGGCGGAATGTGAATGTGCTTGTATTGGACACGGAGGTCTATTCCAATACGGGCGGTCAGTGTTCGAAGGCGACGCCGCGCGGCGCTGTCGCGAAATTCGCGGCAGGGGGCAAGCCGCAGGCCCAGAAGGACCTCGCGATGTTGGCCATGACCTATGGCAGCATCTATGTGGCGGCGGTGGCGATGGGCTCGAACGACAATCAGACAGTTCGGGCATTCATGGAGGCGGAGGCGTACGACGGTCCGTCGTTGATTATCGCCTACAGCCACTGCATCGCGCACGGGATCGACATGCGGCGTGGGCTGGAGACGCAGAAGCAGGCGGTGCAGAGCGGCCATTTCCCGCTGTTCCGGTATAATCCCGCGCTTGCGGCCGAAGGCAAGAATCCACTGGTGCTTGATTCGAAGAAGCCCTCGATTTCGTACGAGGAGTACGCCTACAAGCAGACGCGTTTCAAGATGCTGACGAAAAGCAAACCGGAGGAGGCGCGGCGCCTGTTGCGGCTTGCTCAGCAGGATGCTGTTCAGCGATGGAACATGTATGAGCAATTGGCGGCGATTCGCGTGTCGCCCGAGGGGGGGGACGTCGCAGGTTGATGAGGTGTTGTATGTCGTTCGAACGAAAACCGATCGGTCATGAACTGTCGCAGCTCGTCGAGAAGCAGTTGCGGAACTGGGAGATCGGCTTGTCGCAGGATCGTCGGCCGCCCGAGGATGCCGAGCATCCGGTGGCGGCATTCGTGGTGTTGTCGCGTGCCGTGGGGCTGCCGGCGTACCAGGTGGCGACGCTGCTGCACGAACGGCTCGATTGGCCGCTGTTCGACAAACAGATTCTGCAGGCGATGGCCGGGGACGATGATTACCGGCGTCGGTTGTACAACAACATGGACGGGCGAGATCTCGGGTGGCTCGAGGGTTTTGTTCGCGGGCTGCTGCAAGACAAGTACGGCAAGGACGACTACTTCCGCCGGTTGACGTCGACGGTGTTGTCGCTCGCGAGGCAGGGTCACGCCATTTTCGTCGGTCGGGGGACACAACTGATCCTGCCGGAGGGAGTGGGGTTCAGGGTGCGGCTGACGGCGACGCCGGCGTTTTGCCTGGACAGTTATGCTCGGCAAAAGCAGTTGACGACCGAGGAGGCGGCGCGGGAAGTCAAAGAGATCGAGGAGGATCGGGCGACCTACATGTGGAATCATTTCAAGGCGAAGCCTGGCGATCCCACCAAGTTTGATTTGAGCATCAACATGGAGGGATTCTCGGTGGAGGATACGACGGAGCTGATCCTGTCGGCGATGCGGATTCGCGGGATGGTCGGCGGGGAGGATTGGAAATAGCGAAAGATAGCAAAAGGAACGGTTCGCTCACAAAAAGGAATCTTAACCGTTCACGGGGTCTTGCAGAATGTGCCAGAAAAAGGCGGACTTCACTGTGGCACCGCCGCCAAATGCGGTGTGGCAAACACAGGCGAGACGCCTGTGCCACAGATCTGCAAAACTCCTGTGAACGGTTACAGACAATCGTCTCGGCAGGCAGGCTTGCCGAGCAATGACGAAGAACGATCAAGAGGTTGCAGCACCCAGTTTCGGAGCACGCAAATGGATATGAAGAAGCAGGCGATTGAATATCACTCGTTACCTACGCCGGGCAAGGTGGAGGTCGTTCCGACGAAGCCTTGTGTCACACAGCGGGATTTATCGCTGGCCTACACGCCGGGCGTTGCGGTGCCGTGCCTGGAGATCCAGGAAGACCCGGGCAAGGCTTACGATTATACGTCTCGGGGAAACCTTGTGGCGGTGATATCGAACGGGACGGCGGTTTTGGGCCTGGGGAACATCGGGCCCTTGGCGGGCAAGCCTGTGATGGAGGGCAAGGGTGTTCTGTTCAAGCGGTTCGCGGGCATCGACGTGTTCGATCTGGAGGTGGATGTTTCCGACCCGGACGAGTTCGTCGACCTCGTTCGGCGTTTGGAGCCGACGTTCGGCGGGATCAACCTGGAGGACATCAAGGCGCCGGAGTGCTTCTATATCGAGCAGCGCTGCCAGGAGTTGATGGACATCCCGATTTTCCACGACGACCAGCACGGCACGGCCATCATCTCGGGGGCCGCCTTGCTGAACGGTTGTATGTTGGTCGGGAAGAAGTTGGAGGATGTTCGCGTGGTGATGAGCGGCGCGGGCGCGGCGGGGATCGCGTGCGCGAAGTTCTACATTTCGCTCGGGGTGAAGCCTGAAAACATGATGCTGGTGGATTCCAAGGGCGTCATCTACAGGGGCCGCGATAAGGGGATGACGCCGATCAAGGCGGAGTTTGCGGTCGAAACGTCGGCTCGCACGATTGCCGATGCGCTGGAAGGCGCGGACGTGTTCGCCGGCGTGTCGGTGGCGGGCCTGGTGACGGGCGACATGGTCAAGAAGATGGCGAAGGACCCGATGATCTTCGCGATGGCGAATCCGGTACCGGAGGTTCTGCCGGAGGTAGTGTTGGAGGCCCGGCCGGATGCGATCATGGCGACGGGTCGGAGCGACTATCCGAACCAGGTAAACAACGTATTGGGTTTCCCGTTCATTTTCCGCGGAGCGTTGGACGTTCGGGCGCGGAAGATCAACGAGGAGATGAAGCTGGCCGCGTGCCATGCGCTGGCCGATCTGGCGCGCGAGGACGTGCCGGACAGCGTGCTGCGGGCGTACGGTCTGAAGCGTCTCCAGTTTGGGCGGGAATACATCATTCCGAAGCCGTTTGATCCGCGCGTGTTCACGTGGGAATCCTCGGCGGTGGCAAAGGCGGCGATGGAGTCGGGCGTTGCACGGCTGCCGCTGGATGATATTGGTGCTTACAAGGAGAAGCTGGAGGCGTCGTTGTCTCGATCTCAATCGTTCTTGAGTGAGGTTCGCCACCGAGCGAGGGGCAGTGGCAAGCGGATCATCTTCTCGGACGGCGAACACGATGTGATCATCCGTGCCGCACCTCGAATCCAGGAGGAGGATTTCGCCCGCCCGGTGTTGGTGGGTGATCCGAAGGTCATTCGTGAGCGGGCGGAGGTCCTGGGAGTGAAGCTCGGCGACGCGGAGATCATCGATCCGAAGACGTATGAGGATCGCGAGACGTTGGCGAAACACTTCTACGAGAAGCGCAACCGCAAGGGCGTGACGTGGATTGATTCGTGGTACTACTCGGGTCGGCCGGATTGGTTTGCGTCGTTGAAGCTCGATTTTGGGAAGATCGACGGCATGATCGCGGGTGTCAGCCGCAGCCATCATTTCGTGATGCAGGCGCTGTTGCAGACATCCCGGCTGCGTTCGGGCGTGAACCGAGTGTCCGAGTTGTTCATCATGCTGACGAAGAACGACGTGTATTTCCTGGCGGACTGCGGGACGCAGATCGAGCCGACCGCGGAGCAGTTGGCGGAGATAGCCATCCTGACGGCGAATGTGGCGCGTAAGTTCCATGTGGAGCCCAGAGTGGCGATGCTATCGTTCAGCAACTTCGGGAGCGTGGCGTGTGAACAGTCGGCGAAGATGCGGCGAGCCACCGAGTTGGCGCGCGCTCTTGATCCAGACCTATGCATCGATGGGGAGATGCAGGCGGACACGGCGGTGTGCGCGTCGATTCGTGAGCAGGCGTTCCCGTTCTGTAGGCTGAACGGCCGGGCGAATGTGCTGATCTTCCCCGATTTGGCGTCGGGGACGATCGCGGAGAAGCTGCTGAATCATCTTGGCGGTGTGGAATCGATCGGCCCGCTCACGATGGGCTTCGAGAAGCCGATCAACGTGATGCACCCGGCGTGCGACGTCGAGGATGTCGTGAATGCATGCGCGATCACGGTCATCGAGTGTTTGGAGGCCACGCTTTGATTCGTGGTTTACACCGATGTGAGGAGTAAGGCGGCGCCCTGCCGCAGCGAGTTGAAGATCGGAAACGCCGAGCGTTGCTCGGCGTTTCCGTTTTGGCGTGTGGGCGGGCGGCTGCAAGTCGGTCGAGGGCTGCTCGTCGGCGGGCGACGGCTTGATGCAGGCCGCACGGCTTCGGTCGGCCGGCGGGCGGGGCTGGAAGCCGCTCAGGCCGAGAGTCCGAAGATGGACGCCATCGTCGAGAACAACGGCGTGATCACCGAGGTGATGAACGCGTTGATGAGGCTGCCGAGTGCGGAGAGGAGGACTTCGAAGACTTGGGGCATGGCGTGGACTCCCTGCTCGTTTCGCCTAATGGATCGTTTCTAACTATTTGTCGGCGGTTCCGGGCGCGGGACTCGATGAGGGCTACGGCGAGGTGCGGTGACCTTCCAGGCCGTGGGGGCTCCGAGAGGAGCTTCCCGGGCAGCAGATCGGCCGTTTCTATGCTGGGGACCGCCAAAATGGGTACTGGTAAAGTTTGGGGAGCATCGGCGTCCCGCCGGTATGAAATCCTCGTTTTCGACCTACGTACCGGCCAGAGGCCGATGCTCCCCAATTCAAAGTGTACCAGTACCTCTGTCTGCGGGCGGTTTCCGTGGGGAAGGCCTTTCCGTTAGACTGCCAGGGCGCAGGAGGACCATGAACATGGCAACAGAGGTTGTTTTCGAGAAACAGGGCCCGATCGGGCGCATCACGTTCGCCGGGCCCAACGGCATCAACATCCTGTCCACGTCGGTCGTCCAGGCTTTAACGGATCGCCTGGACGAGATCGCCAAGGACCCCGAGGTCCGTGTGCTGATCCTGACCGGGGCCGGCAAGACGTTTCTGGCCGGAGCCGACATCGCCGAGATGTCGGACGCGCCGGCAGACGCGGGCAAAGGCTTCAGCGAACACGGCCAGGCCGGCTTGGCCAAGCTGGCCGGGTTCACACATGCCGTCACGATTGCCGCCATCAACGGCGCGGCATTCGGCGGCGGGTGCGAACTCGCGCTGGCCTGCGATCTGCGGGTCATATCCGACAAGGCTAAGATCGGTATGCCCGAAGTAAAGCTGGGTCTGATCCCCGGCTGGGGCGGCACTCAGCGAACGCTCGCCCTACTCGGCCCGGGGCGGGCGCGGCGGATGATCTTCACCGGGGGAGCGCTCCCCGGCGACCTCGCCGCCGAAATCGGCCTTGTCAATCAGTGCGTGCCTGGAGATGGATTGATCGCGGCCGCCGAGGAGCTGGCGAACCAGATCCTGGCGTGCGGTCCGACGGCCGTCCGGTGCGCGAAGAAGGCGATTTGCGCCGCGGACGCCGCCGAGGCCGACGCGTTCGGAGAAGCCTTCGCCAGCGACCAGGGCCGCGAAGGCCTGAAGGCCTTCCTGGAGAAGCGGAAGCCGAACTGGTAAGGATGTAACGCTCCATACCTGCGTCCGCACGGAAGGCGATCAATAGCCCCTCGCGGGAGCGAGGGGTTCGCCGTTTGATCTAACGTTGCCCCAACCCCTCGCTTCCGCGGGGGGCTAATGGCCAACCGTTTGACGGTCCGCATGGGTGGACAACCGTTTGACGGTCCGCATGGATGGACAACACCATGGCTGAACAGGTATCAACGCATCCCGGCGACATTGGCCGACACACGACCATTTCCGGTCGCCACGTCGAACATTGCTACGGACCCGCCGATATCGCCGAACTGGACTACGAGGCCGCGCTAGGCGATTCCGGCGAGTATCCGTTTACGCGCGGCGTCCACAAGAACATGTATCGCGGTCGCCTGTGGACCATGCGGCAATTCGCCGGCTTCGGCTCCGCGCGGCAGACCAACGAGCGATTCAAGTTCCTGCTGTCGCGCGGCCAGACGGGGCTCAGCACCGCGTTCGACCTGCCGACCCTGATGGGCCGGGACAGCGACGACCCGATGTGTTGCGGCGAGGTTGGGCGCTGCGGCGTGGCGATCGACACGCTGGCCGATTTTGAAATGCTGTTCGACGGCATCAAGCTCAGCGACGTCAGCGTCTCGATGACGATCAACGCGTCGGCCGCGGTCGCGATCGCCTTCTACATCGCCACGGCCGACAAGCAGGGCGTCCCGCGCGATCAACTGCGCGGCACCTGCCAGAACGACATCTTCAAGGAGTTCCACGCCCAAAACGAAGTCTACTTCCCGCCCGCCGAAAGCCTGCGGCTAGTTGTGGATACGATCGAGTTTTGCGCGGGCGAGCTGCCGCAGTACAACGCGGTCAGCGTCAGCGGCTATCACATCCGCGAGGCCGGCTCGACGGCCGGCCAGGAACTGGCCTTCACGCTGTGCGACGGCCTGTACTACGTCCACGCCTGCATCGATCGCGGCCTGGACGTGGACAGCTTCGCCCCGCGGCTGTCGTTCTTCTTCAACGCCCACAACGACTTCTTCGAGGAAATCGCCAAGTATCGCGCGGCCCGTCGCCTGTGGGCGTGGTACATGAAGGAGCGTTTCAACGCCAAGAACGAGCGATCCATGTGGCTGCGATTCCACTGTCAGACGGCCGGCTGCAGCCTGTACGCCAAGCAGCCATACGTGAACCTGATGCGCGTCGCGTATCAGGCGATGGCGGGCGTGCTCGGCGGGTGTCAGTCGCTGCACACCAACAGCATGGACGAAACCGTCTGCCTGCCGACGGAGAATGCCGTCACGCTCGCGCTCCGCACGCAACAGGTGCTGGCCCACGAGACCGGCGTGGTCAACACCGTCGATCCGTTGGGTGGAAGCTACTTCGTCGAGTCGCTCACGAGCCAACTTGAGGCCGAAGCCCGCGAGTACATCAACCACATCGATGAAATGGGCGGCATGATTCCCGCCATCGAAAGCGGCTACCTCCGCAAGGAGATCGCCGAGGCCGCCTATCGCTACAGCGCCGCCGTCCAGCGGGGAGACAAGACGCTCGTCGGCGTCACTGAATACGTCCAAGAAGACGAGAAGCAGATCGACCTCCTGAAGATCGGCAACGAAGTCGAGGTCGAAGTCAACGCCAATCTGGCCGCGACCCGGCAGAAGCGCGACGACGCGGCCGTACAGGCTGCGTTGAAACGCATCACGGAAGACGCCGGCGGCGGCCGCAATGTGATGCTCGCCCTGATCGACGGTGCGAAGG
>JAUVGW010000180.1 GCA_030593565.1 Phycisphaerae bacterium | reverse complement strand
CCATCGTCGTCGATTCGCACACCCTGCGAGATGGCCAGCGCGTTCCTGGCCGCCACCAGTTCGCCCGCCCGCCGGGCCATGTGCCGGTCTTGTTCAGTCGTGCCGTGTGCCCTGCCGATGCCCACCGCGATGATCGTTCCGCCGGCCCAGTCGATCTCACCGCCCTGGACGCCCCGCGTATGCGGCTGAAACCCAATCGGCAGCGCCGACGCCGCATCGGGCTCGTCGGCGACGGCAGCGCCCCAGACGCCCAACGCCATCGCCATCGCGATCACTGCTATGCAATGCCTGCTCATCTGGAAACGCTCCGTCGACCATACCATGAACCGGCTCCGCGCGGGCAGTCGGCCGATGACCGCGCGGCACAGACCCTATTTACGCATCGTCAGACGCGATCCACAAGCCACAAAAAAACAGGAACGCCGGTTTTGACCCCGGCGTTCCTTGGATAATCCGTCAGTTTGTCTGTACCATACGGCCCGTGGACGCTGTGTGAACAGCCATCGCGGACGACCATCCCCCGCAGACTACTGCGGTTCGCGGCTGTCCAGCCGCCCTCGGACCCGATCAGCGCACCAAACGCAGTCAATTATCCGACACAGACTGCCCGCGACCGCCCATCGGCGTCCGCACACCGATCAGCCTCACGGACCAACGATCACACGACCGCAACTACAAGCCCGTATGACAGAAGCTGCAATCCCACAACCCCTCAGACGTCTGCGTGTTGTGGCACAGGCGGCACCCGCCAGTCGAATCGTGCATCGCATCCTTCAGGGTGATCGTATCACCGGATACATCGTCGGTATGGCACGTCGAGCAGTCGACGTTCCCGGCGCCGGTATGGTGACAACTGTCACAACTATACGACGCCGAGTGTGTAGCGTGGTCGAATGTGTGTGACGCATACGGATTCGTCAACACACCGTCGGTAATATCGGTCAGACAGGTTTGACCGAGTGACATCAGGCCGCACCCGACGATGCCGATCAGCACCAACGTCAAGCTCGGCCTCAAGGCACGGTGTTTTCTTTTCATGGTCAAGGTCTCCAACAAAATTCATGAACCGGCCGCTATGGGCCTGAGGTTCTTATCATGGGCGATCGCGTCAAGATGAACCGTCGTCAGCAGCTCCAGGCCCACATGAACCCGGCCACCGATCTTGTCGGCATTCACCACCTTGACGTAATGGTCGCAACTCTTGCAAAAATCGATACGCAGTTCAGGCTCGTCCTCGGTGAAGTAGTACTTCGCATCGCCGGACGTCGTCGAATCACAGGTCGGACACACGAGCCCCGGCACAACCCAGCGGGAGCCGCAGAATGAACAGTGCATGAAGCGCCTCGGTGACGCCGTGACACCGTCTGCGGCCGGCCCGTCCATGCGATCCTCCGCCAGTCCCGGAGGTGAGCCGCAGGTCGGGCACAGGAACCGCCGCCATTCATCGAGGTTTTCGCCCCGCAACCATGCCTGGGCGACTTTCTCCCAATGGGGGAAGGTAACGGCCCGAGTCAGCGTCTCCAGCAACATGGAGTCAACGCCGATCCGGTCGGCAGCCTCGGCCGTGGGCTCATGGGAGTCAGGTCGATACTCGAGCAACCAAATCGCCGGCATGAAATCGCCGGCTCCTTCGGCAGCATCGACCTTCTCGACCGCCTCCCGTAATGCGTCGTTGCCCTCGCGGAAGACGGTCTTCATCTCCGTCCAAAGGTCCACGAGCGATTCGGACTCAATGCCTGAATCAAAACGATCAACGAGAGGCTCGCCCTCGGCCAAACACGCCCGCCGCTGCTCATCGTCCACCGCCTGTGGATGAACCGCGAGCCTATCCCGCCACTCGATCTGGCGGCGGAAGACGGTCAGGTAGAAGTCCACCATCTCCTGGTAAGCAGGCCGAGCCTTCAGAATCTGCCGAGCCCGCTGCTCCAACGCCTTGATGACCTTCCTGTCCATGTTTGACGAGGCCGAGCCTCCCATATCTTGTCCCTTTTCTAGGCAGGCGCAGTCTGCAGCTTATACGAACTCGCCGGGTCGCCAAGCAGAATGAGCAACCGCACCGCATCGCGATCCAATACCGTCGCATTCGGGAATTCACCTTGAACCGCCGTAACGCGCGCGTCCGCCATCGCGAGGATATCGTCGCGGTCGCCGAACGTGATCGCGTCACTCGGGCACGCCTTGGCGCACGACGGCACCTCGCCATTGGTGATCCGGTCGATGCACATGCGACACTTGCGAGATCGCCCGTCGGCGTCCTTTCGCGGGATATCGAACGGGCACGCGCTGCGAATCGCATTGAACGACTCGCTCTCGGTTCCCGCATTGTGGAGAACCGCGCCCGTGTCCGCATCGACGGTGATCGAATCAGCATTGTTCGTCACCTGCTTGCACGGCGCATCGATGCAGTGGCGGCAGGAATTCCTCGCGAAATTCCAGGCCATGCTACCGTCCGCCCGTTCCGTCTCCTTGAAATGAATCAAAAGCCACTGCGTCGCGGACAGGTCAGGCGGATTCTCATATGTCCCGCGGTTCGTGGGGACGGGCGATTCCGCCGCCAGTTCATTCCACTGCTTACAGGCCACCTGGCAGGACCGGCAAGCAAAACACTTGGTGGTATCGATTAACATCGATTTTCCGTTCGCTGCCATGGATTACGACTCCTTCACAATATCGACCATAAAGGCCTTAGTCTCTGGGATCCGGGTGTTGGGGTCACCCACGTTCGGGGTCAACAGGTTGCCACTCGTCCGCCGCGTCGCGTCGCGGTTCGGTGCGTTCCAGCCGTAGCACCAGGGCACGCCCGCTTGGTGGACCGTGCTGCCCTTGATCGTGAACGGCTTGAATCGCTTCGTGACGATGGCGACGGCCTTGACACCCGTCGTCTCGCGGGCGCTCATCACGAGGACACGGTCACCGTTGCTGATGCCCTTCTCCGTTGCGAGTTCCTCGGACATCTCGACCCACATTTCGGGCTGCAACTCATTGAGCCACGGCACCCAGCGAGTCATCACACCGGTCTGCCAGTGCTCGACCATCCGGTAGGTGCTACACACGATCGGGTAGTCGGAACCGCCCGGCGTGGCCAGCGCGTTCATCTCGTCCGCAGGTGGTATGTACACCACCGGGTTGTGGTGCTGATGACCCGCTCCCAGTGGGTGCTCCGCCAATGGCGACTCGACCGGCTCGTAATGCTCCGGAATCGGACCATCACCGACCGATGCCCCGGTTGTGTTGGCGAAGGCCTTGCCAACGCCGTCGGGCTGCATGATGAACGGGAGCCGCGCGTCGGGATTCCATGAGCTGTCGGCGTTTTGCATCGGCGCCCAGCCGCCGTCCGGCACGTCACCGTCCCAGGACGCGCCATTCCAGGAAATCACTGGCCGCGCCGCGTCGTAGGGAGCGCCCTTCAAGTCCACACCCGCACGGTTGTAAACGATCCGCCGATTCACCGGCCAGCACCAGGACCAGTCGGAGTTCAAACCAATGCCGCCGGCGCCCTCACGCGTCCGACGCGCCATCTTGTTACCCGTGCTGAAGAACTCGCCGGTGTAGGAGTTGCAGTACAACCAGTTGCCCGAGGAGGTCTTCCCGTCGTCCCGCAGCTTCGAGAAACTGGGGACCAGATCGCCGGCCTTGCGGGCCGTGCCGTCCTCGTCGAAGTCCTCGAGGTAGTAGCCGTTGATTTCCTTCGCGAGGAGCCGGGAAGGCATTTCCGACTTACCGAAGTAGTCCCACTTGAGATTCACGATCGGATCGGAAAATGTGCCG
Organism: Phycisphaerae bacterium; assembly: GCA_030593565.1. Lineage (GTDB taxonomy): Bacteria > Planctomycetota > Phycisphaerae > UBA1845 > UTPLA1 > JAFGQA01. Next base: position 6,616 of record JAUVGW010000180.1, on the reverse strand, counting down.
CCACTGGTGTAAAGCGCCTTTAGCGCCTCGAATAGCAGGTCCATGATCTCGGCGTCAGCTTTGGCATCGCCCGGCGGGCTCACCGCCCTGTATCGCCACTGAGCCCAACGGCCGGAGTTCGTGATGCTGCCTTCTTTCTCGACCGACGCCGCACAAGGCAACTCGAAGACCTCGGTGTTGATCGAGGACGCCGTCATCCCCGGCCCGCGCCAGAACTCCGCCGTCTCTGTCGAGAAAATGTTCACGCAAACGAGCCAGTCGAGTTTCGCCAATGCCGCCCGGACCTTGTTGACGTTCGCGCTGCTGTTGGCCGGGTTCTGACCCCAAGCGAAGAAGCCCTTGACCGTTCCGTTGTACATCGCGTCGAATATCGGCTGCCATGCATAGTTCACGCCGTTGTCGCGCTTGGGCATCCAGTCATACGCGAAGCCGTTCGTCGCCGTTGCCGCGGTGCCGAACATGCTCTTCAAGAAGCTGACGGTGTATTTCGGGTAGTTGCCCCACCAGCTTGCGCTCACCGGCCTGCCGGTGGGTTGCGGTGTGGCCGTCGGCGTCCACCGGGTGTTGTAGGCGTCAAGCGTCGTGTCCGCCGCCTGCGGCGCCTTCAGGTAGCCGGGCCAGATGTGGAACAGCAGGCAGTGATCGGTCGAGCCCTGCACGTTGGACTCGCCGCGAAGCGCGTTCACCCCGCCGCCCGCCACGCCGATGTTGCCCAGCAGAAGTTGAATGATCGACATCGCCCGAATGTTCTGCGCGCCGACCGTGTGCTGCGTCCAGCCCATCGCGTACATGATCGTGCCGGACTTACCTGGCTGGTACGACGCATCCACGTAGGCCTGGTAGACTTCCGTGAGCTTCGCGGTCGGCGTGCCAGTGATGCTGGACACCGTGTTCACGTCGTACCGCGAATAGTGGTTCTTCAGGATCTGATAGACGCACTTCGGGTCATTCAGCGTCTCGTCGCGCTGAATCACACCACCGGCATCTGTCTGGAACTTCCAGGTGGAAGTATCGTACTTGCCGGTCGCCTCGTTGAACGTGCTGAACAGACCGGTCGCCTCGTCGAAGTCGAAGCTGTCATCCACCAGGAAACTGGCATTCGTATAGTACGTGACGTACTCGGTGTGGATCAGATCGTTCTGGAGGATGTAGTTGAGCATCCCACCGAGGAAGGCGATGTCGGTGCCGCTTCGGAGGGGTGCATAGACGTCGGCCTTACTGGAGGTACGAGTGAATCTCGGGTCGACACTGATGAGCTTCGCGCCCGCCACACGGGCCTCCGTCACCCATCTAAATGAAATCGGGTGGTTTTCCGCTGCGTTCGAGCCCATGATCAGGATGACATCGCTGTTCTTGATGTCGATCCAGTGGTTGGTCATGGCGCCTCGGCCGAATCCAGTCGCCAAACTGGCGACAGTGGCGGAATGTCAGTTCCGCGCCTGGTGTTCGATATACACCAGGCCGAGTGCCCTCAGTAGTTTCTGATAAAGCCAACATTCTTCGTTGTCCATCGCCGCGCTGCCCAGCGAGCCGATGCCCAGCGTACGATTCACGGTCGCACCGTCGGCGTTCGTCGTCTCGAACGTCGCGTCGCGCGTCTCCTTGATTTTCTCGGCGATCCGGCTGACGGCCCAACTCCAACTCACCTCCGACCACTCCGAAGCGCCGGGGGCTCGGTATCTGACCTTTGTCAGACGGTTGTCGTTGTTCGCCATCTGATACAGCGACGCACCCTTGGCACACGCCGATCCATCGTTGATCGGGTGTTCCGCGTCGCCTTCGATGTTGATCACCTTGCCGCCCGAGGCATGAACCACGAATCCGCAACCTACGCCGCAATACGGGCAGATCGTCGTCGTTCGCGTCGCCTCCGACAGGTTCTTGCGGAGTTCATCCGCTAGTTCCTCGATCGCGGTCACGTCGAAGACATTACAGCCCGACATGGCCACGCCTGTGGTCGCCGCGGTTGCCGCGGAAACCTTCAGGAATTTTCTACGTGTGACTAACATTCGGTACCTCCTAGACCGTGGGAAAAGGTTACCAGATCGTTTGATCTGAATGTACCTGGCAAGTACACATCGGGATCAACACTTCCCGTTTTGATTGACGCCTATATCACCGGACCGTCCGGTGTTTTTATCCTTTGATCTCCGGGCCGCAGGCCTATCATCCCAAGACTGATCGCCAAGGATGCCGCGCGCGAGACTCGCGACCGAATCGAGAAAGAAACAAGTTGACAACCGCCCGCGCAAATGAGCGGGCGCGCCCCGACATTGTGACGGCTGAGCGGAGACACAAGTCGCTCCATCACCCGATGGCCTCCATTGCCATCGGTCAACGCCTCTCCCCTGGCCGCAGCGTAACCTAGCTGCTTCCATTTCATCGGTCAAGCGGAAACCGGGAGCTAAGTTACTATTGCACAAGGAGTTTCGTTGTGTTTAGTCAAGCATATCGCGACCCCGACGGGCCGATCTTGACACAAGTTGCGAGGCTCGGTGAGCGCGCCATGCTCGCAACGGTGTGATGTACGCTGTCGCAGATCCGGGCGCGATTCAATCCGAGCCTGCCGCTCAGCCCGCATGGCCATTTGGCACATGAGCGTGTGGGCTTTATACTCATGCGTGCATGAGCCTCGGGATCGCTCGCGTTAACGATTCACTGGTGCAGAAGCAGCAGCTCGGCATCAATCCCGGATATGGGGACACAGAATGCGGAACAGACTCACTACCCGCCAGCCCGAACCGACCCCTGAGCAAGACTCCATTGACGACAGGGCGGAGACGATCCGGCACCCTATTCGTCGCTTCCACACCTCCGGCAACCACGAAGCCCTGCATGACCTCGTCGTCCGCGAACGCCGGATCGAACTTGTCCTTAATGATGAGCCCCTCCTCGCCATGCTGGCTTTGCCTCGAGACGTTGAAGAACTCGCCCTCGGATTCCTGATATCCGAAGGTCTATATCGCAATGGCAGCACGCTGCCCGACGTGGAATTCGACGAAGCCGGTGGACGGGTCGAATGCCGAGGACATTTCGACGAGGATGCCGTCGAGAGCATTCACCGGCGATGGACTTTTGGCACCGGCTGCGGAGGAGGAGGAACCGGCCGCGATCCCAGCCTCCTGGCCGAATGCCGCTCTGTGGACAGCCCGTTGACGGTCCGAGCCTCGCAACTGGCCGCCTTGGGTCGGGAGTTCGCCCGTGCAGGCACGCTCTACCGCACCACCGGCGGCGTTCACGGCTGCGCCATCGCAGACACCCACTCGGTCCTGCTCTTTACGGAGGACGTAGGCCGCCATAACGCATTTGACAAGGTAGCAGGCATGGCCTGGCGCCGCCGGATCGATCTTTCCGACAAGATCGCCTTGACGACCGGGCGTCTCTCCGCCGAGATCGTCTCGAAGGCCATCGCCCACGGCGTCCCGATTCTCACGTCGTCCTCAGCGCCGACGGCAATGGGCGTGGAATGGGCCCGCAAGCTGGGCCTGACACTCGTCGGGTTTCTCAGGAAAGGGCGAATGAACGTCTACACGGGCTATCAACGTGTGCTTGCGGACAACACAGAATGAACTCGCCCGGTCCAAGGCGCTGGATGATTGACGGATGAACGAAACGCCTTCGTCAGGACGAAGCATCCTCTCCGTCGTCGGTTCGCACTCCGGCAGTGGCAAGACAACCTTCATCGTCCACCTTGTGCGGTTCATGCCGATTATCGGTTGCCTGAAGATCAGCCCGGCCCACGACCCGCCGCACGGCACAGATTCACCGCACGCCTCGAATGGAGGCTTCTTCTTTGAAAGCAACGCGCACCTGAATCAGCCCGGCACGGACACGGCCCTGTACCTCGCTGCTGGCGCCGCGCGGGCCGAACGATTGCGACACCACGGCGACGGGCTCACGGCAGGATTAGATGCGGCGCTGCACCGATACCCGCCCAGCGTCCCGGTCGTCGTCGAAAGCTCGAGCGCCGTTCGGCTCCTTGATCCGGTGGCCGTGATCCTGGTCATCTTCCCGCCGCCGATTCGCGAAATGAAACCGGGCACCGAGGCGATCCTTTCAAAAGTCACCGACCTGATGGTCAACGGCCCCGCCGAAACAGGCGCGACCGAAGCAGCCGAGCGATTGCAGCGCGAGTTTCCGGCGCTGCATCCAAAACACGTCTGGTTCGCGAATTTAATCTCGGAACCGCCGCCCGACAAGATGCTGCGTCGTTTGCGTGATTTGGTGATATCGTCAAGATAATGCAGATAGACCGTTGCGTTTGGCGCAATGCGCACGACACCTAGCACCGTTCCCCACACATGCGAGCCGTACGATTCCAACGCACAGACACTGCTTGGATGCCGGTCTTGCAGGACCCGATTGATATGGTATTCGCCGCCGAACTTGCGGCGTCGCCGCTGCGCCGACTCAGGCTCACGAGGCGAGCCTGAGTCGGCAGCGGTCATTCAGTATTCGTGGTGATCCTCGCCACTCGTCGGCGAAAGGCCGTCACGTGTTTTGTGGGCTCAGCGATCGTAGCCGCCTCCGCCACCGCCACCGCGTGGTTCGCGCGGCTTTGCTTCGTTCACACGCAGTGCGCGACCGTCATGGTCCTGACCATTCAATGCGTCGATCGCCGCCTGGGCTTCCTCATCAGACCCCATCTCGACGAAACCGAATCCTTTGCTCTGTCCAGTGGTGCGGTCCATGATCACTTCTGCGCTGACCACCGCGCCATGCGGGGACATCATTTGCTCCAGGTCAGAACTGGTGACACCGTAACTCAAATTTCCGATATACAGCCTTGTGCTCATCGTCTATCTCCTGTCGATGGCAAATACGACCCTATGTTTCTCTTTCAGGGTCGTTTCTGAAAGCGGCCGACACTTCGGCCCAAGCGGTGGGAGGACGATACAGGCAAAGCGATCCGGACGAACTCACCCAGCTCACGTACGTGCCTCTTTCGACGTACCAACCGAACACAGAATACACCCGCCTCCGCGCATAGCAAACCCGCAATTCGGGCCGTGAAACGCCAATAGGGCCCTCCGGCCCCGCTATCGAGTCCGCTCAATCGACTGGAGTCCGTTCCGACGTGTGGCACGGAACGGACTCCGAACGGGTTCTCGGATCCATATGGTTCCTCACAACGCCGAATCGGGTATCCTGTTGACTGATCAGCGACTCCCGAAGCCGGTATGGAGTCCAGAACCGAACCTGATGAATCTAATGAGGCCCACGATGAAACAACGAACTTCAGCGGTCATCCCGTGTTTGACAGCATATTCAGTTTTCCTGTGCCTGATGGCTGCCGACGCGATCGCCGGCCCACCGGACAAGCCGGAGGTCACGATCACCGTGGAGGGGCGATCGCCCGGCACCGACCTCAATGCCCAGGAGCAGGCGAAGCAGGACGCGTTGCGCAAAGCAGTCGAGCAGGCCTGCGGCACGTTCATCAGCTCGCAGACAAAAACAAAAAACTACGAGGCCGTCTACGACAAGGCCATGTCCTTCGCTGCCGGCTACGTGACGAGCTTCGAGGTACTCGAGCGGCGCACCGAGGAGGGCATCAGCATCTGCAAGGTCCGCGCCAAGATCTCGACGGTCGACTTCGAGAAGGAATGGGCGCGCCTGCTGCACACCATCGAAGCGGAAGGCAACCCGCGTTGCGTGGTGGTTGTCGTCGAAGACAACGACGCCGACGACATGAATCCGCCGAAGACCAACGGCGTCGCCCAGGGCATCATCGAAAACTTCTTCCTGAACAAGAACGTACAACTAATGGACAAGGGCGCGGCCGAGGCCTCGCGCGGACGCGACATCGCGCTGGCCGCCTTGAACGACGACGTCAAGAAGCTCGCGGCGATGGCGGCGAGCTTCAAAGCCGATGTCGTGATCAAGGGCAACGCCGAAGCCCGGCGTGCCGGCTCGTCCCGCATCGGCGGCAGGACCGTCTACAAATGGACCGCCACGATCAATGTCCGCGCGTATCACACCGACAGCGCCCAGATGTTGATGTCCAACACCTATTCCGTAAAAAAGACGACCGTCAACGAGGATGCCGGCGGCGACGATGCGATCCGAAAATGTGCCGAGGAACACGTGGGCAAGATGCTGCGCGACGTCGGCGAGGCTTGGCGAAAAAGGCAGAACATCCGCCGTGTCTGTCAGGTGACCATCGAGAACTGCGCCCGCAAAGACTACAAGGCCTTCGAGAAGGCCCTGCGCGAGGTGCATGGCGTCCAGAACGTCAAGATGAAGGAACTGGTCAACGACGTCTGCCAGATCGAGGTCGACTGGTCGTTCGACCTCGAACGCCTCGTGTCCCAGATCGAGAAAATGAAAGTCGCCGGCACCACCTACGAAGTCACCGAGCAAACGCACGACCGGGTGACATTCAAGCTGGGCAAAGACGAAACCTGACGCATTACCCCAGTGGTCTTACGGGTGGTAGCGTCGCCCCCGCGCAGTCGTTTACAGATGCCCGGCCCGTGCAGGGCAATCGCAAGAATGGATCTCGCGCATGAGCTGCGAGTCTGTTGAAGGGGGTTTGACAGGCACGAAACCGATCAGAGCCGCCTTCTGTGAAGGCGGTGCCCTCCAAACGCCACGGCACACCGCCTTCACAGAAGGC
>JAUVGW010000389.1 GCA_030593565.1 Phycisphaerae bacterium | reverse complement strand
ATCGAGCCGCGTTGCATCAAGCGCCGGCCCAAGCAGTACGCCCGCATGACGCAACCACGCGAAAAACTGCGAAAATACCTGCGAAAACGAGGAGATGCAGCTTAACTTAATGGCATTCTAGCCTGACCCCTTTTTTCTCCGACAGCATGGCAAGACGAAGCAGGATCATACTGGGCCTCAACAGCGGCACGAGTGCGGACGGCATCGACGCAGTGGCGTGTGAAATCACCGGGCGCGGCCTGAACATGCGCGCCGGCGTTTTGGGACACGTCCATCGCAGGTATGACCCGATTCTGAAGAAGCGCGTGATGGCGGTCATGGCGCCGGCTCGGACGACGACGGAGGAGCTTTGCGAACTCGATACGGCCGTCGGGCGGGCATTTGCCCGCGTGGCGCGCGCAGCCGTGAAGAAACTCGGCCTGAAGCGTGTGGACCTGATCGGTTCGCACGGTCAAACCGTTTGCCATTTGCCGCCGGGCCTCGGCTTGGCGCGGCGTTCATTGCCGGATCGGCGACGAAAGACCGCCGCCCTACCGGGAACGATGCAGATCGGCGATCCAGCCGTGATCGCCATGCAACTGCGAACGGGTGTCGTCTCGCAGTTCCGCCGCGCGGACATGGCGGTGGGTGGGCAGGGCGCGCCGCTTGTTCCGTGGACCGACTACGTCCTGCTTCATGATGCCAAGCGAAGCCGTGTCATCCAGAACATCGGCGGCATCGCGAACCTGACCTATCTACCCGCGGGCGAGCCGCCCGAGAAGGTCGTCGCGTTCGATACCGGTCCCGGCAACATGATGATCGACGCCCTGGTTCAGTACTTCACGAACGGTCGCGAGCAGTTTGACCGGAATGGGAAACGCGCCGCCCGGGGAACTCCGCATCCGCTGATCCTCGAACGCCTGCTCGATCATTCTTTCCTGGGCATGTCGCCGCCCAAGAGCTGTGGTCGGGAAGATTTCGGAGACGCTTGGCTGCGACAAACGATGGCATCACATGCCGGCCGTCGTGTGTCCGCCGACGATTGGATCGCGACGGCCACGACGTTTACAGCGGCGAGTATTGCTCGCGCAATCGCGCGGTTCCTTCCGGCCCGGAGGGGAAGTCGCCCGCGCGTCGACGAAGTGATCGCCTGCGGGGGCGGGGCGAAGAACCCGACGCTGATGAAGGCGTTGGCCACACATCTGTCCCACGAACTGGAAACGGAGATCGACGGTGCGAAGCTGACCACGACAGCGGCACATGGCATCGACCCGCAGGCCAAGGAGGCTGTGTCGTTTGCGTTGCTGGCGGCGGCATGTGTGGACGGCATTCCCGCCAACCTGACGAACGTGACCGGCGCCCGCTGTCAAGTCGTGCTCGGGCAGGTGTGCTCGCCCGGCCTGTCTTGACGGCGGTCACCCATAGCCGAAATCAACCGATTCTGTCGTTTAGCCGCGACCCACAGGAGAGCGCGCTCCCCTGTGGGCCACGGCTAGAGCATTTCACTAAATGGCGTAGCGTCCGACCCCCGTGTCGGACGTAGCATCATCGAACAATCCACGGCCGACAGGGGCGTCGGCCGCTACAGACAAACGCGAAATGCTCTAAACAGAGCGATGGCCACCGAAACTGATGCAGACATCCGATAGTGTGAGGCGGCACTGTTCGGTTGTAATGATTCGGCCGAATCGCTACCCTGATAGATGGAGGGCCGCGCGAAGGGGGAAGGAGTATTCACAATGGGGCTGCTGTTCCTTGCCACGAATAGGCAACTTGTCGGTCGACGTCTGCCTATGCGCCGCACCCGCCCGCGTGCGGGCATGCACGGGCAGACACAGGCAGTTCGCAGCCGCGGGCGCGATAACCAGATGTGGCACAGGGCGATCGCCGTCGGAGGCGGTCGGGTTCGCGCACGAATCGTTCCGGTGGTGATCGGGTTTGTCATGATCGCCTTGCCGGTGACGGGTCGCGGTGAGGAAGCCGGCAGTGATGTGATCGTGCGTGTGTCATCCCGAACGGGACTGACGTCTTCTGTGACGGTCGCCGATGGTCGCGTGGTTTCTTTGAAAGGTGGCACGGCGGGCTCCGAGCCGATCCGTTTCTTCGATTCGTATGGATACCTGTTCGGGATCACCAACGCGGAACGGCAACTGGTGTCTCGCGGTTCGCGGACGGACATGCTGGGACATGTCCACACGACCTTCACGCAAGTGCATGACGGCGTGGCCGTGTTCTCGGGGGAGTTGAGAGTCCATCAGGATGCCGAGGACCGACTCGTCGCGGCAAATGGGCGTTTCTACCCGATCACTACAGGGCTTTCGACACAGCCGCAGGTCACCTCGGAAGAAGCAGGCCGGTCGGCGGTTGCGGCGATTGATGGCGTGATACCGAGCATGGTCACGTCGGAGCTTGTGATCGTCGATCCGGGCTGGTACGGGGACCCGGCGGTCGGACCGCATCTTGCGCATCACGTCGTGGTCACGGATGCGGCGACGGGAATGGTCGAGGCGTTCTTCATCGATGCCCACAAGGGCGACGTGTTGGATCGATGGTCGATGGTGTGTCACGCCCGGGACCGTAACGTACATCTGCACAACGCGATCGAGGGCGAGGTGTTTCCGGGACCGCTCGCGCGAGGTGAAATCGATCCGCCGTTGGGCGACGTGGAAGTCGACCCGGCGTTTGATTATCTCGGCGATACATATGACTACTTCTATCTGGCCTTCGGTCGCGACGGTATCGACGACGCGGGGATGCCGATCGTTGCGACGGTGAATACGGAATCGATTCCGTGCCCAAACGCGTTTTGGAGCCCGTCGATGTTGCAGATGGCGTTTTGTCCAGGCATCCTGGCCGACGATCTGGTTGCCCACGAGATGACACATGGCGTCACGCAGTTCACGGCGAACCTGATCTATCAGAACCAATCGGGGCAGCTCAACGAGTCGTTCTCCGACGTGTTCGGCGAGTTGGTGGATTTGTTCAACAGCGACTCGGCGTTTGCCGGCTCGACAGGCACGACGCCGTGGGAGCCGCATCAAACTGGACCGGGCACGGACACTCCGAACGACCTACGCACGACATGCAGTCTCGATCCGGACTACTTAGACGGTGTCCGATGGCTGTTTGCCGAGGACTCGGAAGGTTTCGGCGGGGCGATCCGCGATATGTGGAACCCCGTCTGTTTCGGCGATCCGGCCTATGCCAATAGCCCGTTGCAGACGTGTAGCCTATCGGACTACGGCGGCGTCCACACCGGAAGCGGCATACCCAACCATGCCTTCGCCATGCTGACGGACGGCAAGACATTCAACGGATACGTCGTCAGCGGCATCGGGCCGATCAAGTCGGGGGCCGTCTGGTACCGGGCGTTGGCGACCTATCTGGCGGTTGCTTCTGATTTTGAGGATGCCTATTGGGCATTCAACCAGGCGGCGACGGATTTGGTAGGCAGTTTCCCCAATGATCCGAGATCGGGCCTGCCGTCCGGCGACATGTTCACGGCCGACGACGCTGCGGAAGTGGACAAGGCGCTGCTCGCGGTCGAGATGAACACGCCGGGCGCGTGTGGCGAATCGGTGTCGGTCCTGGATTCGACCCCCCCCGCGCAGTGCGCCGACCGGGTGATTGTCTTCGCGGATGATTTCGAGGGCGGAACGAATGGTTGGACGGTTTCCAACAGCGGCCCGCCCTCGCCGTACGATTGGGAGCAAACGACAGGGGCGCTGCCTTTCGGTCGGTCGGGCGTGGCGTGGCGCTGCGCCGATGATATCCTGGGCGAGTGCCTGAACTGGAGTTTTGCGACCGGACACGACGAATGCCTTTCCGCGGACGGGCTATCCGGCGAGGGAACGTTTCATTTTGGAAACACCACGGCGATGGAGGACGGACCGGCGGATTGTCTCGCCGACGGCGAGATGGCGATTGACCACGACGTCTGGTTTTGCTGGACGGCCACGTGCACCGGCACGGTGACGATCACGACGTGTGACCTGACGAACGTCGACACGAAGATGGCCGTGTATGAAGGATGTGGGTGCGCTGGGTCGACGCAGCTTGACTGCGACGACGACTCGTGTGGTCTTCAGAGCACCGTGTCTTTCCCGGCGGTTGACGGCGAGTCCTATCTACTCCGCATCGGCACGCCTCCGGGCGAGCCGGGCGGGAGCGGTGATTTCACGATTCGGAGCAGTCCGTCGTGCGGCGAACCCGGTGTGCATTCTTTGTTCAGCCCGGTGATCGCGCTGCCGGCCGAGCCTGATGTTCCGACGATGGCCTTCACCCATTACGTGGAAACAGAACCCCGCTACGATGGCGGCAACGTGAGTATCAGTGTGGACGGGGGCGAGTGGCAGCCCATACCCGCGGCGGCGTTCCGATATAACGCGTACAACGCCTTCCTGTTTCTGCCGGGCGACAACTCCAATCCGATGGCCGGTGAGGTGTGCTTCACCGGTGTGGGCGGGGAATGGGGGACGTCGTTGGTCGATCTCGGCCCGTTCGCGAGTGGGGGGCAGACGATCCAACTTCGATTCGACCTGGGCAAGGACCACTGCTTTGGATACGCCGGTTGGTTTCTCGACGACTTCGAGGTCTACACGTGCGCGAGTAGCGGAGATTGCAATGGCAACGGCGTGCCCGACGA
>JAUVGW010000118.1 GCA_030593565.1 Phycisphaerae bacterium | reverse complement strand
GTCCACCTCTCGTGTTGCGACAATGCATATCCCCCACCGCCCCACCCGGCAGCCCGTGACCTTGCGGGGCGGCGAAAACCCTCATCGAGGAGACGGGCTATCTCCAGCGCCAGCCGGAGTGGGAACAACTCCAGGCAGAGCTTTAACGCGGTTAGCAAATGGCTCCCGCGTTACTGAAACCGAACCAAGCCGGACGTTTGATCGATGGTCACGACGTACGGCATCATGGCCTCTGCGCCGAGGTTTGCGAATTCGCCTCCCACGGCCACACACGGATCGTCATAGCTGATGCAGCCGAACCCGACCGAGCCGGACGCGAGGCAGCCGAGGATGACCTCGCTCCCGCCGACAACCGTCGTGGTCGAACCGGTCGTGGTCGGCGCGGTGAAATCGAGATCGTCATACGATGAAGGCAGGTGGAGGAACGCGTTGTTTCCCGTGTCGATCAGCGCCTGTTCACTCCGACCGGCGACGGAAATCCACATCATCAGCAGGTTCGTGTCTGTCTTCTGGACCGGGAAGATCCCACAGTTGTCCGCCGCCGGCAGGACGCCGGTCTGAACCCGGATCTTTCGGCCGGGATAGTCGAGCGTCAGCGCGACGGGTTCGAAGAGCGGCAGCCCCACGACGCCGTCCACCACGAAACCGACATTGCGAAACGGCTCATCCAGGTCGATAACCGTCGCGCGGACGAGTTCAAACCTGATATCGCCCATGTCGAGCGTGTCGATGCGAAACAGGGGCGACTCGATGCTGGGCGTGCCCGGCCCGGCGGAGGTCGTCGTGATGCCGAATACGCTTTCCGGAAACTGCTGCGAGATCCGCGGGGACACGACGGCACTGCTCGCGCCCGTATCGAGGATGAACGTGTACGGCCCCGTGTTGTTCACGTAAACGGTGACGAAAATCCAATCGTCCACAAGCTGCATCGGCACCTCGACATCACCACCCGGAAGCTGGATCGTGCCAGGCGCGAAATTCGAGGGCAGACCGTCCACAGAAAATGTGTCGCAGCCCGAGCCGAGCGACAAGACCGCCGCCGCGCACGCAACGACGGCCACGGCGCCGATCCGCCCCGCTCGCCCCGGCAATTTATTCGGTTCTTTACGGGATCTCGGGGGATACACATGGCCGTGCCAGCCACGGAGTGGCGCAAGGACATAGCCCACGGCGAAAGCCGTGGGATCGCATCGGCACGCGCTCTGCCCAGCCCCAGCGGGGCGAAAGATACCACCCGATCTCCTCTTTCGCCCCTCTGGGGCTTGCTGGTTCGCACACGCCTGAGCCCCACGGCTCACGCCGTGGGCTATGTCCTTACGCCCCTGCCGGGGCTTCGACACTCCCCGATAATCCGTGAAGAACCATTTATTCTGTGCGGCGGATGATCGCCGGCTGCTCGTTCCTGGATTGCTAGTGAGCTTCGCATCAGCCGACATAAACGTCCTCCGCTTGACAATACGGGAATCGACGCGAACTCAAAACCGCGGCGAACTCCAAGTCACAGTATACCCGATGGCCGTTCAGACTTCAGCGTGCCAAAGCGATCTCTGTTGCGTCAGTCGCGCCAGGTAGTCGCGGGTCCATGACACAATCGGCGGCGTGGTGCCACTGGCAGCTTGCCTGCCAGTGTCCTTGTAGGGTGCTATCTGTTGAGGCACTGGCGGACAAGCCGCCAGTGGCACCCGTTGGACCTTTCGGAACGATGCCGCCTAAACTGTCATGGACCCGGTAGTCGCCGCTTTCTTGGTCCCCCTTGCTACGGAGCGCCCCGGGCCGGTAGGATCGTCGTTCCGAGAACGCCCATAGGACTATCTCGGTTTATGGCATCATGGAGGACACCCCCGCCACGAGGATTCGCTGCATGGCACACGGGACGGCGACAGATTTCTTGGTTCGGGCGGCGCTGGACGACGCGTTTCGCGAGTTGGCACTGACCGATCCACAGCGCGCGTTTGAGGGATACGATCTTAGCGACGAAGAACGAGACATCCTGTGCAGCCGGGACGGCCGCCTGCTCGGCCTGCTCGGCGCGGCCGTTGCAAAAGCGAAAACACCAATCGAACAGACGGCAGAAGACGATCCTCCCGAGACTGCTGAATCGCATTTTCCGAGCCTGCCGGAAGTGAACTTGTTGTTGCGTTTGGATCCCCGTGTCACGCATGCGCCTGACTCGGCCCCGTCCGTTGGGTACGCAGCCTCGCTGAGCCCGTGGCCCGGTGAGCATGAGCGGAAGCCGCCCGACGAGGAAGGCCGCGAGCAGGCCGCCGAACAGAGCAATGATGCGCCGCCGGGGGTCTCGTGGATCATCCGCATCACTCCCACGGTGGTCGATTCGGTGACGGACGCGCTCCCCTGCGGGTCGCGACTAAACAAGGCATCCTCGGTGACGGCCGGCCTGAAGGTGGCCTATCACGCCTCCATCCATCCAAACCCGTCACAAACGAGCGAGGAGCCACCCTCAGCGGAACGGCCGACCGCCGCCTCGGCGACGTCGCCGTGGATTCATCACGTCGAATCGGCGGCGGCGAAAGCTGCCGCGCAGGCGGTCCGGGCGAGCGATGCGGACGGACGCTACGACAAGCTCCTCGATCTGATAGATGCCTTGCAGACGGGGGACGAGCGTGGTTGACATCACCATCGTCGGGCTGGGCGTGTTGAACGTCGATCAGATCACCCGCGAGACCGAGCGGGTGATTCGTGGTTCGAACGAGGTGCTTTACGTCGACACGGGCGTCGCGACTCGAACGTATCTCGAAGGCCTCTGTCCGCGAGCCACCTCGTTGTTCGAGACCAGCTACGAAGAAGCCGCGCATCGCGTGAACGCGTATCACCACATGGCCGCGCGGGTGCTGGATGCGGCGATGGACCATCCGCCCGTCACGTTCGCGATGCACGGCCATCCGACCGTCGGCGTCTTTGCACCGTTTCTCATTCGAGATATGGCCGGCCTCCTCGACCTGGAGGTGCGAGTCCTCCCCGGCATCTCGGCCATGGACTGCCTGTTTGCCGAGCTGATGATCGATCCTTGCGTGGCGGGAATGCAGATGTACGAGGCCACCGACTTGTTGCTGCGTCGTCGGCCGCTTCTGCCCGACGTGCCTGCGTTGATCTGGCAGATAGGCTGCGTCGAAACAAGCCTGCACACGATGCACGTGTCAAAGCCGATACGATTCGAGCGGTTGCGATCGCACCTGCTGCGATTTTACCCTCCCGAGCACGAAGTCGTCGCGGCCTATGCGACGCCCCATCCACTCATGCCGTCGACCGTGTATCGTTTTGCGCTACGGGACATCTGTGAACAGGCCCACTTGCTGCACCCCGGGTTCACGCTGTTCATCCCGTCGGCCGTCGAGAGACCGATCGAGGATCGTGAGCTGCTCCACCTCGTGGACAGCGTGGAGCACCTTCGGCGCATCACGCGCTGACGCCTATGGTTTCACGACTTGCGTTGAGTTCGAGATTCATGATCGGCGGTTACGAAACACAAGAATACAAGATCCCGGTCGCCGGGCGAACGGTTCGGCTGCTCGGGCCGAAGTATCCCCATTCATTGCGGAACGATCCCAAGGTGGAACAGCGGTTCAAGGCGGACGGCTACATGCCCTATTGGGCGACGCCTTGGCCTGGCGCGCTGATGCTCGCCGAGTACATCGTCCGGCATCTTCAACCGGAACCCCGGCCCCTGCTCGAGCTTGGAGCGGGATTGGGGCTGGTGGGCGTTTCGCTATCGATGGTCGGGCATCGGGTGGTGGTGACGGACTACGACGAGGATGCGCTGGCGTTCGTGCGGGAGAGCGCCAAGCTCAACGGCGTGGCATTGCACGACGTCCGGCTACTGGATTGGCGCGATCCGCCAGCGGATCGCTACGCGGCGATCGTCGCCGGCGATGTGCTATACGAGAAGCGAAACCACGAGCCAGTCGCCGCGCTATTGGCGGCCTGTCTGGAGCCCGGCGGCGCCGCGTTCCTGAGCGACCAGAACCGTTCGGCAGCCGAGGGCTTTCCCGAGGTCTTGCGGGCGGCCGGGCTGACCCTCGAGGCGACCGCGACACAATGCCAGGCCATACCACGTCCCGACGCCACCGACGGCAGAGTATTCAAGGGAACGATCTATCGCATCTCCTCGCCTTGAGCGTGCGTGCGTGCCCCATCCTTCGCGCAGCGAAGGGTGGGGAATCTCTCCATTCCGATCCAGACCCGGCAAGGTTCCATTGCATGGTCAAGCGGCTGATGAAGAACCGCGGTGAGTTGATCGAGCGGAGTTTTTCACACTGTTACGACACGGGCGGCATGCGGCGGACGCACCTGCGCCTACAACGACGGTTTGAGCGGGAGATCGACCTCGTCGCCACGCTCCAACACGTTGACCGGTGCCTACTCCTCCGACGCGTCCTCTAGCTTTTGATCGAGGATGCGTAGCTCCAAGTCGGCGAGTTCCACGTGCGCCTCGACCCTTCGCAACTCGGCTTCGACCGCTCGGAGTTCTGAGTTAGAAACGGCGCCGCGCTCTGACAGTTGGGTGAATCTCTTTTGTTGTTCGACAAGGACTTCAACGTGACGAACGGCCATTCTTCGAGCGGCGACGGCGGCGAAACGCATGGCCTTCAGCTCCACCTCTGTGGCCGGCAGTCCGCCGGCCAGAAAGGACGCGCGGAGTGAGAAGCGCTTCTCCAGCCCAATCAACGCTTCTTCAGCCTCGGCGAATTCCGTCTGAACGGCCTTAAGCTCCCTGGCGGTCACGCCGCCGGCTTCGTGCAGTTCCTGGTACCGCCGGACCTGATCGGTCATGAGTTCGAGCCGCCGCTGAATCGGGCGGCGCCGCGCGGCCAGCCGTTCGGTCACATAGTCCATTCCGTCAACCAGCGGAGCGGATAGGGCGTCGTTGGGCTCCTTGCCCGTGATGAACGTTTCACCGAGTTCAAGTTGACGGATATTGGCCTCGGACTCGGCTCGCAGGTATTGCGCTTCGACTTGCCCCAACTCTCGCTTGGTCACCGTCCCTTCTTGGACGAGGGCTTGCATTTTGGCCAGCTCGCGAGCAAAGGGATCCAACCGCGCCCGGGCGATTTCCAACAGCGCTTCGGCCCGCGCGATGTACAGCGCCGCAGCCTGACCATCGATGCTCCGTGTCACGGCGTGGGTACCGGCTCCTCCGATTAACATCGACACGACCGCCAGCGCAACCGTCGTGCCCAATCGGAGCCTGAACGGCCGCTTGGCGCCCGACGTGCCGTTGAGGATTCCGTGCCGTCGCATGGTTGACTTGAGTTCCCACTCGAGCAGATTAACGAATTCGGGATCGGGTGTGTGATCTCTGTTCATGACGTCCCTTCCTGATTCCACTTGATCGGAGTCAATCGATCTTTCAGCGCTTGTCGGGCGCGTCGCAGCCGGCCCTCGACAGCCCGTTCGCTCGCGCCGAGTTCGCTCGCAATCGTCCGCATCGATTTTCCTTCAATGTAGAAGGCCTCGAGCAACCGTCCCCGCCGACGCCCCAGCCGAGCCAATCCCCAGTACACCAGGGCGGCCGCGTCGGGACTATCCACCGGCTTCGCTTCCAAGGCGCACTCGACACGCGACGCCTCCAGCGACTCCGGGCTCATGCGGCGATAGTGATTGAGCAGGAGATTGCGGGCGACCGTCTGCAGCCAAGCCAGTGCATTCGCCGGTTGCCGCCCGTTTCGCCATTGCACCACCGCACGTAGATACGTCTCCTGCGTGACATCCTCCGCCAACTGGCGGCAGCGGCCGGTACGCCGAGAAACAAATTGGTACAGCGGATGAATCGTCTCGCGGTATGTTTCGATCATACCCGCGGTTCCCTCATCGCCCTGTGATTGGCTCATCCGCTCAAACTCCGATTCCAGCAATGACGCGATCCCAGCGCCCGTCATATACTTTGACACGCGGGCCGCGCAAAACCCACGGTCAAAACAGCCGCCGACCTTTTCTCGCCTTGGCTTAGACCGATCAATTGTGGACGGTGATGGGTGAGCCGGCACCGCCTTGAAGCCTGCTGCCCGATGTTCAGATTGGGGACATCCTGCTGGAGGCCGAGGAGCGGCGAAGCGCGCGAAATGGGTTCAGGACACAAACGTCGACGAAGTCCACAAATATTTTATGAGCACGCTCATATTTTACTTGACCGAGCCCCCACTGCGCCGTATATTATGAGTGCGCTCATATAACAGCGTGTTACCCGGAGCAAGTTGCGATGAGAGTCACGGCCCAGAAGAAGAAGGAGACCCGGCGGCGAATCGTGGAATGTGCTCGTAAGCTCTTTGGTGACAAAGGCTTCGAGCAAACCACGACTCGTGATATTGCCGAGACTGCCGGGATCGCGGCAGGGACGATGTTCAACTACTTCCCCACGAAGGAGGCCCTGGCGATGACACTCATCTGTGAGGCCCTCGATGAGGCTGGCACTGAGTTTGATAGCCGTCTAAGGGGCGACGAGACGGTTGATGAGGCCCTATTCGCACACGTGGCGGTCGGGCTTCGCCATCTCGCCCCCCACCGCAACTACGTCGGTGAGGTTCTCGAAACGGCACTGAGCCCGTTCGCTCGGGAGGCGGTGTGCGAGCAGGCGCAGCAGCTTCGCGTCGGCCACCTTGAAACGGTCGGGGAGTTGATCGCGTTGCGCGGCCCGGCCACGAGCCGGGTGCCGGGCACGATGACCATGCACCTGTACTGGACCTTGTACCTGGGCGTGCTCTCGTTTTGGGCGGCCGACGAGTCGCCGAACCGGGAAGACACGCTCGTCGTTCTCGACCAGTCAATGCGGCTGTTTGCCGGGTCGCTCTCGTCGGAGTCGAAGAACGGAGAGGAGGATCACGATGTCGTCGACGTCACCCGAGATCGCTGAGTTGATTGATGCGCTTCCGGCCGAGGCAAAGGAGCCCGAGGCGTCCTCCTCGCCGCTTGAGGATCTGCTCCAGCGCCTATCGCACAAGCCTGTGCCGACCGGCAGGTTCAATCGCCTTTGGGTGTTGGGCACGCTTCAGGCGAAGATCGCGGCGGCGTACCTCGCGTGGTGGCTCCGGGGCGGCTATGCGAGTGCCGACAAGCGCGAGCGCACGCTCAACGAAACGCACCTCAAGGCCGCGTTGAAGCTGCTGGGCGGGATGAGCTATCTGCGCGGAGCGATCATGAAAGTCGGGCAGATCATCGCGACCCATCCGGACGTAGTGCCGGAGCAGTTCGTCGAGGTGCTGGGCCACTTGCATTTCGAAGCCCCGCCGATGCACTACTCGCTTCTGCGCGAGTTCGTGCGAGCCGAGCTGGGCGCCGATCCCGAGGAGGTCTTCGACGAGTTCGAGACGACGGCATTCGCCGCTGCTTCACTCGGACAAGTACACCGGGCTCGCCTGAAGGGTTCGGGGCAACGGGTGGCGGTTAAGATCCAATACCCCAACATAAGCCGGACGATCCGCGCCGACTTTGCGAACATGATGGCCTTTCTGACACCTATGCGGCTCAGCAGCGATTGGGGCAACATGAAGGACCAGTTCAAGGACGTCAGGCACATGCTCGATCTGGAGACGGACTACGAGCACGAGGCGGAGAATCTGCGGATCGCCCGGTCGGCGTTTACCGAAGACGAGGGCATCGTCGTCCCCCGAGTCTTTCCAGAGGTTTCGACGCGGCGCGTGCTCACGATGGAGTACGTCGATGGCCTGCATCTGGACAAGTTCCTCGCCACCGAGCCGCCACAGGAGCTTCGTAACCGATTCGGCGAGAAGATCATCCTTGCCGTGTTCAGGCTATACTATGCCAAGGGCCTGGTGTACGCCGACCCCCAACCGGGGAATTACCTGTTCATGCCCGACGGCCGGCTGGGCGCGATCGATTTTGGTTGTTGCCATCGCCAAACTGCCGAGGACATCACGTGCTGCCGTGACGTCGAGCGGACATGGTTCGACTCGCCTGATTTGCTTCGCGAGGCCATCGTCCGGGGAAGCGATCTGACGCCGAAACAGGCGGCCGATGAGACGCGAATGAAACTGATCATGGACTGGTGCGCCTGGATACGGGAGCCCGTCGATTGCGAGGGGCCGTTCGACTTCAGTGACATGGACTACTTCCGTCGTGGCGTGGTGCTGTATGGCGAACTCCTGCGGCGGCGATACACGCGATCACGGCCGGCCAATACCTGGTTCACCAAGAGCGCCTACGGCATGCGTGCGATGCTCGTCCGCCTCAAGGCGCGGGTCGATATGGCTGCCATCTTCCGCAGGGAATCGACATACTCCTTCACGCGGGGTGAATAAGGCGGAGGATATCCGATACATTTGCTGCCGCGAGAACGGGAAGCCAGGCGGGAAATCTCCGCGTCGGCCGCTCCCGAATCCAACTTGCCGGTTCCGTCAAAACATCTCAATGATGTCGAGGCGACACATGCCCAAGACCGACGTGTCGGTCGCTTCATAATTTCTGAATGGTCATGAGAGAACGCCCATCCCGTACCGTTGTGCCGGTTGCTCCAGCGCCTCTGAAGTGCACTTCTCGGCTGCGGCAGAATGGCTGCCAGACATGGTTATTCGGGTCTTGAAGTGAAGCAGGCGAAATCAAGAAGAAACAGGGATGCTTCATCATTTCGTGAGGCAACCGCGGCGAGTTCGTGGCCATTATGGGGCCCTCCGGATCCGGCAAAAGCACGCTCCTGCACCTCCTGGGCGGGCTGGATGAATCCACGAGCGGATCGGTGAAGGTGGGCGACCAGGCCCTGGGCAGCATGAGTGACGACGAGGTCACCCAGTTGCGCCGACGCTACATCGATTTCGTCTTCCAGGCGTTCAATCTGCTGCACGTTCTGACCGCCAATGAGAACGTCGCGTTGCCGTTGATCATCGATGGCAGGAACGAAGCCGAGGGGAACGACGAGCAAACATAGTCAGTGTGGCGTCGCATCAGCGCTTGGCTCCAGACGGCACGGCGCAGGTCGTCTCGCCCGATGCGGAATGACCACGTCGGCGCGCCATCGGATTCTAGGAGGACGGTGGGGCATATGTCCCAGGTCTGGTAGCTTGGCGGAGACTGCTGGGCAATCGCAAGAATGGCCGGAAGGCCGTTTCCAGCCGTTTCCTGACACCCTCGCTTGCGCGTTGGGCTGGTTTTCAGCATTGCCGCGTGGGGTATGCGTCGACCTTGCGATTACCCTGGTGGAAACTGACTCAATGGAGTAGAGGACTGGTGTAGCGAGGCAGATGCGTCCGATAAAACGTCTATTGGCAACCTGATCCCTCTCTTGCGAGACGCGAACATAACTACTTGTGGACGCGAAGGTTGCAATATGCTATCTTATGTAGTGCGCGTGATTTACGCGGTCCGAGGACGTTATAGATGCCACCGCCCCCCCAGCTCGGTGTAAACGGATGTAAAGGCTGGTTTGAGGGAAGCCGACGTGGCCGCTGAGAGGTTGTGATCGGGGAGGGAATCCGTTGGAACGGTGACGTCGCGCACGCTCGTCACTTGTGTCCGGCGCCCGGTTGGCTAGAATCCCGCCTTCTGGGCTACGCAGTGAGGTTGATATAGTGCAGCCCGATGGGGAACGTGATCAAATGGAGCATGTGTCCAAAGAGATGATGTCATGTGCAGACTCTGTCGCCCAATGTGCTGCACCAGAGGCGGCGACCGATATCATGCAGGCTCTCTCCGCGCAAGTGGATGAGCCGACCTTGCTTCCCGAAAGGCCGAACGCCAGTACTGGGAACGCGTTAGGACTCGACGTGGTAAGTGTGGATGGCGTTCCGGGGGCTGGAGGAAATGGCACAGCGCCGACGTCTAGCCTCGCTCACGCGATCGCTATGCCCAAACACGCCGCAGAATCCTTGGCCATGGCCATCGTCACGTTTTCATTGTTTGTTGCCTTGGCCATGTTCCTGCTGAGCGCCCCAGGGGAGCGAACGCGTGCCTTGTGGGCTATCGCCGCTGGCTTGGGAATCAGTACAGCCTGGCGCATCTACCACACATTGCGCCGGCGATGACCTTTACTGCGCAATCTCAACTCGTTTTCAATCTCCGGATCGGCAGTGTGACACACACCACATGCACACGTTGAACGTCGCGTCCTTGATCACCGCGATGCCCCAGTGGGCGAGCGTCACCAACAAGTGTATGAAGTAAAACACGCCGAAGGGACACCACTTGGGGTCCGTTCGCCACATGACGGCTGCCTCTATGCGTGCCCCGAGTGCGCAGGGGATCAGGTTCAGGGCATCGAGAAGCATCAAATCAACTCCTGTCCGTCCCTTGAAGTCAATTGCGTATCTGTGGTGTTCCGTCTCGTGCAATAGTACGACGAACAACGGGCGGAGATGGTAGAACGGCATATCCAAGTAGATGCGAAGCGGGCTCGAACCCGTCCTGATGCCGGTTTTCGGAGGCGGCATCACCCGCCCAAGTCCATCTTGTCGGACACAGGTCATGATTCGACGGACCGCGCGGTCGGCGGATGTGCTCGATGGAACGGCTCCTCGCACACAGATCAGGATGTGGCAGATGACGCGGTCGGCGGATGTGCTCGGTGGGATGGCTCGTCGCACACAGGTCAGGATTTGGCGGACTGCGCGATCGGCGACCATGCTCGATGAAACGGCTCGCTGCATGGCGTTGACCATGCGTCCTTGCTGGGCGAAAATCCATTTTTCAAGTCTCCGTTGATCCCGAACAACGCAAACCTCCCGTATAGACCAGAATACCAGAGATATCGCCATGTACACGCATGTGAGGAGTCGCAGGGCGTTCTCTAGCTGGTTTTCCAGGCTCCCCGACCCATTAGAATCGCCTCCCGTTAGGAAAGATGTAAAAAATCCCTGAGCCGGCCCGTCCTGCCCTCGCCCTTCGACCCACTCATCCCCCAGTGGGCGAGTAGACCCCGGACACCGAAGGGGCTTCCACATTCAGACGTATCGCATTACAATCCTGCCGAAAGAGGTTGTCAACCTGAAGCGTTCATATTCCACGGCACCCGATGCCACGAGCAAGACTGCTCGTGGAACATTTGAGAGTCGGAGATCTTCCGTAGGGCCCGCGCGAAATCCGGAGACAACAAGGCGAATAATGTATATTCACGACACACGATTACGGCTGCTTCTTCTGAAGACCGTTCCTGGTGCTGACGAACAAGTGCTCAGGCAACTCGGCACAGAGGAGGTGCCGTTCCATTCCCACACGCGGATGGCGATGAAGTTTATCGTCTTTGGTGATTATGATATCGCCATTCTGGAAGTCTGCAAGGAGAAATCCCAGACCCATAGGGGCATGTTGCCTGATGTACTCGGCGCACGGGAAGTCAACTGTTTCGCAATCCTGGAGAGCCCGTCAGACAAGCAACGGGCTGATGAACTCCTGAGCGAATTGGGCCGCGAGCGAATCGTGGGCTTCAGTTTCATCCGGATGCGCAGCATCTTCCGGAACCCAAACCAGCAACACCCGGATCGCGAATTCATGGAGTGGTGGCAGGCGCAAACGCCGCCGAACGGCGGCCGGAGCCTGCTGCTCGGGACCTTTGGGCAGCCCGAGTTCCTCTGCGTACACGCATACCCGACCATTAACGAAACCTATGCCAAGATCCTGCAAACGAAGGATGCCGGGACCTGCGTCGACAAGACATTCTCAATCATTGCCGTAAATCTCGACTCGAAGGAGGGGGCGAAGGATACGAAGCCGCCACCATCACCTTTCAAGCTAAGCTTGCAGGTGCTGGTTTCTTGCCAGCCGATGCACAGAGACTATCTTCTGGCATCATGTCGCCAAGCACTCGAGGCGTCTGGCACGATCACTGATCTCCGTCAGTACGACATTCCTGGCGCAAACGACTTTGGCATTGTCGGCGGGATTACCGACGAGAACAGGATAGCGGATATTGCACGGTCCGTGATTGGCTTTCGGCGAGATATGAGTGATCTCCTACTCAATACGCGTACCAGAATCCTGCACGAGTTGGATCCGCCGGACGATTCGATTCCAAGGAAGGCGGCATCCAGGTCCCTGCAGCCGATCCGGATGACGCTCACCGCTGGAGAGGCTCGCCTTGTTCAGGATCGGCTCGCCGACGCCGGCCCCATGATTGTGCGGGCGCTGCATGCCGCCGGCAACCTCGTGCGCAACGAGTTGCTGGTAGATGATCTGATGGACATGCTCGTGCATATTCACCAGCTCAGGCAACGCGCACTGGAGTTGGCGAACACCGTGGATACGGCCGACGAGTTCGGCCCTGTCGAGGAGGTCGGCGCCGATGAGGGCACGGAGGATCCGACGCCTGGAAGTCTCTCAAGAACCATGGAATGGTTGCGCGCTTCATTAACGACTTTCCCGATCGCCTTGCATCAGCGGACAGCAGCATCATTCACTGGTGTTAGCCCGCAGGAGACAAGCGTCAGCCACCTGATCGGCGGTTCCCAAAAGTTCCTCCAAGCGGCTGAATCGATCCCGTGGTCGGTCTGGCGCGAATGGTGCCGGCTTCACAACCCAAACAGAAAGGTCGTTTGGACAGGCTATGTGATGTTCGGGCTCCAACAGTTTCAGGGCACACGAGCCCAGGTCCTCCGCGTTCCCAATCACCACACCTTCGCACCCCATAAGTGGTGGCCCCTGGTTCATGAGATTGGCCATTGCATCTACGATCATGTCCGTGACAAGCATGTCCGTGACAAGGAAGAAGACGTCGAGGCTGAAAAAACCATCGTCTCACTCGAATCAGGATTGCACGATGTCCTTTTGCAGCATGACGACACGAAGGTGAGTCGCGAGGTCGCCGCGAGACTCGTCGAAGAAGTCGTTGTTGATGCTATTGCCGCGCTCTTCGGTCCGATCTGGAATCTCGAACTGTCGCTATTAGGCCTTTGGGATGCCTTGCTGCGCCTCCCCTGGGACAAACCGAGCCCGTACAAGTGCTACGAATACTGCTTGCGCGCCTCGATGCTGTACGCCAACCTCCGTGAGTGGGACCGTGGCAGGGGATTGAAAACGGGCAAAGTGCGGGAATACGCGGTGTATGACACAGCGCAACTCAATCTCTACGTCGATTCTGTTCTCGCCCGGGGGCGTCGTCCCTCAGAATCGGATAGGAGACGGCTGAACGGAATCCTGGAGGTGTTCGCTCGCACAGACAGGCATCATCGGCGTTCGCTCTTCGAAGTGCTCGCCCCTATAGCGACTAACGTTCTTCAGTCCTTTAGCAGGATGACTCAGACACGCGTTGAGGAGCGATGGACATACTGGAAAACGGATTGTAAGAACGCCGTTGGCATGATCGAAGATGGACAACCGCCTGATATCTCCCTCCTCCGGTTTCCGGAGCTGTTCGTCTGGAAACTCCGCGATACGTACCCGGACAAGATGGGCTATGTTCAGATTGTTGCCGCGATACTGGGACTCCGCGGCTCATTCCGGAGCATTCTGCTTGATTTCCTGCCCGACACGTCAACACCGTAGACTCCACAGTCGATGACATGCCACAGGCTCCCCTTGGCTACAGCATCTATGCCATCGGCGCCCTTTGGTGGGTGGCCTGCAAACAAATGGAGTATGGCGCGGTCGGATCGGGGTGGTATATCGATCCCGGTGCGGAGCCGATGCGGTTTGCGCAGGCGGTTATTGAGCGGACGCCGCTCCTGCTTGCGTGGTACTCCTCTTCGTTCACCTGGTGCCAGCTCCGCGGTCTCTGCTGCGATTGGCCGAAAGTTTCCAAACGGGCAAATCCTCCATCAGCCAAGCGGCCGCGAGCCTCCCGTCCGACACAGCCGCGCGATTCCAGGCAGTGATGCTTGTGAGCACGCCGTCATTCGAGGCAGCGGCGGACAAACGCGTCCTTCTCAGTTTCACTCAGGCGCGCCCAGCCGCCCTTGTAGGCGGAACTTTTCTCGCAGCAGAAGGCGACGACGTATCCCTTGTAGACCGTCGACGGGGACGTGGGTTCAATCGGTTTGTTGGTCAGGGGGTCGACGCTGTTCACCGGCGATCTGGTGCCCGGAGGTGCGGGAGGGAGGCTGGCGACGGCACTCGGGAGCATCGTGATGCCGTCATCACGCGGCAGGGCGGAGCCGCCGCCGTCGTGCCGCAGCGAGCCCCAGATCAGAGCCGTCCCGATCGCGACGACACCCAAGCCTAGACCTATTTTGACCGGCGTCAGGTGACGCCTCCAGGATATTCGCTGTGGAGCCGTATTCGCAGATTCACCGGATCGTGAAGCCGCGCCCTTTTGCTTCTTGTACTTGGCATTTGCAGAATGCTTCCTGTTCATAAATTGCCACCTCTGCAATGGTTTTCTAAGGATACGCTGCCCACCCCACACCCGGTCCGGTCCCGCAAGCCCAGGGGCCGTGACCGGCATCGGTTCTGCTCAGCAGCATAATCTTCATCGTTACCCGTTGGTTCTCTCCTGCCGGAAACAGCCGGGGGAGGCACTGGCGGCCTATCCGCCAGGGCGAACGCGGTTTGTCCTATGCCATTATGGAGCTTCCAGCGGGCCATCGCAAACGCGTCAGGCAATTAAAGGAGCCAGGCCGGCGGTCGCTCCCCCCAATTTACGTCCCGGCATGTAGATTAAGTGTTGCGCTTGTCTTCGAACACCTGTTTCCATTGTCCCCTGTCTATGCACCCGTGCGATCGCCATACGGCTAAGACGCGATTGATGTACGCTTTTCTTGGGCTATAGCAGTTCACGGTTGGGTGTGACCGAATCCATGCGGCGGCCTCACGCTCCTGTGGCACTGGCGTCTGGCCGGCGGGATCACCGGCGAGACGCCGGTGCCACAGGCAAACGTCAAATGCTATAGCGCTGTCATATTGAAAACGTACGGCTTGTCGCAAGCCGGTTCCGCCGGACACGCCGCCCCGCCTGTTCGGGGGCTCTTGCGCCGGCATCGGAAACTTACCCACGATTAGCAGTACAGCGCAAAGTAGGCGGCGATTACGCCCAAGAGCCCCCGAGCTTGCTCGGGGGGTACGCTCCCACACGCCACAAGGCAACCCCCCGACCAAGGTCGGGGGGTCTTGAGACGCTGCTGGCACGACCTTGCGCT
>JAUVGW010000222.1 GCA_030593565.1 Phycisphaerae bacterium | reverse complement strand
ACGGTCTTCGTCGTGCTGACATTCCTCGTGGTCGGCTTGCGTTGGGGCTACTGGATCTGGCCCTATCTGTGGTCCATCCTGTTGATCGTGGTGCTCTTCAGTTATGTCTATGCGTTCTCGGCGCTCTTCGGTGTGCTGACGCGCAATTCCATGGCCGCGCTATTGCTTGCCATGCTCGCCTGGATCGGCATCTACATCCCGCAGGTGACACACGAGACACTCCTCAGCCTGCCGGCCATGGGCGCCGAGGTCGACCAGAAATGGGTCCACGCCGCTGAAACCGCCAAATGGATGGTGCCGAAGACCCGAGACATTCCCCACATCGCCGGGAACCTCATCGGCGCGTCGACCGCCACCGAGGTCTTTGCCGTCTCCGTCAACCCGCCTGATTCCGAAGACGACGAGGACACAAACCACACGGGCAACGTGCCCCCGGGCGACGGACCCGATCGCCCCACCGGTCCGCCAAATCAGGCCGGCCCCATGATGCCGGATATGCAGGCCTCGATCGAGGTCGAAAAACAACTCGCCGACATCAGCATCATCAAATCCATCGGCTCGTCATTGCTCTTCGAGGCCGTTATCATCTCCATCGCCATCTGGCGGTTCTGTCGCCGCGACTTCTGACGGTCGCCGCGCGCGTCATACATCGGAGACAAAACACAGTGTCCAAAGCCTATCTCAAAACGCTCGAGGAAGTCACCAACCTGCCCACCGCACCGTTCGTCGAGGGCTGTGTCGCCGACCACATCCGGCGCTTTGTCGCCGCGCGACCGGCCCTCCGCATCGAGGCCGACCGGTACGGCAACCTGCTGGTCAAATACACGCCGCAAATCCGACCCAAGACGCGACCGAAAGGCCGGCCGATTCTGTTCACCGCGCACATGGACCATCCCGGCTTCATCGCAGGCAAGATGTTGGGCGCGAAACGGCTCGAAGCCGAATGGGCCGGTGGCGTTCAGGCCCGCTACTTCAAGAACCAGAAGGTGATGTTCCGGGCGGACGACCGCTGGATTCCCGGCGTCGTCGAGAAGGTCGTCTATCCCAAGCCGCCGAAGCGCGCCGCGAAGACCACCGGCCCGAAGACCTCGCGCCTGGATGCTCCGCCCGCCGGTGCGATCATCAAGGTCCAGTCGCCCGTCCCGAGCGGGGCGCTCGGCATGTGGCGCCTGCCGGATGCCGTGATTCGGAAACACCGCCTCCATGCCCGCGTGACCGACGACCTGTCGGGCCTGGCGGCCATCCTCTGCGCGCTGGACGACCTGTGCCGCACGCGCGCCAAAATGCCGTGCTATGCCCTGTTTTCCCGCGCCGAGGAAGTCGGCTTCGCCGGCGCGCTGGCCGCCATCGAGGCCGGCACCATTCCGAAGAGCGCCCTGGTCATCGTCGTCGAAAACAGCAAGGAACTGCCCGGCGTCGCCGAACTCGGCAACGGGCCGGTCCTCCGCGTCGGCGACAAGATGACGGTGTTTTCCCCGGCCGTCACGGCCTACTGCCGCACCGTGGCGGACAACCTCGCGAAGAAAGACGGCGCCTTCCGCTATCAGCGCAAGCTGATGGACGGCGGCGCTTGCGAGGCGACCGCCTACTGCCACCACGGCCTCGACGCCAACTGCATCTGCCTGCCGCTGGTGAACTACCACAACATGGACGTCAAGCGAAAGACCATCGCCCCCGAGGCCGTCGACACGCGAGACTACATCAACCTGGTCAAATGGTTCATCGCCCTGGCGAAAAGCCCGATGAAGACCCCGTTCGGCAGCGCAGATCCGACCCTCGACAAGAAACTAGCCGACCTGCTCCGCCGGCACCGGCGACGGCTGGCATCGCCGACTCGCGCGTGACGCGATACGGGCTTTTAACACGTCAACCCATGCTCCGGAGGACGGCCCAAGTCTTCAGGCTTCGGGCGTCGACAATCTCATCAAAACGCGTGTACGAACCTGAACCTTGTTCCTGAAACGCTCCCCTTTGCCCACTCCAAGACAGCACAAAGGAAGTGCCCATAGCCCACTTTGAACTCGCAGCACCGGCCCGCAAACTGCATTCCCGCCGGTTGATCGCCGATCTTCCACATGGAACCCGAGGTGCCTTTCTGGAACGCAGAATGCACATCAGCTTCCACTTGGATCACATGCCTCTTCTTCCCCACTTTTCCCCCAAAATCAAAAGGGGAAACGAAGTACGTCATCGCCTTCAACCGCTTGGGCCCCGGGAGCCTGTAGGATCTTCCGGCCTGATCTGCTTCGCAGGCATCCCTCACTTGATCGAAGGACATCGCACGGATCGCTTCCTGTGGTGGGCTGTTCGCACTGGCACCTGGGATCTTGCTTACATCTGAGGCTTTGATCTCCACCAAAGCAGCATCGAACGTGGTGCCACGTCTCGTTTTTGCGATGACCTCACCGTCGAATGAAGCCCGGCGAATCGGTCGGATTTTGACCCCTCTGTCTGACGCGGAAAAGCCATGCGCCACGGTCACGATCCCCCAACACCGGTCGCCAAGCAGTGAACGCCACGTGACCAACACGCCAGTTGTGACTACGTTGTTCTCACGCCCATCGGCGTGGAGATGCACGCCCGTCGGCACGACATTTCCGATTTCCATGACGTCGGTCTTCAGTGTCACTCGGACGAATCGGTTCTTCCGCTTGATGCGAACGGTTATCTCGGCAGGGATGCGAAACGCCGGTGATGGCCGCTTGAGCTTGCGCTTTACAAAATACCGAACGACCCGCGGTCGCTCGGTATCGATGGCGCCCAGTTTGATGCCAACACCGAATCCGACACCCACGAAGTTCGGGTCGCCGGAGGCGGCGCCAGCACGGTTCAGCCGCCTCTCTATCCGTTCCGTCTCTTGAAGGGATAGCTTCATGTTCTTCTCCTAAAGCACTCTGCCGCCGTCGCGAAGCCAGCAGATCCGCTTTGGAACGGCGACGTCAATCCACAAATTGCACGACAGGGTCATAATCGAAGCCACGATACGTGCCTGTGAGGAACTTCTTGATGCTGGCCTTGATTTTAGCCTTAAGGCTATCCTTGTCGCCTTGGCTAGTTTCCTGAGTGAAGGTCGCTTTCGCGCGCACGTAGTAATTACCCTTCGGGTCTTTGGCTAATGCCGCCGCCAAGCTGAGAAGCGCTCCTTCTTCATTCACTAGACTCTGTGCATGAGCATTCAAAGCCCTATCTATTTCTGCCTTGTGAGGAAGCGTGCTACCGTTTGGATCATTGGTACGAGTTGGCTTCTCCATGCCCGTGACGGCCTGTACCGCGCTGACGAAAATGTCCTTGCGCGTTCTGTACGCAACGGGGAGGGCAGCGCTGGCGGGCTGCTGCTTGCTGCCGGGAATGATGATCTGGACCAGTCCGTTCGAATCGACCGTCGGCAGCTCATGCGGCTTAAGAATTGGATAGACGCCCGGCACCGCGTATTCCACGACCACAATCTTGACCATGACTTTGCGGGGTCCTTCCACCGTTTCTCCGGCAGCGGTGTTCACTATTCCCTCAGTGCTCTCCACGGCCCCTGCCGATGCGATCGTTGTCGGAAAGACATCCATTAATGCGGCCTTCCCGATCGTCTTGGCGATATCAAGCACGTCCTGGATGTTCCTGAATACGAACTCCCCCAACTCACGGCGGTCCACATTCTGGCCGTAGTGCTGGACGATCCATCCACGGCTCAGGTATGCATCGAGTGAAGCCTGCCCGAGTCCGGCCTCACTCTCGATGACGTACCGCTCTTCAAGATCCGGTAGATAGCGGATCTCGAAGAGACTGTTGACGGCGTCTCGGAACTCGGTGATGTCACCTTTCTTGGCCCAGGCCGATGCCGTCCCGCCATGGACAGCGTCCTCTGAGGTGACCGGCTGTGTAGGATTCGCCGCGGCCTCCAGACCGTCTTTGACGCCGGATGCGACCGCCGCATCAATTGCAGAAGTAGGCTCGGAGCCCGAGGCCGCGCCGTCGCCACCCTTGCCTGCCGTAGGAACGATGAGACTCTTGGCCGACTTCAGGAGCAGCCACCCGAATGAATCTCCTCTGTCCACCGGCTTGCCGCTGTAGATGCCGTCTGCGCTGAGTACATCCTTCACGGTCTCGTCGAACCGAACGAGCAAACCGTCGCCGGCGATGTAACCCGGGACTAACTTGATTGACGTGGCCACCGGGAATTCCTTAAGCACAACGATATACGGGCGAGGCAGATAGAACCTCGGGCCTCTTTGCGGAAACAACGTGTTCCATAGACCTTCGCGACCACGATCGGGAACGATTCCGGTTTGAGCGCAACCCGCCAGCATGGCGAGACCGAAAGACCCAACAAACAACGCAACGAATGCAGCGCCACCCCCACGGCACCATCGAGGCTCGGGGATAGTGAGCGATTCCTTGCGAGCAAACGTCCCACAAATCGATTGAGTAATACCTGTTCGCATGATTGATTCTCCTTTTCTTGTCGCCGACTCATTTTTTCCATGCCGGACGAATAGCCCAAGTCTCTCGACCTGGGACTCCGGGCTTGGGCTCCCATTGGCTGATCGCTGACTGCTGACCGCTTCTGGGCTTCAATGGTTGCGCTGGCCATCTCGCTCCACGGACCGGCCTCGCCCCGTGTGCCGAGTCACCTTAACAGGTAGTGCGCGATTTCTCAACCCTCCGACCCGGAAAATCTTGCCACGGCCAGCGTCCGGGTGCTCAGCAGCAAGACGGCAAAATCGCCGGGATCGCTCTGAGGGGATTCACCCGCCACCGCCATCTTCACCCGGACCTCCGTGCGATGACGCCGGGCGGCCGGGAGCGTCGGGTAGGCATGCACTCGTCGGGGTAGCAGTATCGTGTGCCGTGGAGCCCTCGCGAAATCAACAGTTACTACCGGTGAAACAACCGAGATCAAAGTGGAACGCCGTAAGCCAATATGCAGAAGGCCTTTATGCCAATCGCGTCCAGTCACCGCACGCACCACCGTGGGCACGGTTGGAGATGCCTCGGGACCTTCTCTAGGTAATCCGCTCCGCGATCACCGCTCCGGCCGTTGGCGTCAGGCTCACGTAGTCGTCCACGGCGTAATCGCCCACCGCCTTGCCCGGCGCGGGGTAGCAGCGTAGCGGTGCGGCACTCGCCGATGCCGGACTTGGTGGTGTTCCGGCGAACACGTATCCCTGGGCCATCAAGTGCGGTCCGTAGGTCTCGTCGCTCGTCACAACTTGGGTGATGCGGCCCCACTGCAATGCTGGACGAGGCGACAACGCACCGTCGGTTCCGCCCGCGGAACCCGCCCCGCCAAGCCGACTCCGGTGTGCCGCCAATAGTGCAGCCTGGTCACGCTTCAACTGTCCAATCGAACGAACGCCCATCCTACGGACCTCCAGCCATCAGTTGCCGACAGCTTGGCTTACTCCTCCACCGCCAAGGCGCGCACGCCTTGCGGAGCGGGCGGCAGCGCCGCCGCCGCGACGCCCATTGTGAGCGGCGAGGCCGGCCCCTCCGCGCCGGCCTCGCTCGCCGCACGAACCGCCCACGTCACCCGACTCCCGTCGACATATGCCCCGCTTGTCCAGTTGAAGTAGCCGAGCCGAAAACGGTACGATGCGGTGCCGACGACGACGCCATAGTTAATGCTGCCGAAGCTGCCCGCGTCGTTGTAGATCCGAAACGCCGACGGCGCGCATTCCTCGTCCGTCTCGTCATACGTCCACCGCAGGGCAAAACGCCCGCCCGACAACGGCTCCACCGCCAGATCGCCCACCACATTCGGAGCCGGCCCGATCAACGCGCCGGACTCGTCAAACACGGCCCGGGCTTGCGGCGCGTCTGTCGCATCCGCCACCCCGCCGGCCCCGACCACGGTCAAGCCGTATTGATACTCCGTGTCGGCCGCGTGCCCGACCCACGGAAACGTCGTCACGGTCGCGCCGCGCCCGTCACTCCGCCCGACCAGCGCATCCGCCACGGACGGCACGCGCCCACGGCCGGCGCCTGCCACACGACGTAGATCGTGCCCGCCAGCCACGCGCACCCAGAACCGCCCACGAGCTAGCGCCAAGCCCTGATGCCATGCCTCGTGCCGGGGGCCTTCCGCCGAGGTGTGAAAGTCAAACCGCCCACCAAGCAGCGGGCTGTAGTATGCCAGCCATTTGTCCAACTGTGTGGTCATTATCAACTCGGCGTCAAAATGTTTTGCGTCGGATCGTCCACGTCATCCACGCTCGGCGTCAGCGTGACGAGTTCGGTCGTGTCGTCATCGTCGTAGATGGTGACGACGCCGTCCGCGATGCTCTGCTTTTGTTTGTTGACGAGCGCTGCCTTCACCTTGTGCATATCCGCCTCGTCGATGACGACGGCCTCCAACCAGGTGAATTGATATCGGTTCGCGGCACCGGCGCCGCCGTCAAATCGGATCAGGTATTCGTCAAGGCCGTCTGGCACAGCGAAGTCGAAATAATAGACACCGGGCATGTTTGTCCCGTCCCACTCCGTCGCCGTGTACTCGGTTGATGGTGATGCCGTCCAAGTGCCGTCACTTTTCAGGAACTTGTCATCACTTACACGGATCACACGCACACCGACGGTTAGGCCGGTCTTGGCAATGCCGGCCGTGTCGACGAAGATGGCGGTGAGCCGTTTTGTAGAGCCCTTCTTGATGCGAAAGCCTTCAAGCATGATTCCTCCTAAGCGGTTTTCAAGCTAGCCCTTGCAACCTAGTGTGTCGCCACGCGAAAATGTGCGGGTAGTAGCGTCGGCCACGGGGGGGCGACGCTACCCGCAGATTCATGTGTGGCGGTGCACTAGCCATGGCCTCGACTGCGGCCACAACGTCGGCGGGCGAGGACACGTTCTTCGCACGGAACGAAGCAAACGTATCGCATGCGTCGGCAATGACCTCCTCCTCCGGCGCGTAATCGTGCGTCTCAACGGTGACGTCACAAGTATTGCCGTCCAGGGTTTCAACAAGGAACATCCACGGTTCGGACATCAAGCCTGCCTCCTGATTGCGATCCGCGGTGTATCCCCAGATGCATAGGCGGTGATATCCCCGAATGGATCAGGCATCGCAACAAACGAGCCCAAGTCACGGTACAAATGAGTGAACACAGGCATCTGTGTTGTTTCCGTATTGACATGAAGCCCAGCCACCCCGCTGCTGACTGATGTCTTAATCTTGACAGTACTGCTGCTTTGTTCCCACGCGAACAAATAGGTTCCGGCAGCTAGCTTCTCGGCGGTGAAGGTCGCGGTCTTTACTCCGGTCGTTGACGTGTCAATCTGACTATCCGCAGTCGCCTCGACGAGCAGGCTACTCGGCAATCCACCATTGATGTTGTAGATTCCTATGCGACCTGTGGACGAAGCCGCTGCCGTGGCAATCGCCACCGTCAAGGCATCGAATGTCAATTCTTCTGGCAAGATGAACGGCACGGCATAGAGGTAATTCGCCACCCCAAAGGCCATCCCAAAGCCGGTCGCCCCGTTCATTAAACCGGTTGTGTGCTGACCCGGCTGTGGAGGAATCCAAACAGGAAGCGAGAGATTCCCGATTATCAGCGGCGAGGCCGTGCCGCCGGCATTGATCCGGCCATTGGCCGGATCGGTCTCGATGTAGTCCGTCTCGTCGCCGACTTTGCGCGGCCCGGCGAGTGGATTCGGTGGAATGGACAATGGTGATCGTAGTATCATCTGTCTGCTCCTTACGTGGCGAATGTAACCGCGTCGCTCGCGACCAGATCCGCCCCACCTCCGACGGCCATGACGTAGAAGGTCGGCGTGCCCGTGTCCGTTATGTCAATCGTGATCGTCCCGGTCGACGACGAGATGACTTTCATGTGCTTGTTGGACACCAAATCGCTGCCCAACTTCTGCCCTGTGACCACCGACACGCCACCGGTCGGCGCGGTCGCCGCCAAGTCACCGTACGCCGAATCGCCCAGCCATATTTCGCCCAGCCACCGACGGGCAATCGAATAGCCCGACGGATCTACCAGTTGAAGCGTCACCTGAATCGTGTCACCGCTTTCCGCGCCGACCGATGCCTCGATCCGTGGCACAGGGGGCATCACGACGACCCGGGCATACCCGATCTCCGCATCGATCGACATGACGCCGCTCGATGTGATCACCTTCGCTAACGGGACGAACGTCGAAACATCATCCGGATACGCCGCAGAAACCTGCAGCGTATTAGACGCATCGACATAGATGTACCGTGTCGCGTCGTCGGGCACCAATTGATTCGTCGCCCCTTCAAACCGTTTCCGCTCACCGCCCAGCATGTAGTTGAACGGATAGACGCCGACCTTCAGTAAGCCCTCGTCAACCACCAGTCCCTCGGCTGCGATTGCCAACCGACGATTCTCACGCTGTTGCCGGCGGTTGTACTGGATCTCGTAGCTCGGTGTGCTCGCCGGCCCAACTCCTTTGGGAATGTACGCCAGCCCGGTCGTCTCGTCCGTCGTCCCATCCAGCATCGCTATCGACGCGTCAGACGGATAGGTCTCGTTTGGATACACGTCTGCCATTTTCCTTTGCTCCTAACAACTAGCTCCCGCACACGGCGGCCGTCCCTATAGATCAGGCGAAGGCGAGAACGTGAAGCTCAATCGCCGCGTGACCTCGTTGAATCCCGATTTCACAATCCCCGATGCACACCGCGGCGACGAATTCACCAAACGCGCCACTGCATCCGAGATGCCAGCGCTGTC
>JAUVGW010000434.1 GCA_030593565.1 Phycisphaerae bacterium | reverse complement strand
CAAAGGCCGTCTTTGCCTCACTACTGCGTAACTTGGGCTAGAGCAGTTTAAGCGTGAGATGGCATATGACGCTGGTGGCGATCAGTCATCCCCGTCGGCCACAGGGGGCCGACGCTACAACGAAACCTCAGTTGAGTATGCAAACTCAACCCTAAAATGCTCTAAACGGAGGGCGTGGCTATGCTCGCTGAGGCGCAGCTACGCTTGCTGAGAGGATAACTGCACATCATTGTCCAGCCCGTCGGGCGTTTCTCCGGAGTCTTGCGCTTCGAGGTCGCACAGCCGGTCTGCCAGTCGCTCGAACTGTGGCGCGAGCTTCACGAACGCGGCGACGATGTCGGGGTCGAAGTGGGTTCCTGATTCATCGAGGATGATGCCGGCCGCAATCGAATGGGGCGTGGCCTCCTTGTAAACGCGCTTCGTTGTCAGCGCGTCGTACACATCCGCAACTGCCAGGATCCGCGCCGAGAACGGAATGTCCTCGCCGTGGGCGGAATTCGGATAGCCGGTTCCGTCAAACCACTCGTGATGCCCGCTGATGATTTCTTCCGCTGTTTTCAAGAAGCCCGAATTAGGAGTATCGGCGAGGACCGACTGGATCGTCTCCACGCCAACCGCCACGTGTGTTCGCATGACGGCCATCTCGGTTTCCGTGAGTCTTCCCGGCTTCAACAGAATGGCGTCAGGAATCGCCACCTTGCCGATGTCGTGCAAGGGCGCGGCCCGTTGTAGGTTGCGAAGGAAATCGGCGTCGATTTTGTCGGCGTACTCCGGCTTTGTCTGAAGTTCCTTCGCCAGGAGAAGGCTGAAGCTCGTCACACGTTCGACGTGTTTGCCGGTGTCGTTATCTCGATGCTCGGCGAGCTTCGCCAGCGCGGTGACAATGGAATCGCGTGCCTCGTCCCTCGCCTCGCGGATCAGGAGGTTTTCGATTGCCGAGGCGGCGTAGCTGCACAGCAGGCTCAGGTATTCTTCATCCCGCTCGCTGAACGGCTCGCCGCTGATCCGGTCTGCCACGTTGAGGATGCCCACGGTTTGCTCGGCTGCGTGCATGGGCATCGATGTCGCGGGGTAATGCTCGAGGAGACGCCGATCCACCGTCTCAGGCAAACCCCGGGCCTCCGACTCATTGTTCACCACCATGGGCCTATTGGAAACGAAGACCCAGCCGGTGATGGTTTCGCGCATCGGGATCGTGTGACCATCGACGAACTCGCCTTCCAGGCCGATCGAACGCGCCAACCTCAGTTCTCGTTGCCGCGCATCCGGCAACAAGATCGAGACGCGTCGACAAGCCGCCAACGTCGCGGCCACCTCGATAGTCTTGACCAGGACCGATTCGAGTTCCTCCATACGTGACAACGCACAGGTGAAGTCGAGCAACAGGCTCACGGATCGCGCCTGTTCGCCGAGGATATCGTACGTGCGCCGCTGCTCGCGCCACGCGCGCCGGGACTGCGAGGCCACCCTGATTCGAGTAGCGAATTCCTGCGTGATGATGGGCTTCATCAGGTATTCGTCGGCGCCCGCCTCCAGGGCCGCGATCACGTCTGATGTGTCCTGGTGGGCGCTCAGGATGACGATCGGAACGTCGGCGGTCGCCGGCTCCGCACGGAATCGGCGTGTCGCCTGCACTCCGTCGAGACCGGGCATCATGGCATCCATGATCACGACGTGTGGCGGCTCCGTGACGGCCAAGGCGACAGCTTCGGCGCCATCGCCCGCCTCGCGGACATGCCAGCCCTCCTTTTCGAGCAGCACGCGGCAAAGCCTACGGACGGACGGATCATCGTTGGCCACCAACGCGACGGAGGCCTGATCGGGTGTCACTTCTGTTCCCACCTCTGATTTCGTGGCTATGCTCCCTTACGTTGCGTGGAAGGCCGAGCGAGCACATCGTTTCAATACGCACCGCCGCACTGTCCCATGACGTCAATCGGCCTGAAAGCGATGCCGGATGAGCAGTACGCCGTCTTCGCGCTCGGACGAAGGGCTGTGATGGCCGCTGTTATCGGCGTGTGGCGGGGAGAATCGCACATGGGACGACCACCGGTAGCGAAGAAGTCCGAGCTTGCGCTTATGGGGACGCGATCGCCTCGCTACGGGCCTGGCGGGCCAGTTCTTCCGGCGTGAGGCCCTTGGCTTCGTAGTCGCTGACGAGGGCCTGGGTGAGGATGATCTCCACTCGGCGGTTCGCGGCACGGCGCGCGTCGTTGTAGCTTTGTCGAAGCAGCGGTTCATAGGGACCGGCACTCGAAACGCGGATCGCCTTGGCGTCGACGTCGAGTTCTATCAGGCGATCGCGGATGTTTCGCGCGCGGGCATACGCAAGATCGATCGGGTCCCGGTACTCCGATTCATCCGGTAGCGGTTCCTTTGAGGCGTGGCCGCGGATTTCTATCTTGTTCTGTTTGCCGCGGAGTTCGGCCGCCAGTTGTTGAAGCAGGGAGTCGGTTTCGGGCTCGATCTCCGCGCTGAATCGCCCGAAGGCGATCGGGCCGCCGACGACGATTTCAACGCCGTCGCGGACCTTCTTGACGCGGTAGTATTCCCCGTCCACGCCGGGTTCGTCGGAATGGCCGAGGTTTTTCTTCTTGTCGGGAATGGTGAGCGTCTGGAACTTGAGGATGAAGCTCTTGAAGTCCACCTGGTCGTCGGGGAGCCAGCCGGCCTGCCCGGCGGAGCCGAAGGCCCGGCGGATCGATTCCAGGGCGGCCATGAACATCTTCTTGTCTTCATCGAAGTTGGCCAATGCCGCGAGCATGACGAAGAAGCACAGCAGCAGCGTCATCATGTCGCCGTAGGTGACCATCCACATGGGGGCGCCTGCGGGCGGACATTTGTGTTTCTTGGCCATCGTGCGGATGTCCTGAACGTTCGCGTCAGCCCTACGCCTTCTCCAAGCCCTCGATCTGCGATCTCATCTTGGGCGAAAGGAAGACGGCGAGCTTCATTTCGAGAATCCTCGGGTTGTCGCCGGCCTGGAGGCCGAGGATGCCGGCCTTGGCTATCTCGAGATTGAGTACTTCTTCGTCGTGCTTGGCGGTCAGCTTGTCGGCGAGGGGCAGGCAGAACATGTTGGCGATCAATGCGCCGTACAGCGTGGTCAACAGCGCGATTGCCATGCCGGTCCCGATCTTCGACACATCTTCCATGTTGGCCAACATCACGACCAGGCCGACGAGGGTACCCATCATGCCGAAGGAGGGCGCATACTTACCCATCAGGTCGAGCACGCCCTTTCCCTCGCTGTGCCGCTGGTCGATGGCGTCGATCTCCAACTCGAGGACCTGCTTGATCGTGTCGGCATCGGTGCCATCCACGACCATTTGGAGGCCGTTCGCCAGGAACGGGTCGTTCAGTTCGCTGATGGTGTTTTGCAGCGACAGGATGCCCTCGCGTCGGGCCACATCGGACAGCTTGACGAGTTGGCCGATGAGTTCCTGGGGCTTGTTGCCGCGGACGAAGAATGCATTTTTGACGATCTTGGCCAGCGAGAGGAAGCTCTCGAGCCGGCAGCTCA
>JAUVGW010000124.1 GCA_030593565.1 Phycisphaerae bacterium | reverse complement strand
GCACCGGCGACGCCGCGATCCTCGACCGTGGCCCGTTCGACTTCGTCTTGTTGCAAGATGTCCTCGAACATGTGGAAGACGGCCGCGTGCTGCTGGGCGAGATGGACGGGCATCTCAAACCGGGCGGGCACATACTCGTCGGCACGCCCAATGCCGCAAACCTCAACCTGTCCCGCCCGGAGTACTTCTGGAACGAAGTCCACGCTCCGTATCACCTTCACATCTACACGCGCGAATCGGTCGAAGACATGGGCCGCGCACTCGGCTGGGCGCCCGTCGATTTTTTCGACCGGCCTTACCATGACCGCCCCGTTTTCGGGCTCAATGCCCGTGCGTCAAGGGAGTACCAGCATCTCATCGACGGTACGATGGACGGAGTCCTCGAGCCGGTCCGACTCGGCAAGGCGTTGACCTCGCCGAAGTTCCTGTTTTACGCCGCGTTCGGCTACTGGCTCAGCTTCCGCTCGGATATGACGGTCATATTCCAGAAGGGGGTTTAGCAGCCCGTGGCAAGGAGAAAACAGCGGTTCGGAAACGCCATTCCTGGCCGTGAAAACCACCGCCGAGACGGCGGTTCCGCGGCGCCAGGATGCCGCAGAGACGCCATTACCACGGTTTTCGTCGCGCGCCGCGAGGAAGGCGGCCGTTTGCATGGCAGATTGGGCAAAAATGGGGCTTGCCGTCGAAATTTGTTCCGCGTATAATGCGGGGCTCGGTACCACAATAGATACGATGCCTCGGAGATTGCAAGATGCCGAAAATGAAGCGTCACAAAGGCCTTGCCAAGCGCGTGCGAGTCACCGCCCGGGGCAAGGTACGCTACAACAAGAGCAACGCTGGCCACCTTCTGAGCGGCAAAAGTGGCAACCGCAGGCGGAGGCTGCGTCAGGATTCCCTGATCGCCAACAAGAAGGTCGCCGCCAAAATCATACGGGCCTTGATGGCGTAGGTTCTGAACATCGCCCCGTCGGCTACGCGGTAACGGAGATCACCCCATGCCACGCACCAAAAGTAGTGTTGCACACCACAAGCGCGTCAAGCGTGTTCTCAAGGCCGCCAAGGGCTACCGCGGTGGTCGCAGCAAGCTCCTGCGAACGGCCCGGGACACCGTCCGGCGAGCCGGCGCCTATGCCTATCGCGATCGGCGCGCGCGAAAACGCGACTTCAGGGCGCTCTGGATTGTTCGGATCACCGGCGCTTGCCGCAGCCGAGGGCTGTCCTACAGCCGGTTCATATTCGGCCTCAAGGCGGCAACCATAGACTTGAACCGTAAGATGCTCAGCGAGATCGCCATCGCCGATCCCGAGGCGTTCGACATGCTCGTGGAGCTTGCCAAGTCCAAGGTCCAGGAAGCGGCGTAGTTTTTTTTCACCCCCTCATTGATGGGTTCGTGCCACTGCTTCAAGCAGTGCTTCTTTGCTTGCATGGTGTTCGCCACGAAACACTGCTTGAAGCAGTGGCACAAGTCTGTGCAGACTGGTCCACGGCCGTGCGTGTCTTCCCAGATTGGAACATCCCAACCATATGGCCGACACCCCGCTGAACATCGGCGTCATCTTCGACATGGACGGCGTGCTGGTCGACAGCTATCAGCCGCACCTGCGAAGCTGGTGCCTGTTGGCCGAGGAACTCGGCACGACGATGACGGAGGCGCAATTCGCCGCGACGTTCGGCCGGACGAGTCGAGAGATCATCCGACAGTCGTTCGGTGTTGAGGCCCCCGATGAAATCCGCCGGCTGGATGATCGCAAGGAGGCGCTGTATCGCGACTTGATTCGCGGCCGCGTCCCCGAGATGCCGGGCGCGATGTCGCTCGTTCGGGCGTTGCACGAGGCCGGGTTTCGCCTGGCCGTCGGTTCGTCCGGCCCCCCGGAAAATGTGACGCTCGTGTGTGATGAACTCGGGTTGGCACCCTATCTGGGCGCGACGATCACAGGGGCGGACGTCCAACGAGGCAAGCCCGATCCGCAGGTCTTCGAGCTGGCCGCCGTGAGGCTCGGCCTTCCACCCGCGTCCTGTCTTGTCGTTGAAGATGCCCCCGCCGGCATCGAAGCCGCCGGGCGCGCCGGAATGCGGTCTATCGCCTTGACCGGCACACACGAGGCGGACGCCCTGGCCGCCGCCGACCTCGTGGTCCACCGGCTCGATGACGTAGATCCACAGGTCATTCGCGATCTTCTGAAGATTGCGTCATCATCTTAGCAGTCCCATGCGGCCTATGGGCGCAACCAAACTGGCATCGGAGACAGCTCGTGCCGAGCAGGTCCGGGGCGACACGCCCCGGCTCTGTTCGCAACACGCCCCGGCTTTGAATCAACGTCGACTCGTCTCACCCGCTTGTCCGTGCCACATCACAAGGCGCTGAGCACGCGGGACGGACGATCCAACTTCGTGTGCCAACCGCGCTCCCCGTTGGGTCGCGGCTAAACGTTGATTTCGGTTGTGGTCGGGTGTCGCGGCGCAGCGTCCTCACCAGCGCCGTTTTTCGCCTTTCGAATTTCGGCTTTCGGTTTTCGACTTTCGACTTTGTCCGAAATGGACATGACCGAGCGGGAGCAACGCTCGCTACACGGTATGGGCCGGCTTCGGCTGGTCTTCGCTGATCTTCTGTTGCTGCGAGTTTTCGCCGTCGCAACTGAACACGACCGTCTCCTCGTTGATCGAGGCCTGAAGGTGAACGGGGCGGCGCCAGATGCTCTGTATGCGCTTCAGCGTTTCCACCGCATACTTGATGTCGAGGTCGATGCCGATGTGCTTGTGGGCGAGGTACAACTCGCCCCGGTTGGCGTAGTTCCCGTCCACGACGTAGATGTAGGGCTGGCCGTGGTTCGTCAGCATGAACATGAACTGGGCCTTGATCTTGTCATAGTCCCGGTTCACCACGACCATCCTGCCGGTGGCCGGGTCCCGGCGATAGTGGTACATCCTGAAGCGATCGACGAATTCGGGCGTGAGGAACTCGTCGACGAACGTCACGTCATTGTGCGTCCGCCGAACCTCGAAGATCTTATCGAGTCCCAGCCCCAGTTTCTTGTCCCACTTCCGGGCCTCCGTGATCGATTCGCATTCGTCGTATTCCTTGCCGAACCGGCCTCTGTTCCAGCGATCCTCGATATCTCGGAACAGTTCCACACCGACCTTGTAGGGGTTTGTCTGCCCGGGGCTCGTCGCCACCGTCCCGCTGTGGTGGTCGGCATAGGTAATCAACTCGGCATCGCTTACGATGCGCGTCGTCATCATGCGGCTGTGCCAGAACGTCGCCCATCCTTCGTTCATGATCTTCGTTTGGCCTTGCGGAGCGAAGTAATACGCCTCCTCACGGATGATCGCCAGGACATCCGCCTCCCAGTCTTCCAATGGAGCATGCTCCAGCATGAACTTCAGCACATCCCGCAATGGCTCCGCCGGTAGGGGCGTCTTCTTCTCCCGCTCGGCGATGATCGCGTCCCGTTCCTTACGGGCCGCTGCCGGTGGATTGATCCAATTCTCCATATACGGCTTGCTCTTGTACCGGACGACTTCATCTTCAGCCTCCGACTCGGGCATCGCGTCGCCGCGATTCGGCTGCTTCCGCGTCCTTTGCATGAACGGGGAGTGTGGGTCGATCAGGTTGTCCAGCGTGACGCAGGTATCGATGAACCGCTCCACCTTCTCGAAGCCGACGCGGTCCGCGTGACGGCGAATCCTCGTGGCATGATTCGCCATATCGTCCATCATCTTCCGGTTCGTCTTGCTGAACCAGTAGTTGTTCTTGAAGAAGTCGCAGTGGGCGTAGACATGTGCCATTACCAGCTTCTGATCGACGACCGAGTTGTCGTTCAGCAGGTACGCATAGCACGGGTCGTTGTTGATCACCATCTCGTAGATCTTGCCGAGACCGTAGACGTGCTGCTTTCTTAGCCGCTCGAACTCCATCCCGAATCGCCAGTGGGGATATCGCTGCGGAAACCCGCCAAACGCGGCGATTTGCTGCATGGTGTTGAAATCCATGCACTCGAAGCGCGTCTCGAAGAAATCCAGGCCGGCCTCGCGCGCGATCTCCGCGATTTCACGGGCGTATTCAGCCAGGTCCGGTCTGACAGTCTGAAGGCTCATCTTGCGGTCCCGCTATTTTCCAGACGTGAAGAACGTCTTGAGTGATTCGTAAATGTCGTCCTTCGTGTTGATCCGGCTGGTGATCACGTTCTCCTGATCCGCCAGATGCTCGTGTACGACGTTGATGAAGTTTCCGCTGCCGTAGGCGCTTGCCACCTGGCAGTAGCCGAACATATTCACATTGGGCAGCAGGTTTTCGGTCAGCAGGTTGCAGCACTCGCGCGAGTCGCTCTCACTCGAGTTGTCGCCGTCGGAAAAATGGAACAGGTACACGTTCCATTGCTCCGGGTTGTAGTGCGTCTCGACCATCGATCGGCACAGTTTGAACGCGCTGGAGATCTTCGTGCCGCCGTCTTCGCGGATCCGGAAGAACGTCTCGCGGTTCACCTCCGCCGCGCGGACATCGTGAACGATGTAGCGGCTTTCGATGCCCTCGTAGTTGCGCCGCAGCCAGGCGTCGATCCAGAAAGCCTCGAGCCGCACCAGTTCCTTCTGCTCGTCGCCCATCGAGCCCGACATGTCCATCATGTAGACGATCACCGCGTTCGA
Source organism: Phycisphaerae bacterium (assembly GCA_030593565.1). Lineage (GTDB taxonomy): Bacteria > Planctomycetota > Phycisphaerae > UBA1845 > UTPLA1 > JAFGQA01. The sequence continues at coordinate 9,823 of JAUVGW010000124.1, read as the reverse complement.
CTGCGGTTTCAGGACGGTCTTCCAGCTTCGGTAGCGCCGATCGCGACGGATCGGCGTGATGATCGGATTATCCGGATCGTATGTCCCCGCCATGATCTGCCGCCGCAACGCGGCCTTGAACGTTCGCTTGAAATGCCGCAACGATTCAGGACCCGCCCGACGGATGCCGCTGTACTTGTCCTTCTCCGAGGTGATCTGGTGTTTGCCCTTGGGCTTGATCCGCGGCAGTTGCAGCTCCTCGCCGAGAATGTCCGCCAGTTCATCCAGCGATACCTCGACTTCGAGGATATGCTGCCCGGCCTCGGTGCCGCCCGGCCCCTGGTCACCGTCACTGCCGTCGGCCTTGTCGCCGGGCTGGGCGTCGCCCGACCCCACGCCGCCGTCGTTGTTGTCGCCGTAGCGGAAATGCGGCAGCTCGATACCGCGGACGGGGATGCTGATCAGATGCTTGCCCTCCTTGCCGATCAGCTCGCCCCGGCTGAGGAACTTCCGAAGGTCGTCTCGGATTTTGCCCTTGACGATCTGGCGAAAGCGCTGGTGGTCCTTGTTGATCCTCAACTGCATGGGCGACCTCACTTGTGCTGCCGTACGCTCACCCGATTATAGGGCTGCCGTTGCCTTGGCGACCGGTGCGACGCGGGTCACCGTCAAGCCTTGACGGCCGTAACGGCCTGAAGAGCAAGCAGTTACGCTAATTGGCTGCCACGGTCGCGCACGGCGGCACTGTTACGCCCAATATCGGACAGCCAGGACGCGCACTGAAGCAATCGCCGCCGCCAAACTGTCCTCGCTCGCCAGCCTCGGGAACCCCCGACCCAGCGAGCCGGCTCGTCTCGAGCCGGTCTTCCTGTCGGGGGGTTCGTCGGCAGGTTTTCCTGGGGTGGCACGGACAAGGATCCGTGACAGCCTCGGCAAACTGCGTGCCGTCTAGCCGCGACGCTACTTTCGGTGTCGCATCGCGCCTAACCACCAGCGGAAGGATGGAAAACGGCAGTTCGAAAACGCCGTTCCTGGCCATGAAAACCACCGGCGAGACGCCGGTGCCACAGTTTTGCCACGGGCTGCTAAATCGTCGCCTCACCTACCACGGGGGTGGCGTGGCCCGCCCGACAATGCCAGAATTCACCCATGGCGATCAAGATTCTTGCATTCGATATTCATGAAACGCTGACCCGCTGGCCCGCCGGTCGCGTCCGGCCCATCGAGGTTCAGCACCTACTGAGGGACTTCGGCGTCGACATCAGCTATCAGGCTTACGAAGTGGCCCGCGCAGCGGTGTTCGTCATGGACGGTCCCAAACGCCGCATCGAGGATTGGACGGATTTCCTCGCGCTGCTGTTCGCGCGCATGGACGTCCGCGTCTCCATCGACCTGCTGACCTCGCTCACCGCCATGTTCGAGGCCCGGGATGGAATGGAGTTCTTCCCCGACGCCCTCGATGCGATTGCCGCCGCCAAGGGTGCCGGTTTGGTCACCTGCTCCTATACAACGCTACCGAGATTCATGCTCGGCCCGAAGGTCGGCAAGCTCCTGACGTTGCTCGATCACTACTATAATTGCAGCGACATCGGCCTGCCCAAAGGGCATCGACGGTTCTACGATCGCATCACCGAGAACCTCGGCGTCGATCCGGGCGAAATCCTATGTGTCGGGGACGACCCGATCGGCGATTGTCGGCTACCCGTTGAAGCCGGTTGGCACGCTGTTCTGTTGGACCGCACAGGAAGACACGGCGATGGGCAATTCGGGCAAATTGCTACCATCGCGTCACTGGCGGAGTTGAACCGGCACTTCGCGTAGACTCGCGGATTTTCATGATTCAGAGCCGGGGCGTGTCGCCCCGGTCCGGCTCGACACGAGCCGGCTCTGATTCCCCGATTCACGTCGGCCGCGGGGAGCAACGCTACATTCAGTCTCGCCGCCCGCCGAATCTGATATGGACCGGGCGACGTGGCCGTCAAGCATCGCCACCGTCTTGTGCCTTCCGCGCCAGCAGCCGCTCGATGAAGCCTGTGTCCACCTTCCCGTTCGCGAAATCCGCGTCGTTGAAAATGTCACGCAGCACGGGAATGGTCGTCTTGATTGGGCTGATGTGGAACTCGTCCAGACAACGCCGCATGCAACGAATCGCCTCGTCGCGGCTGGAGCGGTGTACGATCAGTTTGGCGATCAGCGAGTCATAGTATGGGCTGATCGTATAGCCGGCCGAGACGTGCGTGTCGAACCGGACGCCCGGCCCGCCGGGCGGACGGAATTCCTCGATTCTGCCGGGGCTCGGGCGGAAGTCGTGGGCGGGATCTTCCGCATTGATCCGAACCTCGATCGCCGAGCCGTTCGCCGGGACATCCTTCTGGCGAATTGACAGTTTCTCGCCCGTCGCGATGCGGATCATCCACTTGATCAGGTCGATGCCCGTGACCAACTCCGTCACCGGATGTTCAACCTGAATCCGCGTGTTGACCTCGAGGAAGTAGAAGTTGCCGCGCTTATCCATCACGAACTCGACCGTGCCGGCCGAGAAATAGCCAGCCGCCTCGATCATCCGCAACGCCGCCTTGCACATCGCCTCCCGCGTCTTGTCGTTGATCGACGGCGACGGCGACTCCTCGACGACCTTCTGATGACGCCGCTGGAGCGAGCAATCCCGCTCCCACAGGTGAATACGATTGCCGTGCTGGTCCGCGAGAATCTGGATCTCCACGTGCCGCGGTTGCTCGATCAGTCTTTCCACATAGAGGCGACCGTCGCCGAAGGCGTTCTCCGCCTCCACCCGGGCGTTGCGAATCCCGCTACGGAGGGAAACCTCGTTGTGGGCGATCCGCATGCCCTTGCCCCCCCCCCCCGACGCCGCCTTGATCATGACCGGATATCCGATTTCCTGGCTGATCTTGACGGCCTGTTCCATATCCTCGACGACGCCCTCACTGCCGGGAACCGTCTTGACGCGTGCCTTCTTCGCCAGCTTCCGGGCCGCCACCTTGTCGCCGAGCAGCCGAATCGACTCGGCACTCGCACCGATGAACTCGATCTGGCTGTCGCGGCATTGCTCCGCGAAGTCGGCGTTTTCGGCCAGGAAACCGTAGCCCGGGTGAATGGCATCGACATCCGCGATCTCCGCCGCGGCGACGATCCGGTCGGCTCGCAGATAGCTCTGTGACGGCGGCGCCGCGCCGATGCAGATCGCCCGATCCGCCAGCTTCAGATATGGTGCGTCGCGGTCGGCCTCCGAGTACACCACCACAGTCTGGATGCCGAGTTCGCGGCAGGCGCGGATCACGCGCAGCGCGATCTCACCCCGGTTCGCGATGAGGACCTTGGAAAACGTACGCTTCTTGACTTTTGTTCGGGAGGTTCTGGCCGACACGGCATCTCCAGTCTTGATCCCCAGGCCCTCGTGAGCCGGGCGGTCCTCCGCCCGGTCGACCGGCTGTTTCGCTGTCGCATCGACGGCCATTAGCCGCCCCGTACTTTCATGAGAGCCTGGCCGAACTCGATGGCGTCTCCGTTCTGCACCTCGATCGACTCGACCGTGCCGGAAATCTCCGCCTTGATCTCGTTGAACACCTTCATGGCTTCGATGATGCAGACCACTGTGTCCGGATTCACCTTGTCGCCGACCTGAACATACGGCGGCGAGTCGGGATCAGATGCCGAGTAGAACGTCCCCACCATCGGCGAACTGATGTCGGCAAGGTTCGGGTCGGCCTCGGCAGTCGGGGCGGTGGCCTCCGAAGCCGCCGGCGTTGTTTCGGGAGCGGGCGCCGACGGAATCGGCAGGGGCGCCGGTGGTGGGAGGGCCGGGGCCGCGACTCGATCGCCCCGTCGAAGCACGACTCGCTTGTCCCCGTCGCGGATCATGATCTCCGAGAGGTTGTGATCGACCATGAGATCGGTCAGCGTCTTGATCTCTTCGATGTCCATCTATTCCACTTTCCGAAGGCAGGCCGCCAAACCGCACGGGACGCCCGCACGGACCCGACGACGTCGCCCGAATCACAGTACCGGCCGGCGCGCGCATGGACGCACCGACCGCGCAAGGGCACGATTCTAGTTGAAGCTCGGCGAGATGGTCAAGATATCGGCGTTGGGAGCCGCAGTTTCCACAACCAAGCCCCCCTCCCAGGCCCCGTAAGGGCCAAGATTGCGTCTGGAGGAGTCGCCACTCGATCGCGTCGAGCCATATGGCGCTTGGGAAATCCGCCGGGACCGCGCATGATACGCCGCATTGAATAGCCCAAGCAAACACGAGGCAGGCCGCATGGTCGGAGAAATCAATCTTGCTATTGAGCATACCGTCGGGGTCTACATCGGCCTGCTGCTGATCGCCTGCTTGGTCGGCATCCTGGTCAACTACCTTACCCACGTGCCGTATACCGTCGCGCTCACGCTCGTCGGCCTGCTCGTTGCCGTGTCCGGTATCGGCCCCGATCTTCAAGATACGGACTTCAAGCACCTCGTCTTCTTCGTGATGCTGCCGCCGCTGCTGTTTCAAGGCGCCTTGCACATGGAGTTGAGCCGCCTCCTCGCGCACATATGGCCGATCGTCACCTTCGCCGTCGTCGGCCTGCTCATTTCCATGTTCATTATCGGTGGCATGTTCTACTGGGGCGGCGCGGTTGACAGCTTCCTCGTCGCGCTGCTGTTCGGGGCGATGGTGACACCGACCGATCCCGTTAGCGTCCTCGCCATCTTCAAGCGGTGCAACGCCCCCCTCGATCTGAAATACATCATCGAAGGCGAGTCGCTGTTCAACGACGGCGTCGGCATCGTCGTCTTCCTCATCGTCCTGAAGATGATCACCGGCACGGACGGAGACGCCGACTTCACCATCACCGGCGCGCTGCTCGAATTCATCACAGTTGCCGTCGGGGGGCTCGTCGTGGGCACCGTCCTCGGCGTTGTGGCGTTCCAACTTATGCGGCGATTCGAGGACCACCTGCTCGAAAACGCCCTGTGCCTTGTCGTCGCATACGGCGCGTTCTGGGTGGCCGAGCATTTCCACATGTCCGGCGTCATCTCCACGGTCATGGCCGGCCTGATGATCGGGAATTACGGCAAACGGTTGTCGATGGAGCAGAAGACGCGCGAAACCGTGGACACCTTCTTCGAGTCCATTGACTTCATTATCAACTCGCTGCTGTTCATCCTGATCGGCCTGGAATTGCAGGTGGTCATCAAGGATGGAAACCTCGCTGACGGCCTAGTGCCGCTCGGCATCGCGATCGTTGCCTTGCTCGTCAGCCGGGCCGTCGCCGTCTATCCGCTATACCGCCTGTTGAATCTGGTCGGCACTAAGCGCCCGAAGCACTGGGAGCACGTGCTGTACTGGGGCGGCCTTCGCGGATCGATCCCGGTCGCCCTGCTGCTTGGGCTGCCGTCCGAGGACGGCTCACCGATCGCGGTATATCGTCCGGTGCTCCTGGTGGCGGGCTTCGGCGTCGTCGTGTTCTCGCTCGTCGTGCAGGGCCTGACCATGAAGCCGCTATTGAAACGCCTGGGCATCAGCGCGCCGACATCCGCGCAAGATTGAAGGTTCCTCAAGTAGCGTCGGCCCCCTGTGGCCAACGTGAATTACCAACGGATGCGGCACACGCATACGCAGTCTGTCCTCGGCGCTGGTGTGGCACGGACAAGCGGGCGAGACGAGGTGACGTTGATTCGGAGGACGGTGTTCAATACAAGCACCCGTCCGGCGAACCGGGAAACTGAGCTTGTCCGTGGACGCTCCATGCAGCCACCCGCAGCCGAACACGGACAAGGATCGCCCTTGAAGCCTATTCGGTTGGATCGCAGCCTCCTTACGGGCGATCCTTGTCCGTGCCACACCAGCAAGCGACGGGGAACAGGATCAACAGATGGGCAAGATTGCCCATCCTACGCCTACTTCCTCCGCCCCTGCCGGGGCGGTTATGTGTGCGTCACTCATATTCCACGGGTTCCGCTGTGCTCCACCCGTGGCAACTCGCGTCAGCCCCTCCGGGGCCAAGATGTTCACAGCAGTATCCCCCATCACCGCGTCAAGTCCGCTCCACCAGCCGATCGATCATGAAGCTCGACTGTTCCATCGCCTGGTCGGTGAACGCGCCGAAGTAGTCGCGCACCTCGCGGAACATCTTGTCGAAGGCCTGATGGTCCTTGCTCGCGACGAGATTCCGCATCCGTTCTGCCGTCTTCGCGAAGGCTTCCGTCACCTCGCCCGTCGCCGGGTTGGACATCTCGATCGACGCGTACAGGTCAGACGACTGGGCGAAATGACGCGCCGTCATCAGCAGTTCCATCAAATACACCGGCGACGTGAACGCCAGCGTTTCCTCGATCGACACGCCCAGGTGGGCGAGCGTGTTGCCCATGACTTCCGTCGAGAAGTGTACCAACACCTGCACGATCGACATCGCCCGGTCATGTTCCGCCGGCTCGGTTTCCCGCATGATGAGCCCGCGGGCGTGGAACATCTGTCGCAGCCAGTCGAGCCATCCGTCGCCCCGCGCCGGGCACAACACCACGCGCTGCCCCTGCAACGAGTGAACCGACGGACCGAACAACGGGTGCGTGCCGATCACCGAGGCGCGCGACGCGTCGAGCATCGCCGCCACGGGCTCCGTCTTGATCGACGTCACGTCCATCAGCAAGGCATCTTCGCGAACCAGCGGCCCGAGCTTGCGGATCACCTCGATGGTTGCGTCGATCGGCACGCTGATGAGCACCACGTCCGCCACGCGGGCCGCCTCCTCCGATGTCAATTGCGTATCTAGGTCGGCGACCATGACCGCATGACCGAGGTCGGCGAACAGCTCCGCCATGCACCGCCCCATGACACCGTTGCCGCCGATGACCGCGACCGTCCGCGGTTCGACGTCCAACGGCACCTCGGCCTTGAGCGCTGCTTGTCGATCGCGGCTGGCCCACAGGATCAGCCGGAACATGCTTTCGATCATCTCCGGCGACAGCCCGAGCGGCGTCGCCCGCCTGCGGCGATCCTGGATGATCTCGCGCTCTCGCTTGAAATCGCGGATCGCGATGCGATGTTCGCGCTTGTGTTCCGCCACCTCGGCGACGAGGCCGTACCGCCGGGAGAGCAGACGAAGAATGTCGCGGTCGATCGTGTCAATCATGGCCCGCAGGACGGACAGCGGGCGGACATTGCTGGATTCGGAATCTGATGATGGTGTGGTCATGTGCAGAAATCCGTTTCACGCACTGCCGGAACGAGCCGGCTGCCATTTGATCTTGAACAGGGTGTACGTTATTTCTGTGGCAAGTACAAGAGCCCCCGACCTTGGTCGGGGGGTTCGTTCCAGCAGTCATCCCCCCCCCGGGGGGCAGGAATACCGGCTCAAGGGTCCGTGACAGATTGGGCGGGACGCTTCAGTGCCACGAGGTGTGGCGTCGGCCCCCCGTGGGCGATGTATGCGCGGAGGAACTTCTCGGTATTTCACGTCGGCCGCAAGCAGCCGACGCTACACTGGGGCCCGACGTTACTGACGACGTCCGACACGGGGGTCGGACGCTACGTTCGGCATCGCAGCCATCCGAAATGGTCATGAACCCCCGGCTCGGGACGAGCCGGCTCGCTCGGCACATTGCACTCGTTCCTGTTCACGGTAGATTACTATGATGATCCGGATTAACGATACCGTGTCGGTTGACGAAGCCGAGATCACGTTTGCGTATGTACGCAGCCCGGGGCCGGGCGGCCAAAACGTGAACAAGGTTGCCACGAGCGTGACGCTACGGTTCGATCTGACCAACAGCACATCCTTGACCGCCATTCAACGCAATCGGATCCTTCGGAAGCTGGCGACGCGGATCAACAAGGAGGGCGTGTTGCGTGTCGTCAGCCGGCGTCACCGGACGCAGGCGGCAAACCGCCGCGAGGCGTTGGCTCGGTTCGTTGAACTGCTGGCCGGCGCGCTGCGACAGCCGAGGCCCCGTAGGAAGACCAAGCCGACCCGTGGGTCGATCGAACGGCGTCTGGCGGAGAAAGCCCGCCGCAGCAAGCAGAAGACCGACCGTGGTTATCGGTATCGCCGAGGGGACGACTAGGCTCTGTCGGAAAACTCCTGTAGCGTCCGACCCCCGTGTCGGACGTCGTAGACCAACGCCTCCGGATGGCCGACAGGGGCGTCGGCCGCTACGAAACGCGGGTTTTCCGACAGAGCCTGGCATTCAGGTGAAACTAGCCACAAGTCCTTTATTTGTTGGCGGTTATGGTATTGTCGTTGGACACGGTTGTCGGTCGGCCATCGAGCCGAGCGTTGGCGTATCGTAGACTTGGTCGGACCAGACCGGCTATAACAGGTACCGTGTGACCGCGTGGGGGAACGGCCGAGGCCGACACTCCCTGTTCGCTGCTTGAGACCACGGGAAACCGGGAAAATGTGCTTCCCGCTGGATCTCTGCCTGATCAGTCGTTTGCGACTATGCTATGGGAAGCTATTGCAGCGCGGTCATACAGGCATCAGAGCCCGTGCCCCACAACTTTTGACGGCGGAGCCACGATGCAGAACCCGCGGGGCGACCTCAGCGTAAGCGGGACGGACCGCTGACGCCGATACATGAAGCGGGATTTCGAATACCGAGGACCGTTCCGCCGGTCGAGAACGTCAATGCCGCGTCAACGAGCATACATTTTAGCGATCGTCTGTCTCGGCCTGGGCCTTTGGTCGGGGTGCGCTGTGCCCCAGCCGAGGGGCGAAGGCATGTATCGATTCGTCCAGGAGCCCAACACCAAGGCGTGGTATCACCTGTATCTCCCCGTCGACTACGTAAGGAACAACGGCCGTCACCCGGACCCCAAGGTCAACCGATGGCCGCTGGTGATGACGTTCCACGGTATGAAGCCGTACGACAACGCCCGTCCACAGGAGCGCGAGTGGGAGCGGGAAGCCGACATTTACGGCTACATCGTCTGTGCGCCACAACTGCGGACCTGTGACTCGTTTATGGAATACCCGCTGACGAAGGAGCACGGCTACGTCCTGCATGATAAGCGGAGCGTCATGGCGATCATGGATCACGTCTTTGCCACGACGCTGGCGGACCGGAAACGGGTGTTGTCAACGAGTTGGTCCTGCGGCGGGTATTTCGCGCACTATTTTCCAAATCGCTTTCCTGAGCGGTTCTCGTGCATCGCCACGCGGCTGTCGAACTTCTCGCCGGAGTTGCTGATCGAGCAGACGGTGCCACGATACCGTGACCGGATTCCGGTAGCCATCTTCATCGGGGACGGCGACTTTCCCGCGTGCAAGACGGAATCGGAAAACGCCGTCGCCTGGTATAAAGTGAGGAAATTCGCCGTTGTCCGCGGCAAGATGATCGACCATATGGGGCACAGGCGGATTCCCCAGACCGCCGCCGCCTTCTTCGCCGAGCAACTTGGCATCAAACCGTTGCACCCGCTCGAGGCTGCGAAGACGGTGGCCCAGGTGCAAATGACGGACTACTACCCGCCCCAGCAGTTGCTGGCGAAGATGTCGCTCCGGGCGCCGCCGCCGCCGCGGACCGGCCCTGCCATTGCCTCGGCAGGCCGTGGCCCCCCCGCAACGCCCGCGACGGCCAAGCTGCCCCGCCTCGGACCGCCCCGTGCGGTGGTGTTCGAGTCAACGACGGCCGGACGGAACTACCCGGTCGGCCGCCGGCCGACGTATGATCCGATGCCGGAACGCGGCAAGGTCCGAAGCCCTCGGCGGTCATCGCCCAGTACTCCGCCGTCGGGCGCAGGAACGACGCACGTGGCGAGGAACAACCAGCGGCCTCGCTCCAACTGGCTTGCGCCTCCGAAAGGTCCGGACACCAAAGCGGGTTCGACGGGCAACAGTAGCGC
>JAUVGW010000219.1 GCA_030593565.1 Phycisphaerae bacterium | reverse complement strand
AGTTGCGAAGAGATCTGCCGCGCGATCCACTTGTCATGACTTGAATGGCTAAGGAATACTTTCATGTCTTTGCTCTCTGGACCAACTTCTGTTTACATGGTTTCCAGATATATCCGCTTTCGGGTCTTGCTTCCAGATAACACGCCGCGGCCGCATTCCGATCATCCATATAGCTTCAACGGTTTAGCATCCATGTTGCCGAAAGCCGGCCGCGAGTGCCACCGCAGCATCCGACGCACATTATCGCCGTGCCGGTGGGCCGCCGTCAAGGAGTTTTGGAGCCCGGTTGCGCGCCAGCCCGCCTCCACGCGTCGGTCCCTCGCCCCGAATCCGGCGGCGGAGAGCAGCCACGGGCGGAGCGAAGCGGAGCCCGGGGGCCGCTTCCACACAAGAAAAACACCCCAAAACCCGGAACGGTGAGCAAGATTGGTGGATGGACGGGATGCAGTCATGGTGCGAACAAAAGACACCGCCATCCAAAGAGTTTGCGGCAAATTGCGGCAGTTTGCAGAAAATCTGCTGCAAACGGCGCGCAAACAAGTGGCCGGGTGCCCTGGCGTCGCGCGAGGTGGGCGCGGGCTGAAAAAATTTTTGTTCCCCACGGAATATCGGGGAATGCCCCTGGCACAGCCAGCCACGGAGTGGCGAAAGAAGCTAGCCCACGGCGCGAGCCGTGGGGTTCCGGTGTGCGCGAGCCGGTCAGCCCCAGCGGGGCGAAAGAGGAGGTCGGACGTTTCTTTCGCCCCGCTGGGGCTGAGCCATGCGCACGGCGATACGTTCCCACGGCTCGCGCCGTGGGCTATGTTCTTACGCCCCTGTCGGGGCTTCGAGACTCTCCGAAGGTCCGTGAAGAACCTCTTTGTTCGTGCGAGATTCTCGCTCGTGCGAGATTCCCATCTCGCACGCATTCTTCGCAGGATTCCTATCCTGCGGCACCACGGGAAAGGATTCCCATCAGAAATAGGTGCGAGAAGGGATTCTCGCACCAGCCAGCCTTACGCTCCTGTGGCACCGGCAAGCGTGAAATGCGCTATGACTGTCTTCCATCGAGGCAATTGCGAATGCGACGCAGGGTCTTCTCCCTGCCCAGAAAGACCAGCGTTTCGCCGATGGCGGGGCTGACGGGGCGGCCAGCGACGGCGACGCGGATGGGCTGGGCGAGGTCGCCGAGTTTTGCGCCGGTCTTCTCGCACGTCTCGTTGAAGAAGGCCTCGATCGCCTCGGCCGTCCAGGGTTCGACCGTTTCGAGTTCGGGGTGGAGGCGTTCGAGTGTCGCGTAGCCTGCTCCGTCGTTCTTGGCCAAGACCTTCTTCACCGCCTTGGGGTCGTATTCGATGTCGGCGTCGTCGGCGAACAGGATGCCCGCCTTGGCCTGCACGTCGCGGAAAGTGCGAAAGCCTGCACAGGCCGCGAGCACGCGGGCGGCGGTGTCGTCATCGAGCGCGGCCATCGGCGAGCCGGCGGCGCGGGTCCAGTCCTTGAACGCCGCGAGGAGCCGGTCGGCCGGTGCCTTGGCGCACCAGTCCTTGTTGAGCGACAGGAGCTTGTCTCGGTCGAACTTGGCGTTGGACTTGATGATCCGATCGACGGAAAACGCCTTGACGGCGTGGCCCCGGTCGAAAAACTCCAGATCGTCGCCGCCGGACCAGCCCAGCAAATTAAGGAAATTCCCCAGCGACTCGGGGAGATAGCCCGACGCACGGAAGTCATGGACGTCGATCTCCGGCAGGACCACGTCGGCGGCATCCGCCAGTCGAAGCAGACCGTCCACCGGCATCGCTTGGAATTCCGGCTTGCGTTTGGCCTTCTTGTCGCCGAACCACGCGGCGGCGGCATCGGCCGCCACGCCCGCCCGTTCGGCGATGTCATCGGGCTTCCACTTACCGTCGCGGACCCACCGCGCCGCGGCCTCGTGGACGGCCGTGTGTTTGTCGCGTTTGCCCATCTTGCTGCCGCTCATGTTGAAGATCAGCGGCAGGTGGGCATATCGCGGCATCTCGAAACCCAAGGCCCGTTGCAGCGCAACGTGCTTCGGCGTATTGGACAAGTGGTCCTGTCCGCGACAGACAAGCGTGATCTTCATGAGGGCGTCGTCCACGACGCAGGCGAGGTGATAGGTGGGCCAGCCGTCGCTTTTTTGAATGACGAAATCCTCGAGTTCGCCTTCGCCGACGACGAGCTCGCCGCGGATCATGTCGCGTACGACGATATCATCCGGCGGCATCTTGAATCGGACGACGACGGCCCGGCCTTCCTCCTTGGCCGCCAGGCCCTGTTCGATCGTCGGCAGCGGATCGGGGCGGCGGTAGGAGATCGAGGTTCCGGCCTTTCGCGCCTCGGCGCGCATGGCGTCAAGCTGTTCGGGCGTCTCGAGTGCGTAATAGGCCTTGCCCTGTTCGAGGAGCTGCTGCACGTGGCGCTCGTAGATGTCGAGGCGTTGGCTTTGGTAGTAGGGCCCGTTGTCGCCGCCGACCTGCGGGCCTTCGTCCCAATCCAAAGCGAGCCATCGAAGGTCGTCGATGATCTTGTCTTCCGCCCCGGCGACGTGTCGGAGCCTGTCGGTATCCTCGATGCGCAGGATGAACGCTCCGCCGGCCTGCCGGGCAAGCAACCAGTTGAACAAGGCCGTCCTGGCGCCGCCGACATGAAGGTATCCCGTGGGGGAAGGAGCGAACCGCACGCGGAAATGGGCTTGATCGTTCATGCTCGGGATGATGGGCGTGGTGGGGCGGAAATGCAAGGGAGCGACCGGGCGGGGGACCGAGCCGGGGACGGCCCGGCTCGCAACCGCGCGTCCGCATAGATGAATTCAAGGCCGCTGATGCTGTGGCGACTACTCCTGTTTCTTCGCCGCTTGCTTCCTGGCCACCGCGCGGCTGAGGTCCGCGAGGGTGCTGTTGTCGAGCAGGCCTTCGATTTGTTCGCGAATCAGTGTCCAGTGGTCGTGCTGGGGGCAGGGTTGTTCGCCACAGCAATCGTCGAAGCCCAGGATGCAGCGGCTGATCCGGTGCCCTCCGTCGATCGCTTCGACGATTTGGCGGAGGTTGATTTTTTCCGGCGGGTACTTTAGGGCGAAGCCGCCGCCGCGTCCCTTGGCAGAGACAAGGATATCCGCGCGGACGAGCGTCTGAAAGATCTTGCCGACGAAGTGCTGAGGGAGATCGGTATTTTCCAGGATATCGCGCAGCAGGCAAAACTGCCCTGCAGGCGCTTCACCCGCGAGCTTTGTCAGAGCGCGAATGCCGTATTCGCATCCCACAGAGTAAATCATGTCACGTCCTCTCTATTATCCCTGAATGGCCCATTCAGCCCCTCAATGGAGAAGAATATCCGATATCGGCGGCGGATGCAACGGGCGGGAACGCTCGGGACGAACGTGGAGGGATGAAGCCTCTGGCGCCACGGTATGGCGCAGCCAAGCCATGCTGGACGCAAACCACGGCCAAGCTTCGCTTGACCGCCCCCCCCCCTCGGCGGACGGCTACTCCCACTCGATTGTGCTGGGCGGCTTGCTCGTGACGTCGTAGACGACCCTGTTGACGCCTGGAACTTCATTCGTCAGTCGAGACGAGATGCGGGCCAGGATGCCGTGGTCGATGTGGACCCAGTCGGCCGTCATGAAGTCGCTTGATTCGACGAAGCGGATGGCAACGACATGCTGATCGGCGTAGGCCCGGCCGTCGCCCATGACGCCGACACTCGGAATGGGCAGCAGCACGCCGAAGGCCTGGGCGATCTTCCGGTACCAACCCGCAACGGTGATTTCCTCGATGATGATCTGGTCGGCCTTGCGGAGCAAGTCGCACCTTTCTCGCGTGACCTCGCCCAGAATGCGTACGGCGAGCCCAGGGCCGGGGAACGGATGTCGCCAGACGACTTCCTCGGGAAGGCCCAACACCTCGCCCATGATTCGGACTTCGTCCTTGAAAAGATCCCGCAGCGGTTCGATCAACTCGAAACCGAGTTCGTCGGGGAGGCCGCCGACGTTGTGATGCAGCTTGATATTGGCGGCCGTGCCGGCGGCGGAATGGCCGGATTCGATCACGTCGGGGTAGAGCGTGCCTTGAGCGAGGAAGTGGGCATTCGGGATGTTCGCGGCCTCCTCTCTGAAAACGTCGATGAACTCGTGGCCGATCCTGCGGCGTTTCTCCTGCGGATCGACGACGCCGGCGAGCCGAGACAAGAAGCGTTCGGCGGCATCGACGACGCGGAGATCCATCTTGAAATGGCCCTTGAAGATGGCCTCGACGCGATCGCGCTCGTTCGCCCGAAGTACTCCATTGTCTACAAAAACGCAGGTCAACTGACCGGGGATGGCCCGATGGAGCAGGGCGGCCGTCACGGAGGAATCGACGCCGCCGGAAAGGCCGCAGATCACCTGCGTGCCGGGACGCACCTGGTCTCGCACATTGTTGACGGCCTCCTCGATGATGCCGCCGGGGCACCAGGTTCCTTCGGCCCGGCAGATTTCGTGGAGGAAGTTCCGGAGGATCTGTCCACCTTGCGGCGTGTGGGTAACCTCGGGATGAAACTGGACGCCGTAGATGGATCGGTGCTTGTGCTTGACGACGGCATTGGGGCAGTTCTTTGTTCTGGCCAGCGTGGTGAAATCAGGGCCGAAGTCCGCGACGATATCTCCGTGCGACATCCAGACGGCGGCTTCTCGCGGTACGTGGGCGAGGAGCGGATCGCTGGCTTGGACGTGAAGCGAGGTCCGTCCATACTCGTGCCGCTGCGCCGGCGCGATCGCGCCGCCGAGGTGACGACAAACGACCTGCATGCCGTAGCAAATGCCGAAGGTTGGAAGATTGAGATCGAAGATGGCCGGATCGGGCTGCGGCGCGTCTTCGGCATAGGCACTGGCCGGTCCCCCGCTGAGGATCAGACCGATGACGTTGTTTTGCTTGAGGACGGCCGGCGAGACGGCCGGCGCGAAGATCATCGAGTGGACCTGATTTTCGCGCACGCGCCGCGCGATGAGCTGCACATATTGGGACCCGAAATCGAGAATGGCGATCGTCTGCCTTGTCATTGGGGCAGTCTATGGCGCGCGTGCGGCTTCGTCAACGAAGCTGATGTGGCAGGAAGGCCGTCGGCAGGTTGTCTTCGAGGCGGTCCAGTCCGAGCATGGTGTGAATGCGCGATTCCAGATCATCGACGCCGGTGCCGGTCAGGGCCGAGATCGGCATATGGGCGAGCGACTCGCGTTGCTGGTCTTCCGTCGGCGATCTTGAGCCGGCCGCCTTGGTGGCCGCCGCCCGATCCGTCGCGTCACACTTATTGAGAACGATGATCCGCGGACGGCCTGAGCCGGGTGGCTCAGAGTCTATCAAAGCCCCGGGGCACCGGGGTGCCGCCGGTACTTCGTCGCTGTCCGATGGGTTGTGGTGGGACACCGGCGAGACACCGGTGCCACATTCGTTGACACCACCGCCGCCGGACGCGCGCTCGGTGGACCCGAGGATGGCCCGCAGCGCGGCGAGTTGTTCGTTGGGCGTCGTCGTCGCGTCGAGAATGATGACGACGAGGTCGGCGAGCTCCGCCCGTCGACGGGCACGACGGATTGCCTCGGCTTCGATGTCGCAACACGTGTCACGGATACCGGCCGTGTCCGTCAGGATGATGGGCCAGCCCCGGATAAGGGCCGTTTCGGAGACCCAGTCGCGCGTGGTACCGGGCCGGTCGGATGTGATGACGCGGTCGCTGCCGATCAGACGGTTAGAAAGCGTGCTTTTGCCGGAATTCGGCGGACCGAGGATGGCTACATGGAGCCCGTGGATCAGCCGTACGGCGATTCGGCTTCGTTCGCGGAAGGCTGCCTGCTGCGTGGGATCGAGGGCGGCGAGACGTCGGAAAAAGGACGGGAGGCTCCGACGTTGGGTAAGCAGCCATTGGATCAGGCGGCGCGAGCAAGTGTGCAGCAGCGCCTGGTCACAGTCGTATTCGATCGGGTCGGCGGGGATGCATCGCAAGACGAATTGCCCGGCGTCCACCACCTGTGCTCCGTGGCACTTGAGCAGCATCAATGTGCGCTGGGCGATCCGCACGCCGCCGTGCGTGTTGATCTCAGCCGCGGGTGTCCCGCCGCGTGGAATCCGCACGACGACGACATCGTCGAGAACCGCGTCGCCATCCAGGAGTTGGCGGAATACCGGCCGGTGATCCGGCGGCGAGATGCCGGTGCCACCCTGTTCGTTGCGATCCACCGGCGAGACGCCGGTGCCACAACTTTGTGGCAGGCCCTCGGGGCGGCGGAGGATTTTACCCAGAATACGATCGGTGTCAGGACCGTGCAGCGCCACGACGGCGATGCCGCCTGGCGCCAGGGGCGTCAGCAAAGAAGCGATGGTGGAATTGTCCGTTGTCAATCGCCTTCATCCTCGAACGGGGCGAAGTGCTTGCGATATGCCAGCGCGATCCCGCGGATGCAGAGGTCCGGCACGATGGTGTCGATGAAATCGCAATGCTGGCGGACCAGTTCGGCGTTGCCGCCCGTGATGACGAGTTGCGGCCATGTGCCGAGTTCCGTGGCGTACCGTTCCGTAATCTCGCGAAGCCCACCGGCGATGCCGTAGAGGATGCCGTTGCGAATGGCCTGTTCGGTGTTGGCCCCATAGACGGTATCCGTGGGTTGCACGGACACGTTGGGCAATGCCGCCGTGCCTTCGTGCAGCGCTTTGGCCTGCAGGTCGATGCCAGGGAAGATCGCGCCGCCCATGAACGCGCCCTCCTCGCTGACACAATCGACGGTGACGGCTGTGCCGAAGCTGGCGACGACGCAGGCATGATGGATCGTGTCGTACGCGGCGGCCGCGGAGCAGACGCGGTCTATCCCCACCGATTCCGGACACTCGACCGCCAAGGACAGGGGACGGTGTACGTCGTTTCCGACAATCAGCAGGGGCGTGTCAAGCCGGCTGGATATTCGGTCGCGGACCTGCTCCAAGACTTCGGGAACGACCGAGCCAGCCACGGCGGCACGCCGCTGGTCCTTGGGCAGCGCAGCCCAGGCCTGCTCGGCATGGGCGACCATCCCGTCCAGTTGATCATGGGCGAATCTCTCCTGCGCATGGACTTGTCCCTTAACGGACGCGGCGACCGACAGGTGCGAATTGCCGATCTCGAACACCAGCAAGCTTGCATTGACACGTGGATCGGCGGCTGCTTTCACGTCGGCACTCCAACAAATCTGGTCTGTGGCAATCAATCCGGGGGACGGTGTCTGGGATCGACACACAGCCTCGCCCGGAAGACACGCCTCGCTCGTCGCCGCACATTATAGCCGATTTTGGGAATATCGAACGCATGTCGACAGTTCCAATTGTCGGAGTCACAAGGACCACAAGAACCAACTGCCTCCTTCTTTCCTCCGACGAGCGTTTAGCACAACGCTCGGGCATCGCCCCGCCGCCCGACGGGGCGATGCTTCTTTGCGCGCTATCATAACGTCGGGTTTCTTCCCGAGTTTCATCCTCAAAGTAACGGTGGAAACAAAGCCAAGAGCGAAGCGCAGCGAGCCCAGGATCGCCGGATCACGTAGTCCACAGCCCCAAACGGGGGAACGGACGGCCTCCCACGCCTGTGACAGCATATTTGACGGTTGCTCGTGAGCCCGGCGACAAAGCCGGTGATGCCACAGGCGGGACGCCTGTGGCCCATTTTGGCCGCGGCCGGGGACCGCGTTGTGCCATGCTTTTGCTGTAGTCAAAGACCGCCTTGGGAAAGGCCCCATTCCTAGCGACTGTCGAGGCCGGCTTGAATCCTTGTGACCAGAGCGGTCAGATCGGCTATCTTGTTGGCGAGGTCGTCCACGACATGGTCATGAGCTGCCTGCTCGATCGATTGCGCGTTCTTGGCAATGGTGCCGTATCCGTGGTCGGCACCGTTGTTCTCGAGCTGTCGAGCCAGGATTTGCACCTGCTCGAAGGACCGTTCGTGAAGGGCGCCTTTCATGGCCTCGATGTGCTCGGGCAGGGTCCGTACGAATTCATCCACGACGTGCCAAAGTTGGGGAGATTCGGCCAGTAGCGTGGAGAACAACGGTTCGGCGCTCGCACCGTCCGGATTTTTATCGACATCGCCCATCTGATCGCCTCCTCCCACGTTGGAATGCACTCGGTGGCGCGCCTCAAGCAAGGGTGGATTCTGTGAGGTGCGACCGCGAGGTCGCCACATGATTACATCGAAGTCTCAGGGATGACCCTTGAGATAGGTGTGCCCGGAAAGGCGCGAATCGCCCGTCCGAGAACTCGGCTGCCACGTGCGGGGATTGTGAGGAAACGTAGAAACGTAGAAACATCGAAACGCCGAAAGTCGAAAACCGGCCTATACTACTAACGATTGTTTTCCTCGCTGCCTGCGAAGGTTTTTTCACGCCACGAGGTGTGGCACGGACAAGCGGCCGAGACGTGGTGACGTTGACCCGGAAGGTGGTATTCAATACAAGCACCCGTCCGGCGAACCGGAAAACGAAGCTTGCCCGTGAAAGCTCCATGCAGCCAACAGTAACGGAACACGGACAAGGACCGCCCTGGAAGCCCGTTCGGTCGAATCACAGCCTCCTCACGGGCGATCCTTGTCCGTGCCACACCTGCCGGTGGGGTCACAAGCAGGAAGCCCGTGCCACACTGAGGTAGTGTCAAGTCCTGTGTAAATTGCCGAGGGTCATCCTTCACGATTCTCATGCGGCGTTGCTCTTGGTTTTTGCTTTTGGCTTCGGCAGCGGGACCGTCCCGCATAGGTGGGCGGATTTGAGTCGTCGCCAGCTCT
>JAUVGW010000387.1 GCA_030593565.1 Phycisphaerae bacterium | reverse complement strand
GGTCGGTGTCTGCCACACCTACTTCTGAACTTATGACGCTGAGACTGATTAGATGACTGACAACGACGACAAACCCAGCCTGAACTTCATCCAGGAAATCATCGAAAACGACAATCGCACCGGCAAGTGGGGCGGGCGGGTGCAGACGCGGTTTCCACCTGAGCCCAACGGCTACCTCCACATCGGCCATGCCATGGCGATCCATCTGAGCTTCGGACTGGCCCGGCAGTACGGCGGCGACTTCCTCCTGCGCTTCGACGACACCAACCCCATCAAGGAGGAGCAGGAATACATCGACTCGATCACCGAAGACGTCAAGTGGCTCGGCTACGACCTGGAGGGCCGCGTGCGCTACGCCTCCGACTACTTCGAGCAGATGTACGACTGGGCCGTCGAGCTCATCAAGGCCGGCAAGGCGTATGTCTGCGACCTGACGCCCGCGCAGACGCGCGAATACCGCGGCACGTTGACCACGCCGGGCAAGAACAGTCCCTATCGCGATCGTCCCGCCGAGGAGAGCCTCGACCTGTTCGATCGAATGCGCAAAGGCGAATTCCCCGATGGGTCCCGCACGCTCCGCGCAAAGATCGACATGACGCACGCGAACCTGAACATGCGCGACCCGGTCATGTACCGGATCCTCCACGCCGAGCATCCGCGACAGGGCAACAAGTGGTGCGTCTATGCGATGTACGACTGGGCCCACGGGCTGGAAGACTCGATCGAGAACGTCACGCATTCGCTCTGCACGCTGGAATTCGAGAACCACAGGCCGTTGTACAACTGGTTCATCGACGCGATCAACGAAGGCCGCGGACCGGGTGGCGCCTTCGGCGAGAAGATCCCGCACCCCCAGCAAATCGAATTCGCCCGGAAGGACCTGACGCACACCGTCATGAGCAAGCGGAAACTGCTCGAACTCGTGCAGGGCGGGCACATCCACGGCTGGGACGACCCCCGCATGCCGACGATCAGCGGTCTGCGGCACCGGGGCTACACGCCGGAGGCGGTTCGCGATTTCTGCATCGACACCGGCGTCGCGAAATACGTCAGCGTGATCGACATCGGCCGACTGGAAAACGCCATCCGCACCGACCTGAACAAACGCGCCCAGCGCAGGATGGGCGTGCTGAATCCCGTGAAGCTGGTGATAGATAACTACCCCGAGGGCGACGGGGAGGAACTGGACGCCGTCAACAACCCGGAAGACCTCGCCGCGGGCAAGCGGAAGGTGCCGTTCTCGCGCGAGCTGTACATCGAGCGCGACGACTTCCGCGAGGACCCGCCTAGGAAGTTCTTCCGCCTCGCGCCGGGCCGCGAGGTCCGGCTGCGATACGCCTACTTCGTGACGTGTACGGACGTCGTGAAGGATGCCGACGGCACGGTGACGGAGGTTCATTGCACCTACGACCCCGCCACGCGCGGCGGCGACGCGCCCGACGGCCGCAAGGTCAAGGGCACGATCCACTGGGTCTCGGCGGCACACGCACTAAAGGCGGAGGTCCGCCTGTACGACCACTTATTCACGGGGCCCCACCCGAGCGAGGTCGAAGACGGCGGCGACTGGAAAGACAACCTGAACCCCGACTCCCTGAAGGTGATCCCCGCGGCCCATCTGGAGCCAAGCCTCGCCGGCGCCGCGCCGGGCAGCCGCTACCAGTTTGAAAGACAAGGCTACTTTTGCGTCGCCCCCGACGCGACGCCCGGCAAGCTCGTCTTCAACCGCACGGCCTCCCTCCGCGATTCGTGGGCGAAGATTCAGAAGAAGAAGCGGTAGTAACGTAGAGTCCGTTCCCGTAGCGTCCGCTGCACGGAGCTGCGACCGAACGAAAGTTCGGTGATTCGTATGGGGGCAAGGGCTGACGCTGCGCGAAAACGGGAAGGGATCGTTGTTCCGGAGTTGGCGGGGGCCAGATTGGTACGTTGGAGTAGCCGAACAGGCGGATTCACGACGGAGTCCGCGATTCCCACTTGGATCGAGAGGCTTCATGCGGTAAAATGATGACCAGGAGTTCGGCAAATGGAGAATCCCGGTTCATAGCGTTATTGACTGCTTGCGAAACGCGTCAAAATCGTGACTGGGTTGACGAAGCAGATGCAGCAGATGCAAACGCTGAGACAACCGACGACGAAGCATGAGGCCGCGGTCGAGTTGGCACGGCAGGTGGTGATTGGCCTGGAGAAGAGGAGCGCAAATGCAGCCCGATGAACTGCGAAAAGCCCTCGCAGATTGCCTCTCGGCCCATTCCTCCTGGGATTCTGAGTGCGACCGGAGGTCAATCGCTTTCGCTTCGCAGCTGGAGGCGGAAGGAGTCCCCAAACGGGACATAATTAAACAGCTTGTAAGTATTGGGCTTTCGAAGCGTGGGGCACGGGGGATTCTGCGAATGTCCCTCATCGAGAGAGGCAGAAATGAAGAGTCCATCGAACCAACGGAGCTCACAACTTGCCGTACATCTGCGGACAATCCACAAGTGTCGCGTTGGTTGCGCTTGTGCCGTTCTTGGTTCTTCCTGTTGTGGGCCGTCATTCTTGTGTTCGGGAGCGCGCAAAGTAATCCAGGTCTTGGGCCTGCACGTCGGCCCGGCTGGCTTCATGCACTTCTTGCTCTGTTTGGTATCGCCGCCTGCCTTCTGTGGTGTTACTTGTTAGGGAAACGTGTCCGACGCGGTGTATTGGCACGGCTGGTCGGAACGCTCTTCTTTATGTTCGGCACATTCATACTGGCGAGCCGTCATTACGGCTTGGCCCCGAGTGTGTTAGTAAGCGTGCCCTGCATAAATGCTGCGTATTTTCTCTATTTCGCACGCCGCACGAGAGCTGAGTCGGTGGTCCGCGGTGGTGCTGGTCAAAAGGTCTGTCCGGCCTGCAAAGGCAAGAGCAGAGTCAGGTTGATAATTGGCACAAATGTTGCGTATCTGGGGGTGGTTTACCTGGTTGTCGGAGCACATCTGTGTATTGTCGGTACACAGCCCAATCGCGTTGCGATACTCGTCGCTGCCATCGCCCTTCTGATAGTCGGCTGCTTCATAGCGGTCTGGACTTATTGCGAAACTTGTGACAGTCGCAGCAAGGTCTCCATGAAAGCGACCAAGATGAACGAAGGCGAAGCAATCCCACCGCCGCAGACTTGATGCCGCGGGGTGGCGCATTTCTGATGGGGGCAGGATGGGTGTCAGGAAGGTTTTCTAAGCATCGTTAGTGGTGTTGCGGGAGAAAAGGAGCCAGTCAGGTAGGTCGGGTCAGCAGAACCGACACAAGGATTTGTGACGTGTTCATGAATTGTCGGGTCTGCGGAGCCGACCTACAAGACTAAACAGAGCGCCGGCTGCCGAAACCGTTACGGACCCGAGGCTCCGGACCGCCTTGCGAAGTTGATGTCGCTCGACGACGATGCCATGTATGAGCCGACGTACTGCCTCATGCTTGGTTGCCGTGGTCGTGCTGGCCAACTGCGCCGCGACGATCCTCTATTCCGGCACAGGCCCAGCGTTCCGACCATCGGCGAGCCGACCGGCAATACTGTGTTGCGTCGGTTGTCAGACTTCCTGACGCTGCCCGTCGCCACGCCCGGCATCACCGACGTCCGCGACGTCGCGCTCATCGCCTCGCTCGGCCGCGCGGCGATCGTCGTTCTGATCGGGCGCGGCAGGTCCCCTACACTGTTATCACGTGAAATCTGCGCGTCTAGTATGACAGCGCTAGATCGCTCTCAGAATGAAGAGCCGCGGGCTGAAGCCTGCGGCTCGAAAATCGCCTTCTAGCGCTGTCATACTAGCGAAGAAAACTGTGGTGCCGGCGTCTCGCCGGTGGAGTCACAGGTGGGACGCCTGTGCCACAATTAGCCGGGTAGGTCGCACACGTAGGTCGGGCTCTGCCCGACGCTTGGCGGGCTTTACCGCCAAGCCCTGACCTCGACCACGGCCAGTCGTAGCACAGCCTGTGCCCGTCGGTCGTTTTCCATTCGCCTGTGGGAGGCGGGCAGAGCCCGCCCTACCTGCTGCGTAACTTGGGTTAGGTCATCATCCCGCGTACCATCGCGTCAGCCAGGTCGGTCCCCGCTCCGGCTTCAAACGCCGACTTGACCAACTGTAATTCGCCTGCATCCAGCCATATTCCTCTGCAAGACGGGCAGCGATCGATAACCACATTCTGCACGATGTCCTTGTTCATCACCGAGCCGTCAACCGGGCAACTACGCTTTGTTTCTCGCTCTGCATTGAGTTGGGCCTGGCATTCCTCACAGGTGGGAAGACCCTTCGAGCTTTCCAAACGAGTCTTCTTGCCGCAGCGCACACATTTTTCTCCGAACAGTCCCATGCGTTCACTCCTTCGCTGAACCGGGGTTTTCCATTCGCCAAGTTCCTGCATCGTACTGTACCCCAAATAAGCCGGTAGGACGAGGTGAACCGAGAAGAAAAGGGGAAGAAGAAAAGGAGAAGAAAAGGGGTCAAGAAGAAAAGGGGTCAGGCTACTTTATTTGGCGAGCATTGACGTCAGGAAGGTTTCTCTGGCCTCGTTAGCGATGTCGGCAGGCCCATCGCGGGAAATGAGGTAGTGTCAAGTCCTGTGTAAATTGCCGAGGGTCATCCTTCACGATTCTCATGCGGCGTTGCTCTTGGTTTTTGCTTTTGGCTTCGGCAGCGGGACCGTCCCGCATAGGTGGGCGGATTTGAGTCGTCGCCAGCTCT
>JAUVGW010000293.1 GCA_030593565.1 Phycisphaerae bacterium | reverse complement strand
AGAGCTGGCGACGACTCAAATCCGCCCACCTATGCGGGACGGTCCCGCTGCCGAAGCCAAAAGCAAAAACCAAGAGCAACGCCGCATGAGAATCGTGAAGGATGACCCTCGGCAATTTACACAGGACTTGACACTACCTCCGTTGAAGCACCCCGCCCTGTTGATTCGATAAACCCCGTTGAAGCAGTGTCGGTTGAGGTAGGTGAAGCGTGCAGCCCGATCGACGGGCGACAGCGCATTCGGGGACTGCGAACGCAATCGGTAGTACGTACGTTTCTCATTTCGAAGCCGGTGTACCGCACGGGAAACCAAACGGGGGTGATCGCGGATCACACTGTATGCGTAAATCAGTTCATCGTTGATATCGCCGAGAATGGCCTTCTCGGGGCGCAGCGCAAAAAAGAGACAACCAGACCCCGCAAATGGCTCGACGTACCGTGTCAGAGAGGCGGGCACTTGTGCCATCAGCTCTGGGAGCAACTTCCGTTTGCTTCCAGCCCAACGAAAAAGTGGGGAAGCCCAAGCTGAACCGCTCTTCGCGCTCATGCGTCGTTTCCAATAGTCGCCCGGATTCGGTCGATGGGCCACCTCCGCTGGTTGTGGCGACCACAGCAGCATCCGAGGCGTATTATCGCCGTGCCGAGGGGCCGATGTCAAGGAATCTCGAAGGCCGTTTGCGTGTTCCTCCCGCCGCCCCGCACCGAACCATCCCCGTCACCATGCGGAACGGTGAGCAAACCTACAAAATGAGCACTAGATCAGCCCCGCCCACCACCTCGCACTGCGCGAGGCCAAAAGTTTGCGGCAGTTTGCGGCAGTTCGCACTTTTCTGCTGCAATTTCCCGCGAGAACGCCAGCCGGGTGGGTGGTTCGCAAAGGACCGGCATCAGAAATCGCGGAAAGTTGCAGTTTTTTGCACTTGGGCAAGTGCCACAACCCGTTCGTAGTGGCCGACGGTGCGAGAATCCCTTCGTAGCGGTCGACGCCCCTGTCGGCCGGGAGAGAGCGAAGCCCCGTGAGGGGCGAAAGGATTTAGCCCACGGCGCGAGCCGTGGGTTGGAGGGTGTGTGGGCGAGCAAGCTCCGTAGGGGTGAAAGACCCGATTATGCCGTATCTTCCGCCCCGTTGGGGCTAAGAAACACGTACGCCGATCCGTTCCCACGGCTGACGCCGTGGGCTAAGTTCTCACGCCGCTCCGTGGCTGACCTGGCTGTGAGCTCCCTCGTATTCGTGAGGAACCAACAGACCCGGTAAGCAGCCGTCTCTTGGGGGGTGTAGCGGTTTGCCTGTTTTCGTAGTGGCCGGCGCTCCTGTCGGCCGTGGGGAAGCGTTGGTCTTTGACGTCCGACGCGGGGGTCGGACGCTACGGGGCTTCTTGGAGCGTTATGAACATGAGCGAGTCGCCGATCAGAGTTTTCGGGGTTGGAGTGCGATGGCGAGCTTTTCCATGCGGTGGCGAAGCGCGCCGCGACTCATGCCGAGTAGGCGGGCCGCCTCCGAGATGTTGCCTTCACAGTGTGCGATCGTTTGACTGACCAACAATCGTTCCACCGCGGCGAGGGAACAGTTTTCGCCGCTGATAGGGAACCGGATACCGCCCAGGTTGGCCGGTTCGATCTCGAAGTCGCCTTTTTTCAGGTTCAGGCTCTCGGCCTTGAGCGTATCGCCCTCGAGGAGTAGGACGCCGCGTTGCAGGACGTTCTCCAACTCGCGGATATTGCCGGGCCACGTGTAGTGCCGCATCGCCGTCATGGCCGCCGTCGAGAGGTGGGGCGGGTCGCGGTGGAGCCGGACCGCCTGACGTTTGATGAAGTGCTCGGCGAGAAGGAATAAGTCGTCCCCGCGGTCGCGCAGCGGGGGCAGTTCGATCGAGAGCGACTCGAATCGATAGAGCAGATCCTTGCGAAACCTGTTTGCGCCGACGAGTTGCGACAGGTTGCAGTTGGTCGCTGCGATCGTGCGGGCCTTGACTTCGCGCTCGCGCGTGCCGCCGATACGTCGGAATCTTCGCTGCTCGAGCACGAGAAGGAGCTTGGCCTGCAAGCCGAGCGGCATATCGCCGATTTCGTCGAGGAAGACCGTGCCCTCGGCGGCGACTTCGAACAGCCCTTTCTTATTGGTCTTTGCGTCGGTGAATGCACCTTTTTCATATCCGAAGAGCTCGGCCTCGACGAGTTGGGCAGGCAGGGCCGTGCAGTTGATCTGCACGAACGGCGCATCCGCGTGTTTTCCCAAGTCGTGAATGTGGTGGGCGATCAGGTCTTTGCCCGTCCCTGTTTCGCCGGTAATGAGCACGGTCGGCAGATGGCCGCTGACATCGGGCGGCACGGCGGCAATCTTGCTCGCGACAGCCATGGCCCCGTTCCAGACAGGGTCTTCGCCGATGATGGCCATTTCGGCGCCCCGGCGCTCCCGTTCGCGTTCGAAGACGTCCAGACGTTCTCTCATTCGACGGGTTTGAAGGACGCGCTCGATCACAACTTCGAGTTCATCGATGGCAACGGGCTTTTGGAGGTAGTCGGTCGCGCCGGCCTTCATCGCGGCGACGGCGCTCTGAACGGACCCATAGGCCGTCATCACGATGATCGGGAAATCGTATTCCTTCTCGCGGATACGCCGGATGAGGTCCAGGCCGTCCATGTCGGGCAGTCGGATATCAACGAGTGCGAGTTTCGGCTCGGCCTTCTCCAACGCGATGAGTGCGGCTTCCGCCGTCGCCGCCGTGCGACACGTATGCGTGGACCGGCCGAGTTCGAGGCTCAATGTGGCCAGGAGCGTTTCTTCATCGTCAACAATCAGGATGTCTGCCATGTGCTCGTTCTCGAATCAGGTTGAATGGGCATGGTCATCTTGAAGATCGTACCTCCATCCGGTGGGCATTCGACACTGATGTGTCCACCGTGAAGTTCGACGATCTTTCGGGCCAGGGCCAACCCCAGCCCGTGGCCGCTTCGCTTGGTGGTGAAGCTCGGCTCGAATATTTTGCCAATCACGTCAGAGGGAATGCCGGGGCCGGTGTCCGTGACAGTGAGGCACCAATGTCCGGTATCATCGGCGTTCTCGGCGCCGATGACGACCTTCGCTTTCTCGCCCGCGACTTCGATGGCGTTTCCCACGACGGCGGCGAGAGCCTGCTCGAGATGACGAGCGTCGATGTTGACCTGGACCGGTCCATTGCCGAGGTCGAGTTCGATCTCGATGGACCGCCGGTCGGCCATGGGGCGGAAGACCGCCACGACGTCTTCGATGACTTCGCGCAAGTCACTCGGTGTGAAGTTGACTTCGAGCGGGCTGCACGTGTGCTCGAGTTCCCTCAGCCAGCGTTGGAACTTCTCGATGGCCGCCACGATGGCATCCTGGTGGGCCCGCAGGGGAGAGTCCTCGCTAAGCTGGCGGCGCGTCGCCTCTGTAGAAGCTTGAATGCCGGCCAAGGGATTGCGGATGTTGTGCGCCACACGGGAGATCAACTCTCCCATGGCGATCTGGCGTTCGCGCTGGATCATCTGTTTCTCAATCCGTGTCAGGTCGGCCGACATCTTGTTGATGGCGGCGGCAAGCTGGCCCAACTCGTCGTGCGACGTGATCGACACGCGATCATCGAGGTTACCCTTGCCGATTTCATCGGTGACGCGTTTGAGTTCCTGGATCGGTGAAAGGACCCACCGTCGAACAAGCACCAAGCCCGCAATGCCCATCACGGCGGCGACGACCGCGTTCGCGGACAAGATGAGAATGGCCCTTTGCTGCACCAGGTAGGGACTTTCGACGGCGTGATGTGCCCTGCTCTGTAACTGCGCCTGCAACGTGCCCAGGAAGCGGTCCATCGCCAGGTGCGCTGTCTCGTCGAATTGTACGGTTGCCGGGTCGCCGGCAGCCTTGATCGCGTCGAAGTGGGAGGCGACCGCTGCCGCTCGTCGTTTGTTGCAACTCCGAAGCTGTCGCGCTTGCCCGGGGTTTGCGGGGCTTGGCAGGTTGGCGTACACGGAACTCATGGCCGCCTCGATTTCCTGAGCATACTCCAGACAGAAAGGGCACTCCGAAGGTGTGTCGGCGTAGTGATCGAATTGGAGCAGATGGGTGAATTCGTTGCGGACGAGTGATCGCAAACGGTTGAGATCGGCGAGGGCGCCGCTGGAAGTGGTGAACGCGGCTGCGGCATTCTCGAAATAGGTGCCAATGTAGCGGACCGTCAAGACGAGGGTCGCGGCCAAGACCAATTCAAAGGCGAGGATGAGGATCGCACATTTCGTTCGGAGGCTCATCGAATCGGCCTGTCCTCCCCCACTACGGCAAAGGCCGATAGGACCAGTCCCAGCCCGGTTCATGCACGGGATCACGGGAGGAAAGGACGTGTCCGCCTACGAATGCCACGTTGATTCTGCCCTGATGGCGGAAGGACGGAAACCAGTAAGCGCCGCTGCTGTATGGATCATCCTCGCCCGCCGGCGGGGCGATGAAGTAGGGGGATTCCCCGTGGTCCGCGGCCTGGACACCGTCGACATCCATCAGCAACGGGACATTTGGATGATCAAGGATCTTGCTCGTGACAATCGTCCGTATCAGACCGACCCACTGCCCATCCTCATTGGCACGCGCGTGCAACCGCATGTTGAAGGCAAGCGAGACGTTCTTGTGCGGTCGAACGAAACCCCATCGGTGTGATTGCTGGAACGGGAATCGCTTCAGAAGACGCGGGCCCTCGGGGCACATCATCAATTGCTCTGACCTGTCGTAAGTGGCCGGGTACGACCGCTGCGGAAGGTCCCAGTATTCGTCAACGGCATAGAGCTTCTGCTGAAAGTCCTCGACCATGAATTGCTTGGGCCCGTAAACCGTGCTGTCGCCGCGGTTTGCTACGGCGAAGGGATCTGCGAACAAGCCGAAGTCCCAAGCCACCATGCGAAGTTGACTGAGACACTTGACGTGCCGGCCCGCGTGGTTGCATGCCTGCATGGCCGGCAGCATGATCGACAACAACAGCGCAATGATAGCGATGGCCACGAGCAATTCGAGCAAGGTGAATGCCCTGCGGCGCATCGGCGATCGTGGTTGTCGTGTCGAGCGAGTCATGCTTCCGTCAGCCTCATGTTCGCTGTTCGATACTCGTTTTTCGGTACTGGTATCGTTTGCCAGACGGGTGCCACTGGCAGCTTGCTGCCAGTGCCGGCACGGGCGGACAAGCCGCCCGTGGCACCCAAACGATACCAGTACCCGTTTTTCGTCATCGGCTTGACAGAGCAACAAGCAATGAAGCCCTATACGTCGGGCTAATGTTCTGTCAGCCTCCAATTGACCCCTTTGTGTGCCGCTGCCTCAAGCAGTCGCACACGCCAAGGTCCCCCTGCACCCCGTCAAGACAACCTTGACGGAGCATTAGCCTCCCCCGAGCAACTTCGCGACGAACCCGGCGACGTCGGCGCCGTCAAACGCGCCGTTGCCGGTGAAATCGCCCCGTGCGATCAACCGGTAATCCTCTGGATCTTCGGGGTCGAGTTCATCCAGCAGGGCCGTTGCGAAGTCGTCAACGTCCTGAAAATCCACGGTAAGATCGAAATCCATGTCCCCTTGAATCGGGATCGCGAGGACGTCGGCCTCCTCCACCACGCCGTTGTAATCCAAGTCATAGATGCTGAAATTCCAACCGAATTGGATGATCGAGACCTTGCCGTTCACGGTCAAGTCATCGTCGACGCCACCGACGCCATCATTGGCTTGAATGTAGCCCGCGATTGCGATCGCATCGGCGTCGTCTGCCGCATCGTCTCCGTTGACGTCGCCAACGATCACGTCGGCGACCACGTCGGTCCAGGCATACAGAGCTGGATGGTTGGGCGATTCAAAAGACATGCCAACCAGCGCCACGGCATCCCACAGTTCTGATCCGAGATAGTCGGCAGGGTTCTGGCTCATCCAATCCTGGATGATCGGCCACGTTTGGTCTTGCATCATCCATGTCGGCGCATTGTTCGCGTTGTCGACCAGGTCGGTCAATGCCTCCTCGATTGAGTTCTGATCGTCAGCGTTCCCGTTGATCACAACGATGCCGGGGTCAGCCCGCTGATCCAACCAAGCCTGATTGGTCAGCGGATAGACAAGGATCACGTGAGTCTCATCCGTGCCGAGTTCGTGCCGCCATTGCATCTCCACCAGGGGATCGTAGCTCGCCGCGAACAACTCATATCCGTGAGCCCGATGAAACAGCCTGCCTCTGACGAGCCACGTTTCACCCGCATCGAACGTGGAATCGCTGTTGCCGACCTGCTCGACGGTTTCATCGATTCGCTCCCCCAGGAAAGCAATATGAAACTCCTCACCGCTGCGCCAAACGTACGGTGGCACCCCAGGCGGAGATACGGAGTCAAACGCATCGAAGGCCACCCGGTCGACAAAACGGGGAGCGTTCGGCTTGCCGCTGAATCGCCCCACGCTTCCAAGGTATCGCTCTGACGGATTCAAGGTATCCCCGCCGGTGGAAACGCTGCTGTCAATATCTACCTCGACCGTGCCGAAGACGGGGTGTGGCCCGTACTCGAAGGCTCCGAACACGTCCGGTGCCGTGGACAACGGTCCGGGTGGATTGATCAGCCCGACGAATTCCACCTCTATCCGCAGGAACGAGCCGGATTGGATCCACTCGCCGGCATCATAAAGGTCCGTGGTGGGGTCCGTCGGCGCCCAATTGCCGATATCGATATTTGCAATGTCTGGCATGCGGTGCGAAATCCCGTCACCGACC
>JAUVGW010000010.1 GCA_030593565.1 Phycisphaerae bacterium | reverse complement strand
CCATGGCCATGATCATGAGAACGCTCCTGTTCTGCTCGCCTTGGTATTGCGCAGGCGACAATCGGCAGAAAGGAGCGTTCTTTATGACTCAAAACCATCAAAAACCCCGTACGATAGTTAACGGCGTTGCATGCCACCCCGGGCGGCTTCGTTAACCCATGCCACCACGGGCGGCTTCGTTAACCCATGCCACCCCGGGCGGCTCCGTTAACTCATGCCACCCCGGGCGGCTTCGTTAATCCATGCTACCCCGCCGATCATCAACGGCGACAGGGCAACGGCGAGAAGGGCAACAGCATGAACGCTTCGCAGGCGAAGACACGCGATTCCAAGTACGGCCTGATGGGGTTCCTCGTTCTTGACGGCGTGGTCCGTCTGTTCATCTGGTGGAGTTCGGCCGCGCTGGCTGTGGCGTTCTTCACTTGGTGCGGTGCGTGGCCCGATCGGTCGTTGATCGGGGCGGATCTAGCGACGGCGTGGCTGTGGGGAGGGAAGCTCGGCCAGTTGGCGATCATCTACAACCTGATCTACGTGGCCGAGTTGGTCATCCTGCGACTGCCGATCCCGTTGCCGAAGGAAGGCTGTTACGAAATGGGGCCGGGGAAGAAAGTCGACCGTCAACTGATCTATTCCGCGCTGATCGGGGCGCTGACGAAGGCCAGATATGAAGCACCGTTTCCGGGCTTTTTGGTTTTCCACATCGCGAACCTGCCACCGATGAAGTGGGTTATGGGACCCGTCTTCGGGCCGCGGTCCAAGTCCTGCTTCGCGACGGAGCCCTGTATTGCCGACCCGCACCTCGTCACGATTGGCCGGAATGTCATCATCGGGTTCGAGGCCGCACTCGGCGGCCACTATCAGGATCGGGGCTCGGTGGTGATCAAGCGCACGGTTGTCGAAGACGACGCGGTAATCGGCGCGAAGTCGATGATGACCGGTGTTCACGTCAAACGCGGGGCGGTGATCGGGACCGGGGCCGTCCTGCTGCCGGGCTCGGTGGTGGGGGAAAACGAATACTGGGCTGGCAATCCCGCCCGTCGGCGTAAGGTGCTGCCGCCGCCGGGCCAGCGGGAGGAGGATGCCGAGGCGCGGGGGGGAGAGGTTAATTCAGTGAGTAAGGAGTCGCGCAAGAATAAGGTAAATGGTTGATCCGCCAAACGGCAAGCCAGCAGGCCAGCCAATGCACCGGGTTCACAGAACCCGGCTCCGAGGGCGGCGCAATCGGTCAAGTTATTCCTGCGCGATGCCTAAGTTACATGAGCCCCTGACCCCGCGAACCGGCTCGTCTCGAGCCGGACTTCCTGTCGGGGAGAGCCGAATGACTGCTGGAACGAACCCCCCGACCAAGGTCGGGGGCTCTTATTCCGTGGGGGCTGAAACTATCTACAATCGTGACGTGCACCCCGCATGTGGCGACCGGGCCGCGTTGCTTTGTCAAGCGCGAGTGGGTTGAGTACCATTGCATAGCGTCATGCCAGATACAGCGTTCATTCTGATCGTCGAAGACGAGCGGTCGCATGGGGAGGCGATCAAGGAAGGCCTTGAGCGGACGGGCCATGCTTGTCGGCTCGTGGAGACGGGCGCTGAGGCGGTGGCGTCGATGGAGGAACGGCCGCCGCACGTGGTTGTGACGGACTACCGGCTCGGTGGGAGCATGAACGGTATGGACGTCCTGACGAGGGCGCGGGAGATCAGCCCGTGGACACAGGTCGTGATGATCACGGCGCACGGCGACCAACGGCTCGCGCGGGATGCGTTGAAGGTGGGCGGTGCGTTCGACTATCTGACCAAGCCGCTCGATCTTGATGAACTCCGCGAGACGGTGAATCGGGCGGCGCGGCAGGCAATGACGGCGCGCGAGGGGGCGCAGATGCGTCGTCAGCTTGACGAGGCTTGCTCGTTCGAGGGGATCATCGCCGCGAGCAGCGCGATGCGGCAGGTGCTGGATCGTGTGCGGCGTGTGGCGAATACGAAACTTACCGTGCTGGTCTACGGCGAATCTGGCACGGGCAAGGAGTTGATCGCGCGGGCGATTCACAATAATTCTGACCGGCGGAAGAAGCTGTGGGTGCCAATCAACTGTGCGGGCATATCCGAAGGCATCCTCGAGTCGGAGTTGTTCGGCCACGTGAAAGGCGCGTTTACGAACGCGATGGCGGATCGTCGTGGGTTGTTCGAGGAGGCGGACGGGGGCACGATCTTCCTTGACGAGATCGGCGACATGCCGATGCCCATGCAGGCGAAGCTGCTGCGCGTGTTGGAAAACGGGGAGATCGTCCGCGTGGGTTCGAATCGGCCGCGGCACGTTGATGTCCGCATCGTGGCGGCGACGAACCACAACCTCAAGGAGGGCGTTCGGGAAAGGACGTTTCGCGAGGATCTGTTTTTCCGGATCAACCAGGCGGAAATCAATCTGCTGCCGATCCGCGACCGTCGCGAGGACATCCTGCCGCTCGTGCAGCATTTCATGCAGCGGGCGAATGGGCTTCACGGCAAGGAGGTGAAGCAGGTGACGCCGGAGGCGTTGCGGCTGCTGCACAACTATCGCTGGCCCGGGAACGTGCGGGAGTTGTGGAACGTGATCAACCAGATGGTCGTGTTCGTGGAAGGCGACACGATCGACGTGGACGACCTGCCGTCGGCGCCGCCGATCAACACGACGACCGACATCGTGCCGGTGTCGCTCGCGCCGAAGACGTTCGATGTGACGCTGGACGAGCTGACGAAGATGGCCATTCAGGCGGCGTTGGCCCAGCATCACGGCAATCGTGAAAAGGCCGCCAAGCAACTGGGCATCGGCGCTCGGACGTTGTATCGCAAGCTGAAGGAGTATGGTATTTCGTAGCGGGCGGCCTGGTGCTTCTAATCGTTGTTCGCTGTTCGTCGATCGGTAGTTGGTTGGAGTTGCGCAGGCATGGCCCGATGGAGTCCGCAGGACTGTCAATTCATGGAACTCGCGTTGGACCTTGCCGAGCAGGGGCGGGGCTTCGTCGAGCCGAATCCGATGGTTGGTTGCGTTCTTGCGAAGAACGGCCAGATCGTGGGTCGGGGATATCACCGGCGATTCGGGGGGCCACATGCCGAGGTGAATGCACTGCGCGCCGCCGGCGTCGATGGGGCCCGTGGTACGACCGCCTATGTGTCGCTCGAGCCGTGCAGCCATGTGGGCAAGACGCCGCCTTGCGCCGAGGCGTTGATTCGAGCCCGGGTGAAGCGCGTCGTGGTGGCGATGAAGGATCCGAACGCGGTGGTGGCCGGGCGGGGCATCCGGCTGCTGCGGCGGGAGGGCATCCGCGTGGAGGTTGGCCTGCAGCGTGGCAGGGCGATGGCACTGAATGCGCCGTTCATCACGTTCCACGAGCAGCGGCGGCCGTTTGTGATTCTGAAATGGGCTCAGTCGATTGACGGCAAGATCGCCACGCGGACTGGCGAGTCAAAATGGATCACCTCGCGACAAAGCCGGGCGGCCGGGCACGCGCTCCGCGCCCGGGTGGATGCCGTGATCGTCGGTGTGGGGACCGTGTTGGCGGATGATCCCGAACTGACCGCGCGGCTTGTCAAACCGCGGCGCGTGGCGGCACGGGTTGTCCTGGATACGCACCTGCGGACGCCGCTTGGGAGCAAGCTGATCCGCACGGCACGGCAGACGCCGACGTTGATTGTCACCGGTACGGTGAACGTCGCTCGCGGCAGCGGGAAATCCAAATCACGGGGCGGAATCCCGAGGAAACTGCGCCGACTCGAGGCGGCTGGGTGCGAGGTTTTGCAGATTCCGTCCCATAAGACCGGCGTGCGGATAGGTGCGTTGTTGCGTCGGCTTCACGCTCGTGGCATGACGAACGTCTTGGTGGAAGGCGGCGGCGGGGTGCTTGGGGCATTCATGCAAGATGGGCTCGCCGACGAGGCGCGCATCTTCGTGGCGCCGATCCTTATCGGCGGCGAGACGTCGCCCGGCCCGCTACGGCAGGTGGGTCCGGCGACGATGCGTGATATTCCGGGTGTGTTGGTGCGTGAGGTCGTGCGTTTCGGGCCCGATACATGCTATAGTGTTTGTTTCGGTTGATGGTCAGGACGGCTGGCGGCCGAAGCGGCTGGCCGGTTCCGCCATGGACCGGGCGGGCCGGTGACGAACCAGGGAATTCGAATCCAGATGTTCCGTCAAGACGGTTTTGACGGTTGGGTGTTGACGAGGCGTGCCCCTGCTTCGAGCAGGGTGATTTTGTGTGCGTGGTAACCGCTGCGAGACACTGCTTGAAGCAGTGGTACACGAGCCCGTCCATTGAGTTTTGACAGAACGCTGTCGATGGGATTGAACAATGACGAGATGTGCAGCGGTGTTTGTGATTTTGGGAATGGCGTCGAACGCGTCGAACGCGTGGGCCGCGTCCGGCGATGCGCCCGAGGCATTGGAGATTCTCAAGAAGGCTGACACGGCGGCTGCCGCCTTGAGAGCGATCTCGTATGATGCCACGGTCCGGCCGGAGGGTGCGCTCGTCGGCCGATACCCCACATTCGCCGGCAAGATCGTGGCGAAGCGGGGGGCCGACGGCGACGCACACAGATTCAACGTCACGGGCACCATAACCGCGCCGCGTTCGTCTGGACCGTCTCGGTTCACGCTTGCGATGGACGGCGTTCATGCGTACAGCATCGACGAGGGAACGAGGACGTTTACGTCGGGCAATCCGAATGAGGCCGGCTTGATCGTGGGCAATCCGCTGTTCCCGCCTAGATACCTGGAGGCATCGCCATTCAAAGATGCGATCGACAGCGGGACGGCTGCGTATGACGGCATGGAGACGATTGAGGGCAAGCCCTGCCACGTGATCAGCGCACGGATGAAGGGACCGCAAGACGCCGTGTTGCGGTTATACCTGGGAAAGGATGACTTTCTGCTGCGTCGGCTGGATACACCGGTGGCCATGCGGTTGCCGCCCGGCATGACCGCGCCGTCAGGTGGGGTGGTGTTCACTGCGGCGCATGTGAAGCCCCTGTTGGATGTGGACGCGGCCATGTTCCGTCTTGATTGTCCGGAGGGCTATCAGAAGAAGGCCTTCGAGGCGCCACAGCCCTGCGCGAGTAGCGGTTTGTTGCCCATCGGTAGTGATGCGCCGGATTGGGAGATGAAAGATCCCGCCGGCAAGTCGGTCAGTCTCAAGAGCCTGCGGGGCAAGATCGTGTTGCTGGACTTCTGGGCGACGTGGTGCGGTCCCTGCCGGATGGCCATGCCCGGCCTCCAGAAGCTGCACGATCGATACAAGGATAAGCCCGTCGCGATCTATGGTGTCAACTGCCGCGAACGACGGCCCGATGCAAATCCCATGGCCCTGATTGCCAAGCAGGGCTACACCTACGGCCAATTGCTGAACGGCAATGCCGCGGCCAGTGCCTATCGTGTCGGAGGCATTCCGTGCTGTTACATCATCGGCCCCGATGGCAAGATCCTAGCTGCCCATGCCGGGGTACAACCTGAAGCGGTGATGATTGCGACGATCGAGAAGGCCTTGGCGAAGATCAAGCCGTAGGGAGAAAGATGGGCAGGTAAGTAAGCCTGACCCCCTTTCTTGACTCGGGGTCATCGTCAGGCAAAGTGTCCACCTTCGTCTCATTAATCTCTCTCCGATCACATAGCTTGCGGTGCGTGCCGCAACTCGTTCTGCGCATCGGGAAAGACGCGACAAGACCGCGGGCATCGCCGACAAATGCGCCGCTATTCGTCGTCCTTACTGTCTTTACTGTCTTTCTTCTTTCCACCGAGAAGGCCGCCAAGGGCGTCGCGCCCCTTCTCGGCGGCGTCGGTGGCATCGCCCTCTTTCGCCGACTGGCCGTCGGTCTTGTCGCCCAACAGTTTGCTGCCGACATCCTTGACGGCGTCAGGACTGCTCAGCGCCGAAGCCGCGTCGGGCACCCCACCAGGCAGCTGGTCGCCGAGGAGCTCAGTGGCGCGACGAGCCAACTCCTCCTTGCCGGCCCGTACCAGGGCGTCACGCATCTGCGTGCCCAGCGCCGAACTGTCGAAGACCAGGCGAGGTTCCGTGGTCGGGCCGACCAGTCGGAAGGTGGTCTCCAGGTTCTGAAGCACTTTCATGGCTTCGGAGCTAATCTGCGGATCGAGTCCGCACAAGGCACCGCCGGCCGTGGCCTTCATGTCTTTCGTTTTGACTTTGATGGCCAAATCGATAGCGTCGCGGGCGATCGTGCCGGACACCGTTACCGTTGCCGTGCCACCCTCGAACGTGACGGCGTTGCTGCTCTTGAGCTGTTTCTGGAACTCCTTCAGGTCAACGTCCTCGAACGAGGCCTCCAACTCGGCTCCGCCCCCCGACCGGTCCCAGCGGCAGGCGATTCTGACGGAGGATGGCTGATCAATCGAACGAATCTCGATTTCGACTGGTAGGCCCGCGCCGCGGGGAGAGTCACTGAGGTTTGTGCACTCGATATTGCTGAGCCCGAGCTGTTCAAGCGGTACGTTCACATCTTCGAGGAGCAGACGGCGTATCAGCAGCCGCGGCGTGGGGGTGCTCTCGGACTGGGCCGTGAGGTACTCGAGGTACTTCTTCGGAATCGCTGTGGGCAGGGGTGTGGACTCGGCCTCATCCCCCGGAAGCCACTCCCGGACCTTTTGCAGGTGTTCTCGGATTTCCTTTGCCTTCGCGCAGTATGATTCCAATGTGGCGACGTCGGTCGTGGCGAGGTCGTATTTACCCGCGTCGAACTGCCCCGCTGGAACCGGCTGTTCCGCCTGAGCCGCCACCTTGCCCGGCGCGGTGCGTTGCGTGTTCGTCTCCACCTTGACCAACTTGACCTCGTCCAGGACGACTCGGCCGAGCAGCAGATTCCAGGTGCTCACGGTCGCGGTGAGTTCCCCGATGGCCACCCGATTGTTGGCGGGATTGGCAGGATCTGTGGCCTGGATGCCGTTCGCCGACAGGCGTCCGCCGAAGACGTCAAGGTCGAGGCGCTCCAGGTTTACCTCCGCCCCGTTCGCCGACGTTAGTGAGCGAGCGGCGTAGTCGGAGAGCACGTCTCCCTGGATGGAGTACGCGGCGGTGGCCGCAGCAGCGGCAACGACGACGGCCACCACCACCCCGGCCAGGCGAATCACCTTTGGCCGACGTTTGAGTACCGCCTGCACGTTCGCGGCGCCCTTGCCGATGAGCAGGGAACTCAGTAGTCCGATCCAGCGCTTCTGCCGCCAGCGGTTGAAGGTTTCGGAATCATCCTGAAGCCGCAGCCAGGTGCGCCGAAACCCGGTCACCGATCGAGCAAGCAGCAGCCCGAGGATCGCGCCCAATAGGGGGCCGATGAGCAATGCACCGTTCAACGCAAACCGCGAATACGCCGTGGCACCCAAGATGGGTATGGATGCCGGCAGGTCGATCAGTATCGGCGCGTGTCCTTGTATCCATACGCCGGTGTGATAGAGCAACGGCCCCACGGCAAAGGCGAGCGACTTGCCGATGCCGGCAAAGATCAGAAAGATTCCGAAGTGGACGTTGAGAATCAGGGCCAGAATCAACAGTCCCACATGGAAACCGTAGAATCCGGGCATCAGCCCGAACCAGAAGCCCAAAAGCACGGACAGGAAAAGGAACAAGGGGGCGACTTCACCACGGAAAACCGCAATCCACTTCTTGATGGGCTTGGGTACGAACATTGCGTTGGTCCTCCCGCATGCATGGCGTCAGGCTCGATCTCCGTTTCGGTCTTTCCAACGGCACGGAACGGCCTGCAGCTAATTGGTCCGATATGACACTTCCTGGATCGCCATCGTACCGGCATCATTGCATCGAGGGCAAGGACCGCTTGCCAATCCCCGCCGAAGGCTACACGACACAAAGCGTCTATCATTATCTTGGACATAGCTTCAGCCTCTACCCGCTGGTTGAAGCTGCACGCGGAATCCGTCTGGCCGCCTACTGCAATTGTGACATCTG
The DNA here is from genome assembly GCA_030593565.1 of Phycisphaerae bacterium. Classification (GTDB taxonomy): domain Bacteria; phylum Planctomycetota; class Phycisphaerae; order UBA1845; family UTPLA1; genus JAFGQA01. Next base: position 27,221 of record JAUVGW010000010.1, on the reverse strand, counting down.
TCAGAGTCAGAAAGGGGAAGTCCGAAAGGGGTCAAAAGGGGGTCAGGCTTACTTATTGACGCGTTTTTTGCGTCGGGGTAGCATGCCCCGATGGCCGGACCTCTGCGAATCGGCCGGAAACCGAAGCGGAGCTTGATGCGGTAAGGATCAGCCTCGCACGAGGCGCGCCATATGGCGAGGTCTCCTGGCAACGTCACACCGCGGCTCGCTTGAAGCTCCAATCCAGTCTTCGCCCCCCTTGGCGACAAAAGCTAGGCGAGGATCCAAAGAAAAAGTAAGCGTGACCCCCTTTTGCCCCCCAGCGGCTTGCTTCCGATCGGAAGCGATGCGCCGGATTGGGAGATGAAAGATCCCGCCGGCAAGTCTGTCAGCCTTAAGAGCCTGCGGGGCAAGATCGTGTTGCTGGACTTCTGGGCGACGTGGTGCGGTCCGTGCCGGATGGCCATGCCCGGCCTCCAGAAGCTGCACGATCGATACAAGGACAAGCCCGTCGCGATCTATGGTGTCAACTGCCGCGAACGACGGCCCGATGCAAATCCCATGGCCTGATTGCCAAGCAGGGCTACACCTACGGCCAATTGCTGAACGGCAATGCCGCGGCCAGTGCCTATCGCGTCGGAGGCATCCCGTGCTGCTACATCATCGGCCCCGATGGCAAGATCCTTGCTGCCCACGCCGGAGTACAGCCTGAAGCGGTGATGGTAGCGACGATCGAGAAGGCCTTGGCGAAGATCAAGCCGTAGGGAGAAAGATGGGCAGGTAAGAAAGCCTGACCCCCTTTCTTGACCCCCTTTCTGACGCCCAGGGCTTCTGGGCGCACGTGCGTGACGTTCGTGTGTCCGCGCCACCGCCGAATCGGGGGGGCCGGGGTCAGGACTTTCGCAGCCGTCGCTCAATGAGGCGGATGCCCAAACTAAGAACCACGGCCATCATCGCTGCCGGTACGGCTCCAAGCAACGTCAGCCTGGGGTCGTTTCGTGCCAAGCCGCGGCTGATGAAGTCCCCAAGACCGCCGGCGCCAATGTAGGTCGAGAGCGTAGCGATGCCAATGGTCCAGACGGTCGACGTCCGGATGCCTGCCACAATCATGGGCAGGGCCAGTGGCAATTCGACCATCCACAATCGCTGCCGCCCGGACATGCCGACACCGTCCGCGGCTTCGATGATTTCGGGGGACAACTCCTTCAGGCCGGTGAACGTGTTCACCACGATCGGCAGCAGCGCGTAGAGTACGAGGGCCGTGACGGCCGGAGTCATGCCCAAGATGCCGTAGACGGCGAAGAGGAAAGCCAGCATCGCCAGGCTGGGGATGGTCTGAACGATCTCCGTCGCGCCCAGCACGAGGGGTAGTGCCGCACGGTGTCGATGAATGAAGATGCCCGTCGGAACACCAATCAGGATGGCGATCGCCATTGCCAAGGCTGACAAACCGAGGTGCTCCAGCACCTTCTGCCACAACTCCGCCCGCCGCGTCGTAACCGTTGCCCAGAAACCAACGACGCCGTCCGTCCGCGGTGTTGTTGCATCTGCCGTTGATTGCGGGATGCCCACGGCTCGCGACTCGATCCACTCGTTGGCCACGCTCGACGGCGTTTTTCTTAGTTCGTCGACCGCGTAGTTGAGTCTGCGCATGGCCTGATCGCTGATGGTTCCAGCCAACGCAGCTAGCGCGTCGCGGACTTCAGGATGCTCGCGAAGCAGAGCACTGCGGATGACCGGGGCCGCGTCGTACGGAGGGAAGAATGAACTGTCGTCCAGCAGGACACGCAGGTCGTACGCGGCGATGCGACCATCGGTGGCGAAGGCGCAAATCACATCGACCTGCCCATCCGCCAGGGCTTTGTACATCAGGCCCGGATCCAAGTCAGCGGTTCGCCCGAAGTCGAGGCCGTACGCGCGGCGAAGACCGGGATAGCCGTCTGGACGCTCCATGAACTCGGCGGTGAATCCCGCTGATAGCCGGTCGGCGACGTTGCTAAGGTCGCTGATTGCATGCCAGCCGTGCTCGTCAGCGTGCGTAGCGCGTACCGTAATGGCGTAGGTGTTGTTGAAACCCATTGGTGGCAGCCACTCCAGTTCGAATCGCTGCCGGTATGCCTTCGCGACGATTTGGTACGCGTCATCCGTGTTGGTGCGGACCTCGTGCTTCAGCACATTGAGGAGCGCCGTGCCCGTGTACTCGACGTAGATGTCCAACTCGCCGGCAACCAGAGCTGCGTGGCAAACACCGGTCCCGCCAAGGCCAAACGTCCGCTCGACTCGCAGATCGGTGTGCCGCTCAATGAGTTGAGCGACGAGTTCGCCGAGGATTTCCTGTTCGGTGAAGTTCTTCGACCCGATCCGAACGGTGTCCGCTGTCTGAGCCGCTGATACAGCCGTAGCGCAGCAAACGACGGCGGACGCAAGGAGGCGAAACAGCCATGCCGCGAGCGAGTGCTTGTCGTCGTGAACCATCATTGCTCGGCCAACAGTTCAAGCTGTGCCTTCGGCTTTGCGAATAGACTTCTGACGAACTCACTCGCGGGGTTTGCCAGGATCTCACGCCGGGAACCGACCTGCTCCAGCCGCCCTTCATGCATAACGGCGATCCGGTCTGCCAGTGTCAGGGCCTCGAAGATGTCATGCGTCACGAAGACAATCGTCTTGCCCAGCTCGCGTTTGATCCGCAGAAGCTCCTGTTGAAGGATATCCCTGGTGATAGCATCCAGGGCACCGAAGGGCTCATCCATAAGCAAGTACGCAGGATCGGCGGCAAGCGCTCGGGCCACGCCGACACGTTGTTGCTCGCCTCCCGACAAATCCCCAGGGCGGCGGCGTCCGTAGACCACCGGATCAAGCTCGACAAGTGACAGCATCTCGTGCGCGCGAGCCGCGCGGCGGTCGGGGGGCCAATCCAGAAGTTTCGGGACGACTGCCACGTTCTGTTCGATCGTCATGTGGGGAAAGAGCCCGATCCCCTGAAACACGTATCCGATGGATCGTCGGAGCGGCAGGATGTCGTGTTCAGTCACACAGCGGCCGTCCACGGTCACCGTTCCCGAAGTGGGCTCGATCAGACGGTTGATCATCTTAAGCGTCGTGGTCTTGCCACAGCCGGACGACCCAAGCAGAACCAACGTTTCACCATCCTGAACTTCGAGCGACAGGTCCCGCACGGCGTGGCTGTGGCCCTCGTCGAACGTCTTGGATATGGCCGTCAGTCGAATCATGGGGACTCGCAGGAACCCGGCGCCGCAGCGCCACGACGCCATCTGCCTTGAGCGAGAATGCTTGCGAGCCGGGGTGGTCGATAGCGTCGCTCCACCGGTCGCCGAGGCTGGCTGCTGCCCGAGGCCACGGTTCGCGATCATAAGCATCGAACGGGTTGGACGCCAGGCGGGCGTTACATTCGCCACAGATATTTCGCACAGAAGCGAAAAAACTGAGGCATCTTGGGCGGAGACCCAAGACCACGGGAGCCATAACCTCTTGTGGCACCAGACGTTGCGAACGTCGCCCTCCTCCTCCCGCGTTGCGGTTGACGCAGAATAGATAGTACCCTAGCATGTTGGATCGTAACCATCGGATGCGGTACTTGGCGCAGAAGGGCCAGCATGGGAACTCCACTCAGCATGGAAAACCAGATCGTCGCGGCGATTCGCCGGATCATGCGCGCCGTCGATCTCCATTCTCGGCGGCTCGCCGAGGAGCATGGGCTCACGGGGCCGCAACTAGCGACCCTGCAAGCGGCAGCCAACCTGGGCGAATCCTCGACCGGCGTCCTCGCCCGAGCGGTACACCTCAGCGGGCCAACCGTGACAGGCATCCTGGATCGGCTCACCAAGAGAGGGCTGGTCGATCGAACTCGGAACGGGCAGGACCGGCGGAGTGTAACTGTCCGCCTCACCAGCGAGGGGGAACAGGTTCTGGCGGCAGCTCCCTCGCTTCTGCAAGACCGGTTCCGGCAGGAGCTGGTGAGCTTGGAGGAATGGGAGCAGACCACGATCCTGGCAACGTTGCAGCGCATCGCGGCGATGATGGACGCGGAGTCCCTCGATGCTTCGCCGTTGCTCGTGCCTGGGCCGTTGGATGCGGCCACCCAAGCAGCGCCGCCGGTGATGTCGCCGGCTGAGCCCGCTGCCGAGCCCGGCGAATCAGAGGCGATTCCCGCGAAAACGCCAACAGTACCCTGACGAACCCGCAAGGAGTTTCTTGTATGACCGTGGCGACGAGCTCGCATATTGGACAAAGGACGACCTTACGCAACGACCTCCGAATCGCGCTGCCCCCGGCGGATCTCTCGTTCACGCAGGATGAAGAGTGGTGCGTGATCCGCCTGAACGGAGAGTGGCGTGAGATTCGCCTGCATGACTACGACGAACTCTTCGCCGTACCCGGGCTGTACGAGCGTCTCATATACGACATCCTCAAGTGCGACTCTCCCGCCAGGATTCGGAAGCTCTTCGAGGCGGAGTTGGACGCTTGCGACACGCCTGCAAGTACGCTGCGCGTACTTGATCTCGGTGCCGGAAACGGCATGGTTGGCGAAGAGCTCGCCAACATCGGCGTCGAGTTTATGGTTGGCGTGGACATCATTGAGGCTGCGGCTGAGGCCACACAACGCGATCGGCCCGGCGTCTATGCTGATTACCACGTCGTTGATATGACGCGACTAGACCAGAGCGATCGACGTGAACTCGCAGGGCACGGGTTCAACTGCCTGACCTGCGTTGCTGCTCTTGGTTTCGGGGACATTCCAACGAAGGCGTTCGCCAACGCTTACAACCTGATTGAGCCCGGCGGCTGGATCGCCTTCAACATCAAGTCGAGTTTCCTCGATCAGGACGACACCAGCGGCTTCGCTCGCCTCATCCAATCAGTCATGGCCGACAAGACGCTTGAGGTTCGCAAGACGCAGCGTTACCAGCACCGTGTCGGAACCAGCCGCCTACCCATCGAATACACTGCAATCGTCGGAAACAAACGGCGCGACATCGACATGGACTTACTCCGCGAATCGCCCAGAAGCTGACCTCAGCGGCGGTGTGAAGCTGGGATGTCAGGAGCCTACTCTGCGCCGACTATCGCTACTGCGCGATTCCACGAGAGAGGGAGAAAGAGGGTCAGGCTTACTTAATGACACGTTATTGGGGTCGGGGTAACATGTCCCGATGGCCAGACGTCTGCGAATCGACCGCGGCGGGATTGTGTATCACGTACTCAACCGGCGTGTGAGTCGCCTGCCGCTGTTTGAGAAGTCCGGTGATTACGTTGCCTTCGAGAAGGTCCTCGACGAGGCACACGCCAAATCGCCTATGCGCGTCATCAGCTACTGCCTCATGCCTAACCACTGGCACCTCGTGCTCTGGCCGACAGGCGACGGCCAGACGTCCCGCTACATGCAATGGCTGACCACCACACACATGCGTCGTTGGCACGCCCACCGCGATACGCGTGGCACGGGCCCGGTCTATCAGGGGCGTTTCAAGAGCTTCCCCATTCAGGAGGACCGCCATTTCCTGACTGTCTGTCGTTACGTCGAGCGAAACGCCCTGCGGGCAGGCTTGGTCGCGCGTGCCGAGGACTGGCTGTGGTCGAGCCTGGTCCGCCGGCGTCGCAAAGATGTAAAATCCCCCTGGCTGGTCGCGGTGAAGGATTGGCCGGTATCTCCGCTGCGGACTTGGACGGCATTCGTAAATCGACCGGAAACCGAAGCGGAGCTTGATGCGGTAAGGCTCAGCCTCGCCCGAGGCGCTCCATACGGCGAGGTCTCCTGGCAACGTCACACCGCGGCTCGCTTGAAGCTCCAATCCAGTCTTCGCCCTCCTTGGCGACCGAAGCGGGGCGAGCATCCAAAGAAAAAGTAAGCCTGCCCCCCTTTTTCAGGTGAATGTCGGTGAGACGTCGGTTGGCACGGTGTTGCTGAGAATCTCGCAGCCGTCTTGCGTGATGGTGATCGTATCCTCGATGCGAATACCGAACCGGCCCGGCACATAGACGCCGGGCTCGATTGTGACGCACATTCCCGGTGCGAGAAGCTGCGAGTTGCCGCGTACCAGGTACGGCGGTTCGTGAACGTCCAGCCCTATTCCGTGGCCGAGGCGATGGACGAAGTACTTCCCGAGGCCGGCCCGCTGAATCGTCGTCCTCGCGACGTGATCGACCGACTCGCACGTCACACCCGGACGGACGGCGTCGATCGCCATTCGGTGCGCCTCGCGTACCACTGCATATGCCTGTCTGATCTCCTCCGAAGGCCGGCCGATCGCGAATGTGCGGGTCATGTCGCCGAGGTAGCCGTCGTGGGCGCACACGAAGTCGACGATGACTGCATCGCCCTCCTGAAACAAACGTGATCCGGCTATGCCATGTGGGATCGCGGCGCTGTCCCCGCCCTGAATCAGGTCGCCGAACGGGCTCAGGCCATCTCGCCGAAGTCGGTGCAAGACATCCTGGCTCAGTTCCCATTCGGCCAAGCCGGGGCGCAGGCGTTCGCCGACGAGCGGATATATCCTGCCGGTGTCCCTGCAGGCGGAGCGGATGGCGTCGACTTCTTCCGGGCTTTTTATGATGCGGACAGCTTCGATCACGCCCGGGTCTGGCCGGAGCGTCAGCCTCGGCAGCGCCGCGGCGAGGCGCGCCTGGACATCGATCCATGTGTGGCCGTCCAGCAACACGGTGCCGGCGTCGAGGCCCAGCAATCGTGCTGCTTTGGCGACTGTAGCATACGGATCTTCGTGCTCTTCCCACGGGACGAGTTGGCCGGTTGGGGGAAGCTCGTTTGCCATGGCGGCTTCGAAGGCGGGCACAACGAAAGCCACTCGGCCGTCGCGATTCAGCAGGCCGCACACGAGGCGGTCCGAAGGCGCCAACGGGACGCCGCAAAACGCAATGATGTTCGTATCACGAAAGAACAGCAGGCCGCCGGCATCGTGTTTCTTCAGTAGTGCCGTTGCGCGATCGATGTGCTGTCTCACCAGTTCCGTTGCGATGGCGGGCCGATGGGCTTCGACAGCCGGGGCACAGGCGCTGAAACTGGCGGCTCCGATTGCAGTGGCGGATTTGCGTTCCTCTTTCATGCTTGTATTTTAACGTTATCATAAGGTTTGTCCAGGCCTGATTTGGATTGTGGACACGAGAATCTCGGCAGGCTTGGCCGACGTCAACGGCCGTCGGCCAAGCTGTTCTTGATAATTTGGGGTGGGTCATCTCCGGCGTACCTCGGAGAAGGGCCACGATGCGAGTGCCCCGTGTCGCCTCACGCGAATCGAGAATCATGGCCTGAAAGCTTGACACGGCTAGGCGTCGAGGTTATAGGTACAAGTGGAAGGGTAGAGGAGGAGTCTGGCACATCCTGCGTGAGAGGCCACTCGCACTACGACAATCAGGGCCGGTGGTTTTCTTGGCGCGTGCGAGCCGAATGGCGCGTGTTCGAGCAGACGCGCGGCTTCGTCTGTAGTCCATGACGTGTGAGGAGGCGTGCCCGCTCACACTCAGACATATCGTCCGGCGCATCATGTCGCTGGGTCAATCTTACTGTTTGCGGGCCCCCTTGTTCGGCGTCCTCGTCTGGCGGCAAGGAGGTGGCGAAAACCACAGTTCAAATGATACGGCAATAGAGGAGGTGCATCATGTGGATGAACATGGCGGGGGGAACGAATGCTGTCTTCGTCCACCTGCCGGGCTTTCGGTAGGTGGACGGGTCTTTGCCGGATTCATGACGCTCATGGACAGACGGTACCTGGGCAAAAGGGCCGAGTCCGGAGGGAGCAGGGCTGGGCTGAATAAGATTTCACGGATGGAGGCAAATACACTGGGACAATGGCATTTCTTGCCGGGAGGAGGACGATTATGAAAAACATCGTCTGTGCGATTGCAGTCGTCGCGTTCTTGTCGGGCACGGCCGCCGCCGATTGGGACGTGTACAAATCGGTGCCGGATGTGAATAAGCTCGACCGGCCCGAAATACCGGGCTGGCCAGATGCAGGCGATAACAGTTGCTGGCAGGCCGTGGCGGCGAATCTGCTGGGCGGGGCGGGCTATGGAACGGGGGCGAATCCCCAGGCTCGGGCCGACAGCATCTACAATCAACTGATCACAGACCTCGGCTGGGGAAACCTGGGCTGGATGGAGCGAGGCGTTAACTACTGGCTGTACACGTACGGGAAGAACCCTGCTTCAGCCGAGTTCAAGCCGGCGAACGCGTACACGGACGTCACCAAGTTTTACAATGCCAACGGTCTGACCCCAGCCGATTACAATTTCCTGTTGGATGAGTTGGAGCGCTGTCAGTATGTCGGTGTGGGTTTTGACAACCCGGCGCACGCCCTGACCCTGGTCGGTGGTGACCGCTGGGACGGTGTCGACCCTGCCGAGCAGTCGGTATGGCATGACTCGGATCGCGGTGGCCCCGGGCCAGGTGGCGCAAGCGAGGAGACCTACACGAACAGCTTCACGCCTGGCTGGAATCTGGTGGAATACCCGGCTTGGAACGCCCAGCAATACGTGACGCTCTGCCCCGGCGAGAACAAGCCTGAATACGCGATGAACCAATATGACATCGCGTATTTCCTGACGGATGCGGATGACCAGGATGGCAACTGGCACGAGACGTTCCGCGAGGCTGGTACATTGGCGGCCACCTACGACGATCCCTACTGGGAGATGCCGGAGGTACTCCGCGTTGACAATGAGTACGTGGAGGAGAATGAGAAGGAGGTCTGGCTGCTCGTCGACTACATCGATCGGGTCGCCGGCCGGCAGGAGAACATCCGACTCGTGGATTCTGCGGGAACCGAGTGGGCGCCAACCGTGACGGCGTCTGCGGATGACGGCCAACTCCTTTTCTATTGGGATCTTGATTGGCAGCCTGACTGGGAGAGGATCGTCTTCCCCAGCACCGACTACCAGTACCTCTACCCTGCGGGGGAGAGTAACGTGAAGGACTGGGATCTGTCGACCTACTGCATCCCGGAGCCGACGACGCTGGCTCTGTTTGCCGCAGGCGGATTGGCACTGATACGGCGCCGCCGCTAGCAGCCCGTGGCAAAAGTCGGCTGCACCCATGGACTGTAGCGGCCGACCCCCGTGTCGGACGCAGCATCATCGAACAATCCACGGCCGACAGGGGCGTCGGCCGCTACAGACAAACGTGAAATGCTCTAGTCAGCGTTTGCTTTGCGACATGACTGGCAATCACCACGGGCCGTCACAAACGTGGCGGCCCGGTTTTTGCGCGTCGAACGGCTGAGGTACGTCGTTACGCGCCCACGTCGCCGCCGCCGATTATCCAGAATCGGTTCTTGCCGGCGTCTTTGGCCTGTAGGAGGGCGCGGTCGGCGGCTTCGATGAGTTCGATGCCTGTGTGGGCGTCCCAGGGATAATGGGCCAAGCCGCCGCTGATGGTGAGATGTCCCGAGGCTTCGGGGCCGAGTCGCGTGAAGGTGTGCTTCTTGAGGGCCGCGCGAAATCGGTGGACGATATCGATGACGCCTTGCGGATGGCGGGAGCCGAGCGTTCGCGGGCCCTCGGGATCCCAGAAAACGACGACGAACTCGTCGCCTCCATAACGTGCCACCAGGTCGGTGTCGCGGCTGCACTGGGCGAACAGGATGCCGATGTCGCAAAGAATCTCGTCGCCGGCATCGTGGCCGTAGGCGTCGTTGTAGCGTTTGAAGTCGTCGATATCGAAGTAGAGAACGGTGACGGTGGATCGCGCTTTGGCCGCGAGGGCGAGTTTGTCCTCGAGGAATTCCACGAGGTTGCGGCGGTTGGCGAGGCCGGTCAAATCGTCGGTCAGCGCGAGGCGTTGCCATTCGTGCGCGCGTCGCGCGCCGGCGAGCATCCGGCCGAAGAGGACGCCGTAGTGGCGGAGCTTGACCGAGTCCTCGTGCGCGAATGCTCCGGCGTTTCGTCTGCCGACGCGAATTTGTCCGATTCGTTGTTCGTTGTCGGTGATGGGCTCAATAAGGACGGCATCGAGGGCCAGTGGGCCGGGCGGCCCGGCATGGCCTGCCGTGCCCTGGATGACGACCGAGGCGGACTCGGCGTTGAGGGCGGCACAGATCAGGGCGGCGAGGGCGTCAAGTGTGCCGGCGTCGCCGGCAACGAGTCGCGGCAGCGCATCCGCGAGGTGGGCGAGTTCCTCCGCCGAGGGCGCCGGTGCGACGACGGGCGTTTCGATCCATCGTTGGCGTGTCACCTTCGATGGGATGCCGAGGGCCTGTTCGAGTTCAGCAGGCTCGGGAGGGAAGATCAGATAGTCGTCGGCCCCGTGGCGTACGACGTCCTTGGCCAAGTCTTCGTAGGCGGGATCGCAGCAGAAGATGACGGGGGTGTCTCCGGCGACGGCCTTGATGGCCGCGACGGCTGCTTCGTGGTTGTGGCAGCCGGGTTCGCGTCCGACGAGCACAGCGCGTGTCGGTTTTTGTCCCACTTCAGCGATGCCGGCGAGACAGGTGCGGACGCCCTCAATCGGGTTCGGGGCAAAGCAACTTCGTACGATCGGGCCGAGGCGGTCGAGGTCGGTGACCACGAGGAGGCGTGCCGTAGCATCAGCGGGCCACTGAGTCATGATGCGCCCCCCTGTTCGCCGTCGGGTGACGGCAGATCCGGTTCGACCGATTCATCGTCGCCGAGTAGCGCGTTTACTTCGTCTTGGGACAGGGAGGGTTTGGCGGGGGGGAGCGGCTCGGAGGGGTGGTCCGGCTTGGGAAGCGGGACCGGGCCGGGGACGGCCCGGCTCGCTGGGGGACGGCCCGGCTCGCTGGCCCGGCTCGCCGGGGGATCGATCAGGTTGTCGTTTGTGTCGCGATGTTGTGGGGCCACGCGTTGGGGTGGACGCCGACTGGTTCTTGGATCGTCGCCCGCCATTCGCGCCCGGACCGCATCGTGGAGTGACGGTCCGGCCGGCGCGGATTCCGGGCCGCCGTCCGTGGACAATGCTCCGGTAGGAGCTGCCACCGAGTCGCTATCGGCGTCAAGTGGAAGCTCGTCATTAGGGTCGAGCGGCGGTTCCTGCTGAACCGGGTCGGCCTGGCTTGTGGGCGTCTGCGGTGGCAAGGAAGCCGCGAGTTCCCCGGGGGGGGCTTCGACGTCGGCCTCGGTGACGCCACCGTCGGTGACGTGGTCGGTGGCATCGTCGCCGGCAGCAGCAGCAGTGACCTCGGTGGAAGCGTCGGTCGTCGGCGCGGCGAGGGCGTCTTCGAGTTCCGCGGCGGCCGTGACGGCGTCGACACTTGTGGGCGGCAGGCCGATGCCAAGGGCGGCGGCTCGCTCGGCGGCGCCGGGGAAGGCCGGGATGATGACGTCGATGGAGGGGTAGTACCTTGCGGCCACGCGAAGAAACGCCGCCTCGCCTTTGTCCATCGTCCGGATATCAAGGAGGACGCGGCGGATGTCGGTGTCCAACGTGAGCCTTGCCATGGCGGCGTAGACGTTCGGTACGAGGTCCACAGAGGCACCGGCCTCGGCCAGTCGCTCGGCGCAGTCGAGGACCCAATCATCATTCGTCGAACTGACGAGCAATGTGACGCGCTTCGATACTGTCAGGTGTGAGGACACGTTCTGCTTCCGCCCCATTGCTCGCGTCACCCTGATTCGCCGGTGAGGAGGTTCGTCGCATCCGGCGGTCTTGCCTCACGTGGCATGGCTTTTGATTCGGGCCTTCGCGAGACATCCTGCGGCACTGGCCTTCGGTCGGTGAAGGACCACCGGCGGGACGCCGGTGCCACAGTTGCCGGTGCACAGTCACCGGTGCCACAGTTGCCGGTGCCACAATTTTCTGCTGGCTGGGACGAGATTCCTATCTCGTCCCCACTCCCAGTCGGTAGACCGGGCGGAGGACCGCCCGGCTCGCTGTTGGTAGACCGGGCGGAGGACCGCCCGGCTCGCTGTCGGTAGACCGGGCGGAGGACCGCCCGGCTCGCTGTCGGTAGACCGGGCGGAGGACCGCCCGGCTCGCTGTTGGTAGACCGGGCGGAGGACCGCCCGGCTCGCTGGCAGGATTCCTATCCTGCGTCCCATCCGTTTTGGCAGGCTGTGGGAGGAGGTTCTCGCGGAAGCGAGTGCGAGAAAGGATTCTCGCACAAGCCATGCGTAATCGACCCCAGCCTGAGAGGAATCCGCGACTATCAAGGCACGAGCGCTCTCATACGAGTTTATGTGCGATTCGAGGGCGAGTCAAAAGCTTGCATGGCTCCCAAGGGCCTGTAAGATGCTGGCGCATGGAGGCGCATCCACGACATATTGGGACTTTTGCCGGGCGCGGCGTTTTCCGCCGCGTTGTCGGCCTGATTGTCTTGTTGCTATTGCCGGTATTTGTCGCTGCGCAGGCCATCGGCGATCCCGGCAATGCGGCATCACGCCTGCGATCCCGGCTCGATCGAATCCTGACGAACCACAAGGAAGCGGGCGCCAGACTCGGCGCGCGGGTTGTCGAATTGCCCGGCGGGCGCGTTCTGTATGATCGTGACGGGCATCGGGCGATGATCCCGGCGAGCAACATGAAGCTTGTCGTGATGGCGGCGGCGATCGATCAATTGGGGCGAGATTATCGGTTTGCGACTGTCCTGGCGATTCGCGGCAAAGACTTGATCGTGATAGGCGGCGGTGATCCGACGATTGGCGACGAGCGGCTTGCGCGGCGGCGCGGCGAGACGATCACGGCGGTGTTCGTGGAGTGGGCGGAGAAGCTGAAGGCGGCGGGTGTGCGCGGGGTGCCGGGCAATCTCGTGATCGATGATACGATCTTCGATCAGCAGTTCACGCACCCACATTGGCCGGCGAATCAATATCAGAAATGGTACGAGGCGCCGGTGGGCGGGTTGAACTTCAACGGCAATTGTACGAGCGTGGAGGTTCGTCCGACGGCCGCCGGCAAGCCTGCCGCCGTGTCGCTCGTTCCGGTGAACGGGGCGCTGCAACTTCAAAACAAGACAACGACCGGGAAGAAAGCCACGGTGTCGGTGAGTCGCAAGAAGGGTGGCGATACGATTTTCGTTCGCGGCGTCGTTTCGAAGAAGGGCGTTGTGGGTCCTGTGTCGGTGCGTAATCCCGGCATGTATTTCGGGCATGTTCTGAAGGCGGCGCTGGCGGAGGCCGGCGTGCGCGTCGCGGGCGAGGTGGTGCGTGAGCGTGTGCGGCACGACGACGGCACGATCCCGGTGGATTGCCATATCGTGGCGGTGCATCACTCGCCGCTATCGGATGCCTTGTCGCGCGCCGGCAAGGAGAGCCTGGGCATGATGGCCGAGGCGTTGATCAAGCTGCTCGGGCACGAGCGGTCCGGCGTAGGATCGTGGCGCAACGGCTCGCAGGCCGTTGCGGCGTTTCTGTCGAAAGTGGGGGTACCGCCGGATCAGTTCGTTATCGATGAGGGCAGCGGTCTGTCTCGTACGAATCGGCTCAGTCCGGGGGCGAGCGTGGTCGTGCTGAGGCATTTGTTCCGTTCGGGCAAAGGCGATTTCGAGACGTTTCGGGATGCGTTGGCCTGTGCGGGCGTTGACGGCACGATGGCAAAGCGGCTTCGCTCCGCGGAGACGAAGGGCCGTATTTTTGCCAAGACAGGTTATGTCAACGGGGTGCGGACGTTGTCGGGCTACGTCCACACGAAGTCGAACCGATGGCTGGCGTTCTCGATCTTTTACAACAAAGCGAAGAATACGGCCGCGATGAAGAAACTTCAGGACGAGGCCTGTCGGGTGCTGGTTCGCTGGCCGGATGTGGGGCCGTCGACGAAGGAGTAGGCGGCGCGGGAGCGGCGAGCAAACCCCCGCTTCCGCGGGGGGCTATGGGGCTAATGATCTGCGGCGACTTGGCGTTACGACGGCCGGCCGGGGGGCGGTGCGGACATGCCGCCGCCTTGGACCGCTTCAACGTATGCCATGCGAAGCTGGTGCAGCGTGGTGTCGAGGAGTTTTTGCTCCTCGGGATCCAGGTTGCCCTTCGTCTTGACGGTGAGAACGTCGAGGATGTCGACGTGATGCTTTGCCAAGTCGAAGTTGGGTGGGATTTGCTGGCCGCCCGGGCCCGCCATGCCGCCGAGCCCGACCATGGCCTGCATGGCGATGAGCTGGATCAGACTTGAGAAGGTCGCATCCGGCAAGGATTGGGCCTGTTCGTCTTCGATTTTTCGGGAAAGCTGTTCTTTTTCGGCGTCCGCTTCGGATTTCCAGTCGTCGTCGACCTGAATCTTGCGTTCTTCGTCGGCCATGGGTCTGTTGCTCCTGCGAGTTCGAGGGGCTGCGACCTCGATGGCCGAGCCCGGGAATAAACAAAGGCCAGGGCCCGGAACGCAGCTGGGGGGAACCACGTGTAGCCCGGGGCGCCTGGCCAAGAAACGTATTGTACCAATTCTACGGAGTCAAGCAAGACAAAACTGCATCCCCCGGCGTGCCTGGGGTGGGTTCGCGGCCGAGGAAGTAGCGTCGGCCCCCTGTGGCCGACGTATGGGCGGAGGTACCCCTCACTACTTCACGTCGGCCACGGGGGGCCGACGCTACATTCGGCGGGGGGCGACGCTCCTTCGGTGGGGCATTCTGGGCATGCTGACACCGCCGATCCACGTTTCGGCGACGCACCGTTCGCCATCGAGGAGGTTCACTGTAGCGGTTTCGCTGCCGCCCTGGTTCCATGGAATGGTCACGAAATCGGCAAGCTTGCCGGTTTCCAGGCTACCGATGCGGTTTTCGAGCCGGAGGGCGACGGCTGCGCGAATCGTGCCCATTTCGAGAATGATGTCCGGATCGATATCGGGAGTGGTCCGTCTGACGTGGCGCATCTCGTCCAGAATGGACAATGTGTCGTTGCTGGCGAGGCTGTCCGTTGCGAGACAGACGTTGACGCCGGCGCGGAGCATGTCTCGCCAGCGATGGGCCGCGTGGCCGAAAAATCGGTGCGACCGAGGACACCATGCGACCAAGGCCTGCGAGGCGGCGAGATCGCGGAGTTCGTCGTCCCCGATGTAGTTGACGTGTGCGAGGAGCGGGCGCTGGTCCAACAGGCCGGCCTGTTGGAGCTGTTCGACGGCGCGGCCGTGGCGACAGGCTGATACGGTCGGCAGCTTGTAGCCTTCGAGCAGCGTCTGGAGTCGGCCTTTGCCGGTGGGGAGCCATGCGGCTTCCTCGGTCGTTTCCAGGACGTGTATGGTCAATGGGAGGTTGCGGTCGGCCGTCAGGCGGGCGGAACCGACGAGGTCGTCCCAGGTGACCGTGTACAGCGTGTGTGGGGAGATGCCGATGGTCAGGCGATCGGGCTCGGCGAGCGTGGCCATTTCGTCCGCCATGGCCGTGAGCGAGGCGATGTCGTTCGGCGGCAGATGGGCGCCGCTGATCAACTCGAGAAAACAGACCTTGCGAATCGGCGACGTTGCCAGCGCGCGGACGTGGAGACCTGTTCGGGAGATGTCGCCGATGCAGGTGACGCCTGCGGCGACGGACAGCGCGGCTCCGTCGTGGACGGCGCGTCGTTCGTTTTCGACCGCACCGGGTTTCAGACGCAACGCCATGACTTGCTCGAACCAGTCCCACAGCGGGGCCGGGGCGACGCGGCCGTGGTAGCAGGTCATTTCGAGATGTGTGTGGGCATTGACGAAACCGGGTAGGAGGATGCTGTCCCCCAGGTCGCGGGGGGACGCACCGGGGAAATCGGCGGGCGTGCCGACGCCGACGATGCGGTCACCTTCCACGGCGAGGGCTCCGTTTTCGATCGGGTCCGCAGTGACGGGCAGCAACCACTTTGCGCGATAGACGTCCATCAGTCGTGCGCCTCCGGCGCCACGTGTCTGTCAGCTCCGGTTAGCTGGTCACGTAGTGCAAGGAAGTAGGCGTCCATCGTGCGGCAGCGGTGGTGGGCGAGTTCGCGCGAACGCTTGAAACGCAGGGTCTCGCTGATTCGCTTGGCCCAATAGTCGTATTCGACGTGCCGCTCCCACACGGCCACAACGGAGGCGACGGGCCGATCCTCCGCTGCGCAGCGGGCGACTTGGCCCCACAGCCACAACGGGCCGATCGAGTCGAGGTTCGTCGCCTCGCGGAGGATGACGGCCTCGGGCACGTTCGTTTCGTGTGCGCCGGCTTCACGGATAGCCCGGGCGGCGGTGGTGAGGGTGCCGGCGTCTACGATGTCAGCGAGCGACTCGGCGGCGATGTCGGCGGCGCGCTCTCGCTGGAAGTCGGTCGGCTGAACGGCGAGCACGACCGGTGCGCTCGGGCCTTCCACACGCGCATCACCGACGCACCAGGCATCCTGAAACCATGCGGCGGCCCGAACGGCGCGGCGGTCGCAGGCGGCATCTTCGAATTCACCGAATCCTGCGATCCAGTCGGCCAACACGGCGACGCGTGCGGCCCGTTCGGCGAGGAATCGGCTTGCCAGTCGGCGACTGGCGGCGGTTTCGATCGGTTTTTTTTGTAGTTGGTCCGCCATGGGCGACATTCTACGGGACTGATGCTCGTGCGAGAATTCTTTCTCGCACCTGTGCGGCAAAGCGAACCTACCGGTTGGGCCGCAGGATGGGAATCCTGCCAGAAGGCGTGCGAGATGGGAATCTCGCACGAGCGGTGCGTCAGTGTCTTTGGCGGGCTTTCTCAGTGTTTTACGGCGACCCAGCAGCCGTCGCCGAGGGGGATGATGATGCCGTGGAGTTCGGGGGTGTTAGCCATGATTTCGTTGAAGGCCCGGATGGCGGGTGTTTCGGGGTCCTGGGGGGCGTCGGCGAACAGTTCGCCGAAGGCGAAGGCGTTGTCGACGATGATGAGGCCGCCGGGGCGGACGATGCGGAGGCATTCGCGGAGGTAGAGGGCGTAGCTGGATTTGTCGGCGTCGAGGAAGGCGGCGTCGGCGGAGTTCGCGGTGAAGGTGGGCAGCACGTCCTTGCCTGTGCCGCGGTAGACCTCGACGCGGCCGGCGACGTCGGACTTGGCGACCTGGGCTTCGGCGAAAGCGGCGTGTTTTTCATCGATCTCGATCGTGCGGACGCGGCCCTTTGGCGGGAGCGCGCGGGCCATGGCGATGGCGGAATAGCCCGCCAGGGTGCCGACCTCGACGACCTGTTTGGCGTTGGAGAGCTTCAGGAGAATCTGGAAGAAGCTCGCCTGTTCGGGCGAGATGGCGATGGCGGGGATGCCCGCGGCCAGGGCGCCTTGTCGAAGGGACTTCAAGAAGTCGTCATCGGTCGCGGTGTGGGCGGCGATGTATTCGAAGTGCTCGACGCTGACGGGCGATGATTGTTCGGACATAACGAAGTATCCTCGTGGCGACTGTGCCCAAGAGCCCCCGAGCTTGCTCGGGGGGTACGCTCCCACATGCCGTAAGGTAACCCCCGGACAGGAAGACCGGCTCGAGACGAGCCGGCTCGCTGGGTCGGGGGCTCTTGAGCGGCTGCTCGCGCGACTCTGCGCTGAACCGCTAGTGCTTTGTCACGCCTAAATATGTGGGTTGGGTAGTACGGGCGTCTCGCCCGTGCAAGACCATGGCAACCCGATTTCGCACGGGCGGGACGCCCGTACCACCCGATGATGTAGGCATGACAAAGCACTAGGCGCCTTCGGTTGGCTGGACCCACTGGATGGTTTCGAGAATTGCGTCCAAGGTGGTCTGCATCGAGGCGTCCTGGTCCGTTGAGCCGATGACGGTGATGAACAACAGGTTTCCGCTTTGCATGGTCGCGCCACCCACGTAGCCGGTGAGCGCATCGATGGTGACCTTCTGGCGCTCGAAGGTGATGCCGTTGGCGGTGGCGAGATCGGCGAGTTCCTCGGTCGTGATGCCATCCCCGCTGGCTTGGTCGTCTTCTGTCGAGGCTCGGTTGACCTGGACCGAGATCGCGATGTCGGTTGAGGACTGGAGGTAGCGGACTTGTGCCAAGCTGAAGGGATTGGGGAACACGCCCGTGCAATCGAACTGGCTCGGGACGGTCATGGTGAAGCCGAACTCGGAACCGTCGAGATCGTTTGCGCAGGTCAGGGTCGATCCGGACGGGCAAGATGTTCCCAACAAAGCAAGGCAACAACCAATCAGCAAGAGACTTCGGATCATTTCGACATCCTTTTCACTTTGGCAAGTTCGCGAGGTTCGTCAATCCCTATGCAGCGGGGCAGATGCTAGTCACAGACGGATACAAGTGCAAGGCAAGCGATAGAGCCGGTAGAACGGGGCGATCCGGAACGATGCGGCGCGGTGTTTTTCACGAGAAGCCGGTTCAACGTGGTTCGTTGAACGTCATAGTGCCAAGTCTTTCCGCCGCCCCCGTTGGGGGCTGCCGATCTCGTGATCCGGCTTCCCAGGGCTCGCTGCGCTTCGCCCTGGGCTTTATTCCGTCGCCGCTGCGCGGCTCAATCCCGTTGCCGCTGCGCGGCTCAATCCCGTCGCCGCTGCGCGGCTTAATCCCGTTGCCGCTGCGCGGCTTAATCCCGCTGCGCGGCTCAATCTCGTTATCGCTCCGCGGCTGAGTTTCATTTGACCTTGATGCCGAAGGCGGCGAGGGCTTCGGTGTCGTCGGCGTGGAACTGGAACATCTCGTCGAGGTTCGTGATCTTGAAGACCTTCATCAACTCCGGTCGCAGTCCGCAAAGGAGGACCGTTCCCTTGATCGCGTGCGTTTGGTGGCGGAGCGTCAAGAGGATGCCGAGCGTGTGTGATGAAAGCGATTTTACGTGCGAGAAATCCAGGATGAGTTTCTGGTGCTGCTGCGTTTCCACGAGATCGTAAAGGGCGTCACCTATCTGGTCGATGATGGCGGTTTCAAGCAGCGCGCTGTCGGTGAAGGTGACGAGGATGACGCCGGCGTAGTCTTCGACGTTGAAATGTGATGACGGCATGGCGGCGATTCCGGTCCGCTACGTTTCGAGCGACCCGCGGCGAGGATTTCGCTTGGCTTCCGTTTGTTGTCTCATGGTCACGCCGAACGAGGCCAGGGCTGCGGCATCATCAGGCAGAATCGTGAATATCTTGTCGAGGCTCGTGATCTTGAAGACCTTCATCAGGTCCGGTCTCAGTCCGCAGAGCACCAAGGTTCCCTTGATGTCCCTAGATTTCTTGCGGAGCGTCAGGAGGATGCCCAGGGCGTGCGACGCGAGGAATCGCACCTTCGAGAAGTCGAGGACGAGCTTGCGGATTTGCTTCTCGTCGGCGAGTGCGTAGAGATCCTTGGCGATCTGGCTGATCACCGTCGGTTCCAGGATCGCGCTGTCCGGGAAGGTCACGGTCGTGACGCCGCTGTACTCCACTATCAACAATCGAGATTCCGCCATTGATTCACTCCGATCTGAGCGTTTGTCCTGAAATACCTTGCTGGACGGGCGATTGGGCACAAGAGCCCCCGAGCTTGCTCGGGGGGTACATTCCCAGATGCCGCAAGGCAACCCAACGGAAAGACCGGCTCGAGACGAGCCGGCTCGCTGGGTTGGGGGCTTTCGAGACGCTGCTAGCACGACCTTGCGTTGTACCGTTAGCATCAGGTTTACCATCGAGCATCGCGATCGTATCCTACTGATCGACCGCTGGCAATGCGAGGATCGACGGGCAATGACAGAGGCAAAGGCTATCGCGATCGAGACGTCCGGTCCGCACGGGAGCGTGGCGTTGGGGTGTGGTGGGCGCATCGTTGTGGAGGGTGCGTTCACGACGACCCGGGAACACGCTCGGGAACTGATTCCCACGGTGGACCGGCTTTGTCGCGAGCAGGGCTGGACACCGAGCGAGGTCGGCGAATGCCACGTATCGATCGGGCCTGGGAGCTTTACGGGCCTTCGCGTGGCGGTTGCTTTCGCGCGGCATCTTGCGCTGGCGGCGGGGACGAAAACCGTGGCCGTCCCAACGTTGGATGTGATTGCCGAGAATTGTGCCGTCATGGCGAGTCGGCCGGAGCGTCTCGTCGTGATCCTTGATGCGAAACGGCGACAGGTCTTCGCGGCCGTCTATAAATGGGGCGGCGAGTGTTATCGGAGAACGGCTGATCCACGGATGATCGAGCCGGGTGCGTTGTTGGCCGAGGAGCCGCAGCCGATGGCCGTGGTCGGTGAGGGAATCGAATACTATCGCGAGGCCGTCGAGGCGTCCGGCGCGGTGGTGCTGGATCAGTCGATGTGGTGGCCGCGGGCGTCGAACGTGATGCGTCTCGGTCGGCGTCTTGCGGAGCAGGATTTTTTTACGCCGGCTCGTGAGTTGGAGCCGTTTTATGTGCGTCGTCCGGAGGCGGAGGAGGTGTGGGAGAAGCGGCACGGGAAACAACACTGATCCGGCCCACGGAATGACATTCGGTACGTGTTCAGCGTTCAGACAGGGTGACTTGGGTAACGAGCGGGCCATCCCGCGGGGTGGCCCGCTCGTTACCCGTGTGAACACATCGAGGTTCCTTGCCCACGGGCAAGCTCCGCCGCTCAACGCGGCTCCGCTACCCATGCCATCCCGGCTGAACGCTAAACACGTACGACCTTTGTGGCCCACGGATCTACGAGGAATCCGACGCCGTCACATCAACCCAAAGTGAGTAGAAACTGACGAATCATGGTGTTGATTGGCCAAGTGACGGTGGAGAAGGCTGTTCGGAGGCCGAAAAGGGCGAGTTCTTCCTGGCAAGTCGCGAGTTGTAACGTGGTGCCGATCGTCACGGTGGCCAGGAGTATCCATTTTCGCCCATAGTGCCATTTCATTGCTGTCTCCCTGTGTGGCTGTCCGTGCTTTTCGATCAGGCCGGCTCGGCGGCTGTGGCGATCATACGTGAACATCGTCGAATCGTCACGTCAGACGTTACCGCGTAGGCCGGCGCAGCCGGGGCGGCGAGGCTCGCGGGCAATCCGGAGGAAGCCATTCCTGACGGTCATTCCTGCCAGTTCCGGCCGAGAATACTCGATCGAATCCCTGACGCGGGTGCCCACGCGTTGAATTGGCCCGTTCAATTGGGTAGAATCAGAGCATGGCACACACGCTAGGGGGATGGAGTATCACGAAACTCAACGTCATTCTCGGCACCGCTGCCCTGACGGGGCTCCTGGTCGCGTTACCGGCCTCAGCGGATACGATCGTGGTCAGCCTCTCGCCGGTCTCACAGACCGTGGGAGTCGGGGAGCTATTCGATGTCGACATCGTGGCGAGCATCCCGGCGTCCGATGCCGTGATCGGCTGGGGGCTCGACTTCATCTTCCCGAGTCCCCAGATCGGACAGGTGGGTTATAGCATCAACACGATGTTGTGGGATGCCGCTCCCGACACCCCTGATGGCGATGGACTCGCAGCCATCGTCTCCGCGCCACCTGGTATCGCCATCTGGGGAAGCGAGGTCCTGCTCGCCACGATCCAGTTGCAGGCTCTCCAGGCGTGGCCTACGCCGGTGCCGCTTACCTTGAGCGACGACAGCCCGGACGATCTCACTGAAGGTTTCGTCAGGGATCCAGGGGAAGGCGGCGGATTCGCGACTGTCGATTACGTGGGCGGCGAGGTATTCATTCCTGAGCCGGTCACGTCGGTCTTGCTCATCGTTGGTGGCGTGATCGCGCTCGCCCGACGCAAGCGAGCCTGAGATCGGGTTGTCCCGGCACTGAGTGTTCCCAAGAGCGCGGACCGTTTCTCGTCAAACCGTAGCGAGTCCTCACGACGGCGCGCAAGCCATGACATGTCTTCCTGGGTTGTCAGCACTGGATAGGCGGCGGTAGCACCCAAGAGCCCCCGAGCTTGTTCGGGGGGTACGTTCCCAGGTATCTGCGGCAACCCCCCGACAGGAAGACCGGCTCGAGACGAGCCGGCTCGCTGGATCGGGGGCTCTTGGGCTCAACCGACTCATACTTGGCGCTGTCATGCTAGGAAACGCCCGCCGATAGGTGTTGACAAACGGAATAGCGCGGCCCAAACTCAAGTTTCTGTTTCCGGGACTCTCGTTGCAGTGATCGGTTTGGCGTTCTGATATCACCGCCGGAGGCACAACCATGCCCACAAAACGCCCCCATCTGTCCGAGGAAGACGAACGCCTGGATCGTCTAGCCCTTGAGGCGCGCAGCGAGTACTCGCTCAACACCAGCAAGGCCAAGGGAAGCTACGACGTTGCGGACTCAGACGAGAAGGCGAGGCTGCAAGTCCACCGCAAGTTCATCATCGCAGTCTGCGGCCTGGCCATCGTTCTGGTAACAGTTTTCGGTTACATGGGCTATGCCTATTGGCATCGAGGGGCGACCAGCAAGCGTCAGGCAGAGGCCGGCGAAAAGGAACGGATTCGCCTCATTACTCTGACAACCGAGACCACCGCCGAGGTTAAGCGGCTGGTGGCCCACCAAGACCTCAGCGAGGCGGTATTTGTATTGAATGCCTCGTTGCCGAAGGGACTCCCGACGGACGTCCGGGACGTGCTCACCGAGGAGATCAAGGGAGCCTTCATCAGCCAGACCCGCTCGAATGTCGAGGGTCTGCTCGCGAAAAACGACTTCGCCGGCGCGTCAACCGCGCTGAACGAACCCGCCCCGATTACGCTATCCGATGAATTCAGGCTCCAACTCGAGTCCCGTACCACGACCGCTGCGCTAGCCCACCGATCGCACCTCCTGGACGAAGTTGATGGTGAAATCCAGAGGCGATCCCCTGACGCTGCGCGGAAGCTCCTCGACCAAGTCCGTGCGCTGAACACCTACGGTGCGAAGGACCCGCGCGTCCCCGGGCTGGTAGGCGCCATCGGCCGGCTCGAGAAGGAGAAGGAGCTTGAACCCGGGCGGCGTCTGCTCGCCAGGTCGCGCGAGGCCGCTGCGAAAGGGAAGTGGGAGGAAGCCAGGGTGCTGATCATTGAGGCGCGGGGGATGCCGCACAAAGGCAACGACCTGGAAGACTGGGACAAGGAACTTGGCGGCAAGGTCCGCGGACGCATCCTCATCACGGGGACGCCGGCTGCAGCGCTTGTGAAAGTGCTCGCCCACGATCCAACCCCCGTCGGCACGGCTCTCGCGGGACTCCCTCCCGGCCTGATCGAGGTCTTCATTGAGGCAGAGGGCTACATCCCGACAAAACTTGACATCGACGTGCCCAACTACCCGGGCGTCAGCCAGGTCGCCGTAGACCTCAAGCCCGAGGCTCCCGGCCCGGTTTGGGCCGTCCACGCGTTGGCTGGGCGCAGTGCACAACAGCTCGCCGTGAACATCTACCGGAATGGCTACGGGAATGCGGCGTGGATCGACGCCATGGACAGAATAGCCGATCAGAGCCTGCCCCGGCCGACGCCGAAAAGGTCGAGGAAGAGCAAGAAGAACCTAGCCACGCTGACTCAAGACGCCCGGCGTGAATTCCTCGCGAACACCACCGACGCGGTTCATGCATTGAGCGCACTGGCGGAATTCACGGCGGCGCATCCACGATCGCTCGAGACCATCCTTGATAGGTGCGGCAAGGAGATCGGTATCCGGCTGCGTACCGTGGAGCAAGGCTGTGCCGTTTGCCTAGGCCGCGGCAAGCTGGAATGCTCGGCATGTGGCGGTGCCGGCGAACGGACGGAGTCCAGGCCTTGTCCGACTTGCACGGGATCGGGGCGAGTGCCGCACGAAGCCTGCGACGGCACGGGAATCGTCCAGTGCAGAAGGTGCAAGGGTACCGGCAAGGTCGAGGAGACGACGATCGTCCGTCGCAACGGAGAAGCCGTGCCCAAGACCAAGCTCGTAACGTGCTCCAAATGTGACGGCAAAGGCACGGTCCGGTGTCGGTGTGGCAAGGGCTTTGTCGCCTGCGGGGACTGCAAGAAGACAGGCAAACGTGTTTTACCGGGGCCTTGTCTGGCGTGCGAGGGACACGGCTACAACGCGTGCGACATCTGTCAATCCGACGGCAGACGAAAGAAGATGGACATCGAGAAACGGCGGAAGGTGGAGGACGAAATCGCCGCCATCACCGATTCAAGGCCCTAGTGCACCATGACACCTCAAATGAGGGGTTCCAAGGGTGCCACTGGCGGCTTGCCCGCCAGTGTACGCGAGCAGGTAAGCTGCCAGTGTCGGCACTGGCGGACAAGCCGCCAGTGGCACCCATCAATTGATCTGTCACAAAGCACTAGATCGAAGCGTTGTTCGCGAAAGTTTGTCCGGGAGCCGTTCGAGGCGGAGTTGCGCGTACCACCGCGATGCGCTCCATGCGTTGCCTCTCGCTTGTTCGCTTCCGGCCGTGCCGTGCAGGGACATATGTCTACTGCCCGATTGTGTCCACGTGCAACTCGGCTTGCGTTGTGCTGGGTGTTGCGAAGTACGGACGTTCCTCGATCTGCGGCGGAGACGCGTCCGACTGCCCAGACCTCCTGTCGCAGGGCGTGACGAGACCCAGGCCGAGTCGATCCGCCATCGCATCCAGTTCTTTCAGTGACATGCTTGAAATAAGTCTGACGATCCGCCCAATGGCCTGATCTTTGCGATCACCGTCTGCTTGTCGGGCATATCGATTTGCTTCAATCATCATCAATCCGCCTCCGGCGATGTTTCCATTCTTTACTTGAGCCGCCAGCCTTCAGCCGTTTGGCGGCGATCCACGTTTGAGTGTGCCCCATCCTTTGCGAAGCAATGAGAGGGAATCCGCTATGCGGCAGTCTGCCGCCCTCTCTTTCAGAAAGTCTGGGGGACCTCACCGCCCACCTATTAACTGCTCTAACCGCACTCGTTCGGAGTCCTTTTCGGTCCTTCTCACTGGGGCGAGGCCAAGCGTCGCGATGCGACGTCCTTTCGGTTATCGATGTTTCGACGTTCTGACCTTTCGGCTGTCCCCGAATCCCCAATGGTCGATCATCTCCTTTCTCGCGTGGTCTTCACGATCGGGTGAAGATGCGAGCAAACCGCATTGAGGGTCATACCGACAGGCCGTCTCGCGAACGCGCCTACTCGATCTAGATCGGTCGAATATGAAGGCGAGTTTCATTTCAGCCGCTGATCCGCGGTCTCCAAGCTCGGCATCCGAAGTTCGGGCGCGTCCCCGTGGTTATCGGACGTTCTGCACGCGTGAGGGCTGCTCAGGCAGGCATCGTGCTGGCGACCGGAAAACAACGGAGTATTCCAGCCGTGGGATCTTTATGCTATTCCGTCGCTTTAGTGAGCAACATGAAACCCAATAGGTGTACCGGCCGGGCCGAACTTGTTGCACTTCGGCTGCACGCCGATCCCGTTTCCGGGAAATTCGGACTCCCCAGTCGCTATAACAAAGTACGTGGGCACGTGCCTCCGGCCGGCATCGGCCAGGACGCTGCCATTTCACGATGGCCTGTTGGTCCTACAGCGCGAAGTAAGCGGCGACTGCTCCTATGAGCCCCCGAGCTTGCTCGGGGGGTACGCTCCCACATGCCGCAAGGCAACCCCCCGACCAAGGTCGGGGGCTCTTGAGACGCTGCTGGCACGACTTTGCGCTGTAGTGTTAGCGCTGCGGTGCAAAGCCAGTGGCGACTTCGACCAAGAAGCGCCGAGCAACCGTGACGGCTTGTATCAAGCCGTTCGTCCGCTCGCGCTCGTTCGGACCCCCTGATCGGTCGCGGCTGAACGTCGCGATAGGACCGTGTATTCGAGCGTGGAGCGTCGTCAACACACGCTTGCGATAGACCCGTCGATCTACTACCCTACGTTCACTTGACGCCGTCGCTCAATGAAGGGGCGAGCGTGCCGAAGCGAGGAAAACCACATCGACTGTTCGATGGTGTGGTGGGCCGCGGGCCTGCCGGGCCTGTCAGCGACATGTGATTACGGCCTGCCTTGCCCACGCGTCGCGACCCGGCGCACTGCGAGGCCGCAGGCCCATCTTGTCTGTTTGTGCGATGGGGACTGTCATGGCTGACGTCGCAGACGAGGCTGAGGTCTATCCGGCAAAGCCGATCAGGCTTGCTGTGCCTGCTGACGTCATCACGAAATGGCAAAGGCTTATCGGCTTGACGGCTGACTTGTGCGCGGTGCCCGTCATACTCGTCACCAGGTTGCACGCCGCGGATCTCGAACTTGTCGCCTGCGCTTCTGCGGCGGACGGCCCCTACAAACGCGGAGAGACCTTCAAAATCGGCAGGCGTCTGTATTGTCACGCCGTCCTCACGGCGCGCGCGCCATTCCATCTGTACGATGCCCGCGAGAACCCGGTATGGGCTGATGCCCCCGAGGCCAACCGTGGCATGGTCTCCTACCTGGGATTCCCGCTTCTATGGCCGGACGGCGGCATATTCGGGACGATCTGCGCACTCGATGACAAGCCGCACATGTACTCCCCGGCGCACCGCGAGTTGATCCTGCATATCAAGGAAGTCATCGAACTGGATCTTGCCTGGATCCACGATCACGCCATCGAATCCAAACAGCCCGCGAAGGAACGGCTCCGGATGGAAGAACACTTCCATCGGGTCCAGAAGCTGGAGGTCCTCGGGCAACTTGCCGGGGGCATCGCGCACGATTTCAACAACCTCCTCACCGTTATCCTCCATTCTGTTGAGCGGCTCAAGAGGTCGCTCGAGGGAGACCAGAGCGCATCCGAAGTACTCGGCGCAATAGAGGAGGCCGCCCATCAGGCCGTTGGCGTCACTAAGTCGATTCTCACGCTCGGCAGGGAAGTCCCGTGCGTCAAGGAGCCTGTCAACCTGAGCGCCGTTATTGAGGACGCGGCAAAACTCTTACAGAGGACACTCCCGGCCTCGATCGAACTCGTCGTCACCAAAGCCGATCCCGCGTCCTTGTGGATCAAAGCCGACAGGACCCAGATTCAGCAGATTGTCCTGAACCTTGCCTTCAATGCGCGGGATGCAATGCCGGAGGGCGGCACCATCCGAGTCGGCGTTGCTTCCGCCGCACGCGAAGACCTCGCGGCATGGGTGGATCATCCCGATCACGATGACGGCTTCGTCTGCCTGGCCGTCTCGGATACGGGTACCGGCATGTCGCCGGATGTCCGAGGCCGCATTTTCGAGCCATTCTTCACCACGAAAGCACGCGAAAAAGGAACCGGATTGGGCCTCGCGATAGTCCAGGGACTCGTCAGGGGACACGGCGGGGGCACCACCGTTCATTCCGAACCCGGCGAGGGTGCGTCTTTTCGCGTCTTTTTCCCGCGTGTTCGGGATGACCAGGTTCCCTCGGAGATCCTCCGCCCGCCAACCACACCGCAGGGCCACGGCGAGCGTCTGCTACTCGCCGAAAACGATCCACACCTTCTCGCCGCCGCCGGAGGGAATCTCCGCGTCGACGGCGTACCACCCGTCGCCCTCGTACTCGGGCCAGAACGTCTCGATCGACAGTGCCTTCCAGCGCTCGCCCTTGTTGTCGGGGGCA
>JAUVGW010000306.1 GCA_030593565.1 Phycisphaerae bacterium | reverse complement strand
ATACTTCTTAGAAAGGCCGGCGAAGGCGACGAATCCGCTGTCAACAGCCTGATGCCGCTTGTCTACGATGAACTGCGCGCCCTCGCCGAAAGCTGCCTTCAGCGCGAACGACCGGACCACACGCTCCAGGCAACCGCGTTGGTCAACGAGGCCTACATCCGCCTGATCAAGCAGGAAGACGTCGAGTGGCAAAGCCGGGCCCATTTCTTCGCCGTGGCTGCCCAGGCGATCCGCCGGATCCTGGTCGACCACGCCAGGACACACCAACGCGTAAAACGCGGCGGCGGCCGCCAGCGCGTCCGCCTCGATGAGGACCTCGCCGTCCTGGAGGAACGAGACCTCGATCTCGTCGCCCTCGACGAGGCCATGGAGAAACTCGCCAAGCTCAATGTACGCCAGGCACGGATCGTCGAGCTTCGCTTTTTCGGCGGGCTCGGCCTCAAGGAGGTGGCCGGATTCCTCGGCGTCTCGCCCCGGACGGTGGACGGTGACTGGAGCATGGCCCGCGCCTGGTTGCGTCGCGAGTTGCGGGAGGGATCGGATTCGTGACGCCGGAACAATACGAACGCGTTCGAGACGTCTATCTGGCCGCTCGGGAGAAAGAGCCTGCCGAGCGGGCGGCCTTCCTCGATAACGCTTGTGGCGGCGATGACCTCGTCCGCCGGGAGGTCGAGTCGCTCCTCGCCAGCGCCGAAAAGGCCGACACATTCCTCAGAACGCCGGCCTTGGGAACGGGCTTCGCCGTTGACGATCCGGCGCTGCACACACCGGACAAACAGAACGCGGGGCTGGCGAGCCGGGCCGTCCCCGGCCCGGTCCCCCACAGTGAGGCGCCGGCTGCGCGCATGCATCCCGAACGGCTGGGGCAATACAAGATCCTGGACGTTCTCGGCGAAGGCGGCATGGGCATCGTGTATCGAGCGGAGCAGGAACGACCCCGCCGCACGGTCGCGCTCAAAGTCATCAAGCCGGGCGTCGAATCGCGCGAGACACTGAAACGATTCGAGCACGAAGGCCAGGTCCTCGGCAGATTGCAGCATCCCGGCATCGCGCAGGTCTTCGAAGCGGGGGCGGCCGACGCAGGGCGGGGGCCGCAGCCGTTCTTCGCGATGGAGTTGGTCCACGGGGTGCCGCTGACCGATTACGCACAGGATCATCACCTCGACATCCCCGCGCGGCTCGAACTGGTCGCCAAGGTGTGCGATGCCGTCCATCACGCGCATCAAAAAGGGGTGATTCACCGCGATCTGAAGCCCGGCAACATCCTGGTCGACGCGACGGGCCAGCCGAAGATCCTCGATTTCGGCGTGGCGCGCGCGACGGATGCGGATGTGCGCACCGTCACACTGCAAACCGCCGTGGGGCAGCTTGTCGGCACGATCGCCTACATGAGCCCGGAGCAGATCGAAGCCGATCCCGGGGACCTCGACACGCGGTCGGACGTCTTCTCGTTGGGCGTGATCTGTTACGAATTGCTGACAGGGCATCTTCCCGTTGACATCTCGGCGAAGACCATCCCGCAGGCGGCGCGGGCGATCGTCGAACAGGAACCGGCATCGCTGTGCTCGATCAGCCGCGTATTTCGCGGGGACGTCGAGACCATCGTCGCCAAGGCGATAGAGAAGGATCGGGATCGGCGCTATCAGTCCGCCTCAGATTTTGCCGACGACATCCGCCGCTACCTGTCGGACCAGCCGATCGCCGCCCGTCCCGTGACGACGATGTATCAACTGCGCAAGTTCGCGCGGCGGAACAAGGCGTTGGTGGCGGGCGTGCTCGGGATCGTCTTGGCGCTGGCCATCGGCACGGTCGTGAGTACCTGTCTGGCGGTCTGGGCGCTCGACGCGGAGGAACTGGCGCAACAACAGTTCAAAGATGCGGAGCAGGCGCGGATGCTGGCCGAGGAGAGACGGGCTGAAGCGTTGACGGAGACAACGCGGGCAAGGGCCGTCAGCGATTTCCTGGTGCGGATGCTCGGTCACGTCAGCCCGGAAGTCGCGATGGGACGTGACGTCTCGCTGCTGCGCACGGTGTTGGATGATGCCGCCGCGGACATTCAGACGGACCTCGTGGAGTATCCCGAGGTCCAGGCCGGCATTCACCACATCATTGGCACGGTCTACCGAAATATCAGCTCCTACGACGCGGCGGCGGAACACCTGAAGGCGGCCCATCGCCTGCGGGCGGAACACCTCGGCGAAGACCACGCGGACACGCTTGCCTCGTTGAGCGGTTTGGCGCAGGTGCTGTGGGATCAGGGGCGTCTCGATGAAGCCGAGGAGATGTATGCGGCGCTGATCGCCGACTATCGCCGAACGCTCGGTGACGCGCACCGCGACACGCTGATCGCACGCTATGACCATGCGGGCGTTGTGAAGGAAAGCGGGCGTCTCGACGAAGCCGAGGAGGAGCTGCGCGAGGTGCTGTCGGCGATGCAGACGCATCTCGACGAACACGACAATGCCGTTCTGGACGCGATGAACGGATTGGCCGTGCTCGCGCTGGAGCGTGATCGGCTCGACGAGGCCGAGCAACTGTTGCGAGCGCTCGTGGAGCGGTGGACCGATGCCGAGGGGATGAAGCATCCCAAACGGATCCGCGCGCTTAGGAATCTTGCGCTGGTTGTCAAGGAACGCGGCAACCTCGCGGAGTCGGTGTCCTTGAGCCGGGAGCTGCTCGCGCTGCATCGCGAGGTCTTCGGGGAAGATCATCACGACACGATTCAGATCAAGATCAACTTCTCGAGCGTTCTTCGCGAGCTTGGCCGGCTCGACGAAGCGGAAACCATCGCCGGTGAGGCGCTCGAACAGGCGATGCGCGTGCTCGGCCCGGAGCATCCCGACACGCTCAAGGCCACGTCGCATCTGGGCATCGTCCTGCGCATCGCGGGCAAGCTCGACGCGGCGCGGCCGCATCTGGAGCACGCGGTGGAGCTTTCGCAGAAGCTATACGGCCCGGAGAATCCGAGCACGCTCAATTCACTGTCGAGCCTGGCGGGCGTGCTGTACGAGCAGCGCGATCTGGAAGAAGCGTTGAAGATCATGCGCCGCGTGGTGGACGGACTGCGCGCTGCCCAAGGCGAACACAGCCTTGCGGCGTTGTCGGCGACGAACAACCTCGGGGCACTGCTGACCGAACTGGGCAAGCTGGACGAAGCCGAGAAGATGCTGCAGCGTCTCGTCGAGGTGGTAGACCAAGTCGCCCCGCCCGCCCACTGGTTTCGATGGACCGTCCGCGGGACCTACGGCGATTGCCTGCGGGCGATGGAGCGCTTCGACGATGCCGAGCGCGTGCTGCTCGAGGCCTTCACGAAGCTGAACGAATCGCTGGGCCGCCCCCACCACCGCACGCGCGGCATAACGAAGAAGCTGGCCAAGCTCTACGAAGCCTGGGGCCGCCCAGAAGAAGCGGCCAAGTACGCGGAACCACCGGCATCACAACCCTCCGCCACACAACCGGCGGATTCGCAACCGGCCGACGTGTAGCCCGCATGCCGTGACATGTTTCGGGGGTGGCACGGTCAAGCGAAGCTTGGCCGTGATTGTTCCCGGCACGGGCTATGGCGGGTTGCCTGTTTTCGTGGCGACCGACGCCCCTGTCGGCCGCCGGAAACCGTTGGTCTTCAACGTCCGACACGGGGGTCGGACGCTACGTTACGGGGGACGAACACTGCGTCTGTTCTGACACTGCTCTAGGACGCGCTCGTGAACGGCCGTTCCCGCATCGTTGCCGCCATGATTGCCTTGGCCGTGTGCAGGCGATTTTCCGCTTCCTGAAACACTACCGACTGTGGGCCGTCCAGCACCTCGTCCGTCACCTCCGCGCCTCGGTCCGCCGGAAGACAGTGCATGTAGACAGCCGTGTGCCGCGCCATCGCCATCTTCTCGCTGTCACATATCCAGCCCTTGTATCGAGCGTTCAGCGCCAGGCACTTCTCCTCGATCGTGTGCATCTCCGCGTCGCCCGTCGCGTCGCGCCGCTGCAACATCAAGTCGTACGGCCCCCAACTCTTCGGGTATACGATGTCGGCGTCTTTGAATGCCGCGTCCATGTTGTCCGTCGTCTCGAACCGCGTGCCCGACGCCTCGGCGTTTTTCTGTGCTGCCTCCATGCAGCGATCCATCAGGTGATACTCCGGCGGATGCGCAAGCGTCACGTCCATCCCGAAACGGGTCATCAGCGTGATCAGCCCCTGCGGCACCGACAACGGCTTGGCATACGAAGGCGAATACGCCCAGCTCACCGCCAGCTTCCGCCCGCGCAGGTCATCGCCGAACACCTCGCGGATGGTCATCAGGTCCGCGAGCGTCTGCGTCGGGTGATCGACGTCACACTGCATGTTGATGACCGGCACGTCCGTCGCCTTGGCGACTTCGCGGATGAACCGGTTACCCTCGTCCAACACCAGGTCGTGGCGAATCGCGATCCCGTGCCCCATCGCCCCGAGGATGATGCCCGTATCGCGCGCCGTCTCTCCGTGCGAGATCTGCGTCACCTTGCTGTCCAGAAACACCGCGTGGGCGCCGAGTTGGGTGGCGCCCGTCTCGAAGGCGTTCCGCGTTCGGGTGCTCTTGTCGAAAAACAACAGATAGATCGTCTGGTTCTTCAACAGCAGCGCGGGCTCGCCCGCGTGAAACTTCGCCTTCAACTCCTTTGCCGAATCGAGCAGATCACTGATCTCCTGCGTGGTCAGATCCTGCGTTTCGATGTAGTCGCGACCCTTCAATGATGGCATGGCTGTCACTCTCCCAATCTGCTGCGCGTCGGCGCAGCCGGGACGATTCTCCGGGCCCTCCCGGCTCGCACGCGTTTTGTATTATACAATGCAACGACCGCGTAGTCTGAGCCGGGGCGTGCCGCCCCGGACCGGCTCGACACGAGCCGGCTCTGATTCCGTAACGCCTACTTCCGTTCACCGTCGCAGTATTCTCCCGGGAACATCGCATAAAACGCGGCGGCGCTGACCAGGTGCTTGATCGGGACCGAGTCATTCACCGTGTGTGCAACCGATTCCGGGGCCGGGCCGAAGCCCACGCAGGGAATCCCGTACATCCCGTTGATCGCCACGCCGTTGGTGCTGAATGTCCAACGCCCTACCGGCGGCGTCCGCCGGAACAAAGAACGATAGGTACGCACGGCAGACGCGACCGGCGGCGAATCCTCCTCCACGACCCACGTCGGGAAGTACTTCTCCGTCCCAACCGTCAGGCCCGTGTAGCTCGTCCGCTCATATCGCGGCACCTCGACCTTTGCCGTCACGCCCGCTCGCTTGACCGCGTCACGCACCTCCCGCAACGCCGACGACTTCGTCTCGCCGCTCGTCAGCCGCCGGTCCAGATGGATATACGCCTCATTCGGCACGGCACACAGGCTCGGCGTCTCGCAATCGATGTATGAAACCGCTATCGTCCCCTTGCCCAGAAACGCATCATCCTTCAACCGCTCGTTTAGCTTCTCGATCTCCGCGACGATCTTCGCGATCTTGTACACGGCATTGTCGCCCTTGTGCGGCATCGAACCATGGCACGATCGGCCCCGCGTCCGTACGCCGATCTCCATCCGACCCCGCTGTCCCCGATGAATGCGGCAGTTCGTCGAGTCCGTCACCACCACCACGTCCGGCCGAATCCCGTCTTCCTTCACGATGTACTGCCAACACAGGCCGTCGCAGTCCTCCTCCATCACCGTCGCGACCACATACAACGTGAATCCATCCAGCGGCAGTTTCAGATCGCGCATGATCCGGGCGGCGTACACCATTGCCGGAATGGCCCCCTTCTGATCCCCGGCCCCCCGGCCCCACACGCGACCGCCCGCGATCTTGCCCTTGTGCGGATCGTGTTTCCATTCAGCCAGATCCCCCGTCCCCACTGTGTCACAGTGGGCGTCGATCGCGATGATCCGCTTCCCACGGCCCACCTTGCCCAGCAGGTTGCCCATCGGATCGGTCCAAATCCGGTCAAACGCCCGCGTCGCCTTCATCTCTCGCTTGATGCGGTTGATGACGCGGCGTTCCTCCGTACTCTCACTCGGAAGCGCAATGATCTCCCGCAGAAACCGAACCATCACGGCCTCGTAGGACCGAGCCCTCGATAGAATTTCACGCGGATTCACTCTGTGATCCCTTATTGATCGTTCGTTTGTCACCGGCATGTCCAGACGCCAACGACGTCTGAACCAGTCGTAGGGCAGCCGCGCGCATCCCACGATACTGGCCGCGACGTGAGGCGCCACTTTGTTGAAAATGCTGTGGAAAAAATACCCGCCGGCGATGTGCGCGTCAACCAGGTCGAACCAGTTGGTAGTGGTTCACTTTGAGTGCCACTGGCGGCTTGA
Source organism: Phycisphaerae bacterium (assembly GCA_030593565.1). Lineage (GTDB taxonomy): Bacteria > Planctomycetota > Phycisphaerae > UBA1845 > UTPLA1 > JAFGQA01. Next base: position 71 of record JAUVGW010000306.1, on the reverse strand, counting down.
CCGCCAGTGCCGACACTGGCAGCAAGCTGCCAGTGGCACCCGTCGATCAAAGTGAACCACTACGAACTGGT
>JAUVGW010000261.1 GCA_030593565.1 Phycisphaerae bacterium | reverse complement strand
ATTCTTGCGCATTCAACCTGTCGCTGTCGCGTATCTGATTGGACCTGACGCGGCGGCTGCAACCCGCAGAAGCCGGCCGTGCGGTGGTGATCCAAGGGCTGGGCCATCGCGAGCAGGGCCTCGGGACTGACCATGGTCGGGCCGGGGGTGAACAAACGTAGTTTCATCATGGGGTCATTCTCCTACAGCAAGTGTTCCACTGTCCGGTTCGAGCAATTCCTGTGCCATTTCCCGGTGGCGGACCACGTAGTATAGCAGCCCGTGGCAAAAGTCGGCGACACCCATGGATTGTAGCGGCCGACCCCCGTGTCGGCCGTAGAGTACGGGAAAACAGCCGCTCACGGGATCGGCCGACACGGGGGTCGGCCGCTACACCATTAAGTGAAATGCTCTAACCCGAATAATTCACCGCAGAGCACGCAGAGACGTGATAGAAAGGAACTTAGCGAAGCCGATGCCGAGTAACTGAAAATACACACTGTCAAGGCGAAATGTGTTCCGATTTTGCCATAACTTCCTTCTCAACAACACGTTGCGTTCTCCGCGGCCAAAGTGGTCTGAATAATCCGGGCTAGCATGGCGTTGTGTCCTTTTGCCCGGCTGATGTGGAGACTGAATGCTCCTGCGGCGCAACAACAGGCTATTGGCAACACGAGGGACGCCCCAACACACAGAGGCACGTGGGACAATACACGCCATCGAAGGGGATCGAGAGTTTGGCAGGGCACTGCCGGCAACGGAGCAGCATGTATCAACATATAGTAGAGGTGTGGGCGGGTCAAGATAGGGTGCACGAGTGCCATACATTATAGGGCCACATTATTGGCGTTCATACCTGCGGCGAGCGCTCGACCGAAAACACATCTGGATTGCGCGAAATGGCGGCTCACCGCCATGTTGCATTTACGGGTAACTGGGGAATCCAAAACAGTCTGTAGTCACTGTGTTTTTTGTGGTTTTTACGCTTGCATTTTGGGTTGCGTTATCATAGGATCGGACTTTGAAGTAACGGAACGTTCCGTCGCAGGCGCGCAGTTTTCTCTCTGTGCTGCGACCGAACGTGTGTGGGAAGGACATTTTATCACTTCAACAGGAGGCATCAAAATGACCAGGAGAATGTGTGTTTGGCTAGCGGTGCTTGTGTGCGCTAGCGTAATTGCTGTCGAGTTGGTCGCGGAAGACCCACTGCCAAAGGCTCAGAACATCGCCGATACGGCGGGTGGCGGAGCGTTTCATGGGGAGGGTCAGCCGAACGTCCTTTGGCAGACGGCCATTCGCAACTCTGGGGAGACGGGCACCCATAACAGTCAGGTGTCGGTGGCCCCGGAGAAACCAAGATATGTAGAAACCAATATGGGGAAACCCGTGTACGCGACCTTTGACATGGGTCAGTCCGCGGGGAACCATGCGGCCAACGGTAGCCGGGCCCTGGACTTTGATCTGAGTCCGGGCACCGAAGCCCCTCCCGGCACATTGGGTGGTTACGTCATGACACCGTTCCCGTTGGACGACAGGCCGACGGGAACGGACGTCAGCGATGTGCCTTCGCCCTGCCCTTCCGGCGGCGATCTGGGATTCTCGATCCCGATGAACCACCGAAGGATTGGCGATGGGTGGGTGAGTTGGAGCCACGGCTACACGGGTGACCTATACTTTTCCAATACCGCCACCAGCGTCACCGTCACGATCCCCCCGCCTGCGTGCGCGTTCTACTTCTATGTCGAGCCCAACCCGTTCGAGGACCGCTGGTTCACGGTCACGGCAAATGACGGTTCCTCCTCAGGGTCGTTCCTTGCGAACGGTTCGGGCGGAGCCGCGTATTGCGGCGTCTTTGGCGACGGCCTCGAGTCCGTGACGATTACGTCGGACGACGGGATAACGGACTTCGCCATCGGCGAGTTCGGCCTGGCCTGTTTCTGCGAGCCGCTGTACGTGGCTTGCTGCATCGAGTCGACCGGCGTCTGTACCGATCTCGTTGATCTCCTGGACTGCATTGACCAGGGTGGACGCTACGAGCTCGCCCCCGAAGTGGTTGAATACTGCGAGTTCTTGTCTCAGGCGTGTGGCGCACAAGTAGGCGCATGCTGCGTCGGTCCCGCAGGCGAACCGCCGTATGATCCTTACACGTGCATCGATGACATGACGAACGCGGCTTGTCTCGCTGCCGGCGAGGAAACCTTCTGGACCGAAGGTGAGAGCTGCGACGCGGTTCCTCCGTATGATTGTGGAGCGCCGACCTACTGCGACGTGTCCTACACGGACTGCGGCGACCGATGCGTGTGTGAGAGCGGCGCCAGCCCCGATGACTGGATCAGCAACGTCACGTTCGCGGACATCAATAATGATACCTGCTCCGAGCCTTGCCCCGACAGCTATGGCGACTACACCGGTCAGGTCGCGTACGTGAGTTACAGCGTATCCTATAACCTGTCGGTGACGTTCTGCTCGGAGGGGGCCTATACGGAGTACGTCTCGGCGTGGATCGACTGGAACCAGGACAAGATCTTCGACGCGAGCGAGCGCTACGAGCTGGGTTCAGGCGTAGACGCCACGCTCGACCTGGATATCTTGGTTCCGCCGACGGCCCTCCCCGGCATCACCACGATGCGGGTGATCGAGAGTTACAACGCTCTTGCAGCGGACGCCTGCTCCGGCGGCACGTACGGCGAGACCGAGGATTACTCGGTCCAAGTCGGCGGCGAAGTGCCGAGCGGCGCTTGCTGCGATCCGACCACAGGCACCTGCACGGATGACGTGTTGGCTACTGACTGCCTGTCCCCGTTGCAATTCGCGATGGAAGCGCTTTGTGAGGATGCCTTCCCGGACTGCGGGACACCTGGCGCGTGCTGCGATGATACCGTCGAAGGCGGCTCTTGCACGATCGAGCTCGCGCTCGACTGCTCGGGTCGCTTCGTCGCCGGGGCCGCCTGCGATCCCGATCCGTTCACGCCGCCTTGCGGCGAATGGGTACCGACGGGTGTGCTGTATTGCCCGTCCGAGGCGGACGACCCGGGATTCCGTGCGGCACTGTCGACGGCGCTGATGGATTCGCCGGTCGACTACTTCGATCCGCGAACCGTTACGCCGACCCTCGCGGACCTCATGGACTATGCGGCCGTTTTCACCTGGACGAACTACGCCTACGCCGACAACGTTGCCATGGGTAACGTGCTGGCCGACTATGTCGACATCGGCGGTAGAGTGATTCTCGGTCAGTGGTGCCAGCCGACGGCGGGCAACTTCCTGGCCGGCCGGATCATGACTGATGAGGGTTACAATCCGGTGTCGGCAACGGCGTCCGCCGCTGACTCTTACGCTGGCGACGGCGTCCTGTGCCCGACGCTGGATGTCAACTCCCTCGAGTCGATCTACTTCGACCAGTGTACGACTCTCTCCTGGGCGTTCAGCGATGGCACCACGCTCAACGGGTTTGCTTTCGTGAGCATGAACCCGCAGTGGTCCGTCTGGTCCAGCCCGGGCAACACGGGTTCGGTCCACACCACCGGTGACGTGGTCCAGCTTACGGCGAACATGGTCACCTGCGTCCCCGGGGATATATTCGGCGCCTGCTGCGATCCATACGATGGCACCTGTGTCGACAACGTCGAAGCGTTCGACTGCGATGGGCAGTGGAGCTACGAGACCTCGTGTGACGGCACGTTCCCGGCTGTCGATCCCTGGCCGGCTCTGTCCCCGCCCTGCGGGAATATCGGCGCCTGCTGCGACGAGGATACCGCTATTTGCACGCAGGAGTACGAGATCAACTGCGGCGGTCGCTTCGTCGCCGGGGCCGCCTGCGATCCCGATCCGTTCACGCCGCCTTGCGGCCTTTGGGTACCGACGGGTGTGCTGTATTGCCCGTCCGAGGCGGACGACGCGGGGTTCCGTGCGGCACTGTCGGCGGCGCTGATGGATTCGCCGGTCGACTACTTCGATCCGCGAACCGTTACTCCGACCCTCGCGGACCTCGTGGACTATGCGGCCGTCTTCACGTGGACGAACTACGCCTACGCCGACAACGTTGCCATGGGTAACGTGCTGGCCGACTATGTCGACGGCGGCGGTAGAGTGATTCTCGGTCAGTGGTGCCAGCCGACGGCGGGCAACTTCCTGGCCGGCCGGATCATGACTGATGAGGGTTACAATCCGGTGTCGGCAACGGTGTCCGCCGACGACTCCTACGCTGGCGACGGCTTCCTGTGCCCGACGAGTTATGGAGACCTTGGTTCCTTCGCGTCGGGCTACTTCGACCAGTGTACGACTCTCGACGGGGCGTTCAGCGATGGCACCACGAACAACGGGTTTGCTTTCGTGAGCATGAACGCGCCGTGGTCCGTCTGGTCCAGCCCGGGCAACACGGGTTCGGTCCACACCACCGGTGACGTGGTCCAGCTTACGGCGAACATGGTCACCTGCGTCGCCGATGATGTATTCGGCGCCTGCTGCGATCCATACGATGGCACCTGTGTCGACAACGTCGAAGTGCAAGACTGCGATGGGCAGTGGAGCTACGAGACCTCGTGTGACGGCACGTTCCCGGCTGAGAATCCCTGGCCGATTCTGTTCCCGCCCTGCGGGAATGCGGGTGCTTGCTGTGACATCACCATCGGTGTGTGCGAGGACAACGTCCTTGAGTTGAACTGCCCAGCCGGCAGTCGCTTCGAGGCGGGCGAAGAATGCGACGAATTGAATCCTGTGTGCGGGACACCTGGTGCGTGCTGCGATGATGACGCCGCCATTTGCACGATCGAGTTCGAGGCGAACTGCGCTGGCAGGTTCATTGCCGGTGCGGCCTGTGATCCCGATCCGTGGGAAGCGGCGGGAGACCAAGCGTGTGGTGATTGGACCTGCTCCGGCATCCTCTATGCCCCGGCGAATCCGGACAACTCATCGTGGCGTGACGAACTTGCCGGGCTCAGCGGCGACGTCGTCGACTACTGGGATGCGGCTGCGAGCACGCCGACCCTGGAGGATCTGGCGGATTACTGCTGCGTCTACACGTGGGCCAACTACGCCTACGCCGACAATGTCGCGATGGGCGATGTTCTCGCTGAATTCGTGGACCAGGGCGGCAAGGTCATCCTGGGGCAGTGGTGCCTGCCGACGGCCGGCAACTACCTGTCCGGGCAGATCATGACGGCCGGTTACCAGCCGGGAACAGCTACATCCTCTGCAGCTGGGACCTACGCTGACGACGGCACGGACTGCGTGCATATCCTTGGCAGTCCCATCGCTCTGACTTCACCTTACTGGGATCAGGCGTCTGCACTGTCAGGCGCTCTTGTCTCAGGAACGGTCTCCGAGACCGGCCTGCCCGCGATAATCTGGCGCACCGATCGAAAGGTGTATTGCGCGCCCGGTATCATGGATTCCGGCCTCAGCACCGGCGATTCAGCTCAGCTTATCGCGAACATGTGCGCCTGCGACGACGGGGAGCTGATGGGTGCATGCTGCGATCCGTCCACGGGCGTCTGCACCTATGTGGACATCATGTCGGAGGGCTGCGAAGGACAGTTCTTCTATCAGGAACTCTGTGAAGAACTGGATCCGCCGTGCGGTGATCCGGGCTGCTGCTGCTATCCCGAGGATGGCGAGACTCTGACGGATCCGTACGAGGAGTTCGCGGCCAACTGCGACGGTCGGTTCCTCTCCGGTGTGCTCGGCGACGACTGTGTCGGCTCTGCCTTTGAGCCGGAGTGCGGCCTGGAAGATCTCTGTGACCATGAAATCGTCATGACGGATGATTACGGCGACAGCTGGAACGGTGGTTTCATCGACGTGTACGTCGATGGCGAACTCGTCATGAGCGGCGTGACCTTGGCCTCCGGCGCCGGCCCCGAATCCGTCTTCTTCGAGGCGGCTACCGGCTCGGTGATCCAGACCGTCTGGACAGCCGGTGGCTGGCCGTACGAGTGCGAGTACCACATCTTCGATCCGTTCGGGACGGAACTCTGTGCCGACGGCGTTGGTGGTGTGGATCCAACCGGCGTGACCTGCACCGGTAGCTGCGAGCCGCCAGCCGGCGCGTGCTGCCTCGGTACCGACGGTTGTGTTGAGGAAATGCAGGAAATCGACTGTGGCGATGCCGGTGGGACCTTCCTGGGTCTCTTCACTGACTGCGGCAGCGACGCAGACTGCGATGAAGACGGCGAGACCGACCTCTGCGCTCTCGCGAGCGGGTCCGCCGCGGATTGCAATGACAACGCTATCCCAGATAGCTGCGATATCGCCCATTGCGGTTTGCCCTGCCAGCATTCCATCATCATGTGGGATAGCTATGGCAACGGTTGGAACGGCTGCACGATTGACGTTTACGTCAACGGCGAGCTGGTTCTGGCTGGCGCGACCATCGGGATCGGCGACGAGGAGACCGTGTACTTCGACGCCGCCATCGGCGACGAGATCTTCGTCGACTTCACCGCGGTATCGTACGCCACGGAGACGTCCTACTGCGTCTACGGTGGTATGGGTGCCGAGCTTGGCTGTGCCGACGGTGGCTACGGCGAAGGCGACGGCGACATGACCGTTACTGGTGACTGCACCAGCAGCGGCGGTGGCGGCGGCGGCACTGATGCCGTCATCACCATCGAGATCTTGACGGACAACTATCCCAGCGAGACCACATGGGAGCTGGTCGAACAAGGCGTCGGCGTCGTGGCCACAGGTAATCCTACGGTGGGCGCGACCCTCTATACCTGGGACGTGGACGTGTCGTCCTCCAGTTGCTATGACTTCACGATCTTGGATTCGGTTGGTGATGGCATCTGCTGCGGTTACGGCGAGGGCTACTACGAAGTCTACTACGAGGGCACCTTGGTCGGCTCGGGCGGCGAGTTCCTTTCTGAGGAAACCGTGTCCGATATCGGCGGAGGCTGCGGCGCTCGTGCTGCCTGTCAGCATTCCGTCACCATGGAGGACAGCTATGGCAACGGCTGGAACGGCAACACCATTGACGTTTACGTCAACGGCGATCTGGTCGTGTCTGGTCTTACCATAGCGTCTGGCTTCGGTCCGGAGACGGCGTACTTCAACGCCGATACGGGCGACGAGATCTTCGTCGACTTCACTGCGGTGTCCTGGCCCACGGAGGCGTCCTACATTGTCTACGATGGTGAAGGTGCCGAGCTTGGTGGTGCCACGGGTGGCTACGGCGAAGGCGAAGGCGACCTGACCGTCACGGGCAACTGCCCCGCCAGTGGCCCCTGCGAGCATTCCGTCACCATGGAGGACAGCTATGGCAACGGCTGGAACGGCAACCTCATTGACGTTTACGTCAACGGCGATCTGGTCGTGGCTGGCCTTACCATAGTGGCTGGCTTCGGTCCGGAGACGGCGTACTTCGACGCTGCTACTGGCGACGAGATCTTCGTCGACTTCACTGCGGTGTCCTGGCCCACGGAGGCGTCCTACATTGTCTACGATGGTGAGGGTGCCGAGCTTGGTGGTGCCACGGGTGGCTACGGCGAAGGCGAAGGCGACCTGACCGTCACGGGCAACTGTGGCGGCGGTGAGCCCGAACCCGAACCCTT
>JAUVGW010000048.1 GCA_030593565.1 Phycisphaerae bacterium | reverse complement strand
CGATCGCCAGGGCCGCAAACGAAGCAATGACGATGAGATATAAAGACATCCCACCTCTCCACCAAGTCAGAGGGGCCGCACCGTGCCGTGTGCGGTCACTCATGGCCTCAGTATGGACCACGGCGGCACGCTCCACGCGCTTTGCTTCAGGCCTCCGGGCAGATTCGCAGCACTGACGGCTGACAATCTGGAGATGCAGTTTGGAGGGTCGGTGGCGGGGATGACCGGCGCATCGAACCCAACCATCCTATGCGCGTCCTAATCCCAAAATCAATCGGAAGCCGGACAGTTGCTGAAAAACAAGGCGGGGCGGTCGGAACCGACCCCGCCTGCAAGGCAACCGTAACTCGGCCGTGGCTATGAAGCGTTTCCAGATAGCCCGTCGTGACAATTGTGCCAGAGCGCTTTTGCAATCCAGACGAGACGTCTGAGTTCTTGCAGTGACGCAGGAGATAGCGAGTCTTCAAGGCCATCACAGAACGCTTCGTTGTCAACGGCACCCTGTTGGCTTTCCAGCAGGGTCGTAAAATCAGCCACGGCCGAGGCCAAAAGCGGATCAACCGCATCTTCTCGCGAACGATCCGCACCAAGTCCGCGAGGACAGACCTCAGAGGGCTCAGACGAAGCCGTTTCCTCCGAGGATTTGTCGTGATCTTCGTTTCTTGTGGACATGGTCATCCTCGACTTCTACGGCGGTGGCCACCTCGGTCGTCATCGACTGATTCGCCGTCTCGGATGAGTTGCCTTCTTGCGTGCTCGCGGAGGTGGGGATCTTCGATGCGTGCGGGTCTGGTATCTGGTGTGGTCGGTCGTGGCGTGCCTGTTCGCTTCGCCCGACATCCTGACCCTCATGCCGGTCTCTGTGGCTTGCCACATGCCTCTTGTGAGAGTGATCCATGTGCTTGTTGACAGTTGCCTCGGACATAGTAGGACTCCTTTTCAGGAAAGGCGTTGTGGGTTCCGATTCCAGCTTACATGTTTGGCACTGCGCGCGGCTTCGGAACCCATGTGTCCGCGCGAGTCCAGGTTTCGGCGATGCGTCTGGCTGTTATGCCTATCCGCTAGGCCTAGCCACCAGTTTGTTGTCAGTCTTGGCCAGCGAGGTTCATCACTGGTCTTCGTTAGAAATGAGCAGCAGATGGCGGATCGATAGCGCGTTTTTTCTTGATTCTGCGATGATTTTCCAGAGGATTCAAAGATGGTTCATTTCGGGAGCGGTTTTTTCCGGCGGGGTTGCAGGGCTATAATAGACCGTGTTGGACGCATCGTTGGGGCGCGTGTGTCGAGGTTGGATGGATAACGGATGCTGACTGAGTTTCACTGTCCGCGTGGACACCGGCGAGCCATCGAGCCGAGGGCGTTGAAGGCCAAGGTTCGATGCCATTCGTGTGGGCAGACGGTGTCGTTTCGCCAGCGCGGCGAAGGGCCGGGTGAGACGCGGTGGCTGGTGGTGGGGGGGAGCGACGGGCCGCCGCGGCTGGCGGTTCCTATTCCGATGGGCGAGACACTGAAGGTCGGTTCCGGGTCGGATTGCTGGCTCGCGCTGCCGGGAGATGACGTGGCTGGGGTCCACGCGGAATTGACGTTGCGCGAAGAGGATCGGCAGTTGGCTGTCCGCCACGTGGGCGGAGCGAGCGGGTCCTGGATCGATGCCGCCAAAGTCCTGACCGGAGTGCTCCACGAGGGTGAGGAGGTGCTGCGGATCGGCGCGTACCAAATTGCGCTGTGCTCGCAGGCGTTGCTGCCATCGGTGGAAGGGGCGGACATTCCCGAGGTCGTGATCGAGGAGGACGACGAGGGGGCAAAGCCCGACGAGGCTGAAGAGGCGGAAGAATTCCGACGGCCCTATGTGGCGAGTGAATTGACACTCGGCCAGAGCATTCGCCGTGTGGCGTGCGTTCTGGTCATCGTGGTGGTGGGCGCCTATATCACCCGGTCGGTTCTATTCCCGGGTGTTCCGCCGGAGATGCCGAAGGAAACGGAGTTCCGTTGCCCGGCCGACGGGACCGTGTTTCGGGCTGGTTGGTCTAGCACGCCGCCAAAGTGTCCGTCGTGTGGGCAGTACTGCTACGGGTCGATGGGGAAGACGGTGAAGTTGCGGGCGGATACCGGCGGACAAGCCGCCGGCGATGCCGCGGAGCGCCAGCCGACAACGAGCGCCGCCACGACGACGAGCGCACCGACGGCGAAAGACGCCGAATCTGGGCGAAGGGCCGGCACGCGGCGCGATCGGTCAGGGCACGGTGAAGGAGAGACGCCATGAAACGTCGCACAGCGCGGCCTTCGGCCGCAACAAAAATGTGGCACAGGCGTCCCGCCTGTGACCCCACCGGCGAGACGCCGGTGCCACAGTCTTCTTCGCGAGCCGCGAACGTTTTGGACGTTACGAGTTCAGGGCAGGCAAGGACGCGAGCGGCATTCACGCTGATCGAACTACTGACGGTCATCGCGCTCATCTCGCTGTTGATCTCCATCCTGATGACATCGCTGTCCAGTGCGCGGGAACGGGGGCGCATTACGAAGTGTCAGGCGAACCTGCGGGAGCTGGCGCACGCGACCTTGCGATACGCCGGGCGGCATGACGATTTCTTCCCGGTGGCCGGGGATTGTTCATCCGGGCCGTGCGAGTTCTGGAACGGGCATCAGTATCATGGCTGGAACGGCAAGCAGCCGGCACCGAACGGCAACGTATGGTATCGCCCGATCAACCAGGAATTGGGATTGGAGGGGTCTCCGCCTTCGTCTTCGTCTGCGCGGATTGCGGAATGTCCGAGCGATGGCGGCGCGGTGGGGCAGACGGGCCAGCCTGGGACGCTGTTTGAGGAGTTGGGCACGAGCTATCCGATGAATCCGATCTTGTGTCAGGGGCGATTTGCCGACTGGAAGTACCGCAAGACCGACATCACGTTGAGTCAGATCATGCAGCCGTCGCGCAAGGTGTTGGTGGCCGAACATCTGGCGTTCGGCTTGACGTACGACGGCTATTGGACGGCGATCAGCCCCGGCTGGCACGATCGACAGCGCCCGGCTGCGACGGTGGCGTTTATTGATGGTCACGCGGAGTACTTGAAAGGGGCCGGCCGGTTGATGGAGTGGCAGTGGTACGGTGAGGCGAACGGTCCGGCGTACGTTCAGCAGCTATCGCAAAAGGTGGGGTGGACGGTGCTTCCCGAGGCACAGTGATCGCTCGGTTCGGCCGTATGGCGCGAGGGCACCTTGTTTGAGCGCTGAGAGCCGGCAGGGGTGGCACGGACAAGCGGGTGAGTCGAGGCGACGTTGATTCGGAAGATGGTGTTCAATACGAGCACACGTTCGGCGAACTGGGAAACGGAGCTTGTCCGTGGGCGCTCCAGGTAGTCTACGGCGGCGGAACACGGACAAGGATCGCCCTTGTAGCCTGTTCTGTCGAATCGCAGTCTTCTCGGGGGCGATCGTTGTCCGTGCCACACCTGCCTGGTAACAGGATCAACAGATGGGCAAGATTGCCCATCCTACGCCTGGGGTGTTTCCTCGCGTTTCACGTCGGCCACGGGGGGCCGACGCTACGGTTGTGATTCCTGGCTTGGCGTCACTGCGGTCCGGCGTGCAGGTGGACTTTCGTGGAAAGAAGCCGGTCGCCACGCTGGAATGTGACGGTGACGGTGTCGCCGACTTTGTGCTGTTCAAGGGCTGTCATGAGATCGTCGTATGATGCGACGGGGCGGTCACCGATCTTCTGAATAATGTCACCCAGGATGATCTCGTTTGTTGCCCGGGAGTACTTGGAGCCGCGCAGCCCGGCGGCCTCCGCGCCCCCGCCTGCGGTGATACTGGCGATGATCACGCCGCGAATCCGGGCTTGACGCGCGTAGTTGTCGGGGACGGGCCTGATGCCGAGATAGGGGCGGATCACGCGGCCGTGCCGGATCAGTTGGGGGACGACCCGATTGACAATGTCGACCGGTACGGCGAACCCGACGCCGACGCTGCCGCCGGAGGGGCTTGATATCTGCGCGTTGACGCCGATGAGACGGCCCGCGCTGTCGAGGAGTGGGCCGCCGGAGTTGCCGGGGTTGATGGCGGCATCGGTCTGGATGACGCCTTCGATGGTGCGGCTGTTGAAGGAGGGGATGGTGCGGCCGAGTGCGCTGACGACGCCTGTGGTGAGCGTATGGTCGAGCCCAAACGGGTTGCCGATGGCAAAAACCTTCTGGCCGACGCGGAGGTTGTTCGATTGGCCGACGTCGATGGGGCGGAGCTTGCTTTGTGGGGCGGAGATCCGCAGGACCGCCAAATCCTTGGAGGGATCCCCGCCGACGAACTCGGCTTTCCAGGTGCTTTGATCGGCGAGGGTGACCTCGACCTTGGCGGCATCCATGATGACGTGGTAGTTGGTCACGATGTGGCCGCGGTCGTCCCAGATGAAACCTGAGCCGGTGCCTTGCGGGATCTCGTAGACGTTGAAGCCGAAGAAGTCTCGGCGCCGGGTGATACTCGTGATGTACGCGACGGATGGGGAGGCGCGTTCGAATAGTTCAATGGTGGATTTTTCGTCTGCGGCGAGGTCGCCTCGCGGCGTGACTGGGCGTGACTCGGCGGGTGTGCGGTCGTTGATGAAACCCTGAATGCGATCCACGAGGAGCCAGCCCGCGGCCAGGCCCACCAGGATGCCCAGGAGCAGGTGTGTCCTAGTTCGACGAGGGGCGGACGGTTGCGAGAACGGAGTCATGTTCATTTGCGTCACGGTCATCCTCCTTGTGGAGAATCGGCGAAGCGTGCTGTATTTGTCACGCTACGGCTGGGAGATATCGTCGGCGCGATGTTCTTCTTCATCAAGCCCGGGGCCGGCGGGCTGTTGCCCGCGACAAGTTAGGTGGCCCCACCAGTACAACGCAAAATAGGCGGCGACTATGCCCGAGAGCCCCCGAGCTTGCTCGGGGGGTACACTCCCACAGGCCGCCAAGCCCCCCCAGCTCAGGAAGACCGGCACGGCAGAGGCGGGCCGCCGGGGCGGGCGTTCTTCAGGCGCTGCTGCAGACCCCGGTGCCCGCCCCGGGCGCATCAGTGTCCGCCGATCGTTGGTGGCTGATGCCAGTGTTGGGATCGGCCAGGTCGTCCGATAACTACGCCCACAGGTGGGTGCGGCCTTCAGTAGGCAAGAATATCGGCATTAGGTTGGCGAGAGAGGATGTTATCGGCCGTTTAATAGTTGCTGTCCCGTGCGTCCGATATCCTGCGCAGCCAGCAGGTGGCGGCGAGGTCTTGGGCCTGCGCGAATCGGTCGTTTCCGGGCGGCATGTGTCAGGAATGCCGCATTTTCAGTGCGGTTCAAGCAACTATCGTGGCGCGACTGTCCGTGGCTGGGAGATGGCTACGGATGGTGACGCTGGCTTCAGAGGTCATGACCAGTGAGTGAACAGCCGGAAGTGATGGAGCACGTGGGGGCCACGGTTCACCTGACTGCCCTGCACCAGAAAGGCGAGCAACCGCATCGGATGCTAACGGAACTCGTGACGGTGCTGGGATCGAGTGACGGGGCTGATTTGATACTGGCGTCGAGTGAGGTCAGTGCGGCACATGCCGCGATCGTGCGCCTTGGTGGAACGGCCTACCTGTGTGATTTGGGCGCGCCTAGCGGAACATGTGTGAACGGGCGGCGGATTCGCTGGACTCGCCTCGCGGACCGTGATGAGATCGGTGTGGGTCCATTTCGTTTCGCCGTGGCCTTGCGCGAGATGGCGGGTTCGTGCCCCGGAGAAGAGCCGAGGTTCAAGCTGCGGAACGGACAGACGATTGACGAGGTTGCCAGCATTGACCCAGTTCTCGTCGTGGGCAGCGATCCCGGCTGCGATGTCGTCGTTCAGCATAGTGCGGTCGCTGCTCGGCACGCCATCGTCGTCTGGACGGAAGAAGGTCCGATAGTACGCGATCTTCGGCGGCAGCGGTCGATCCGCGTCAACTGTGGCCGGGTCAACTTCGCACGCCTCGTCAGCGGCGACGCCATTGGAGTCGGGCCCGTCGAGTTCATTTTCGAAGCAACGGCCCACGCCGAACCTGATGGATTCGAGCCGACATGGCCTGCGGATACCACCGGTTCTGGGGGCTCCTCCCAGGCAGGACGATCGACGCTTGCGTCGGGCTTGTTGGCAGTGGGCCATCCGATTCCGCTGGGAACACTTTGGCCCGAGAAGGGGACTTTCGAGGCCGAAATGGCCGATAACACAGAGGCTTCGATCCTTGCGGATCAAGAGGCGTCGGGAGACTTCGCGTTGGACGCGGCACCGTCGCAGACGTCGGCGGGAGAGCCCCAGGAAGTCCAAGGGGCGGAGACCGCACCTCGGCCCATTGCGCAGGAGACCGCTGTGAAGGACAACCATGGCAAGGGAAGTCGAGAGGGGGTTCCTGGAGAGGCCTCAGCCTTGACCGATGTGGATGAGCGTCGCCGAAAGCTCGACGAGCGCACTGAAGATCTGCGCGTTCGTTTTGCAGCCGCCCAGGGCGCGCTCGATAAGCGCGCCAGCAAGTATCGTGATGGGCTGAACAAGGAACGACGACACTTGAAGGTCTGCCGGGCCTCGCTTCAGGAGCAGGCGGAGCGGCTTCTGAAAGCGGCGCATGGGAAGGCAAGCGCGGCAAGGAGGAGCGGGCCGCCGGCACCGGCGAATTCCGATTCGGCGGCGGTGAACCTCGGTATCGATGCTTCGGAAGACCTGCGTGGTCGGGCTTCTGAATTGTCCAAACTGGCGAGCATCAGCAGAGAGGAGATCGATCGATCCGAGCGACGGCTTCAGTCGCTGCATCTTGACATCCAGCGGCTCCAAAGTGATGTCGCCAGGACCCAGCAGCAACATGAGATTCGTGATTCAGAACTCGAGACTCGGTTCGACGAACTCGAGGAGGCGCAGCAGCGGCTGCGACAGGAGCGGGCAGAGCTGATGCTAAGGATTCGTCGTCTCGATGCTCAGGACACCACGCTGCAAACGGATTTGAAAGAGGCTGAGGGCTGCCGACGCGAGTTGGAGCAAGAGGCGGAGCGATTGTCGGCGACCAGGGCGGACCTCGACGAACGGCAGCGTGACCTCAGAATCAGCCTGGACAAGGAGCGTCGGAGAATTCGTCTACACCGTGAACACCTCCATGAAAAGACGGCCGACCTCGCCAAGGCGACGCACCTGCGGCGCTGCTCGATCGAAGAAGAAACGGCTCGACAAAAAGCCGAGCTGGAGTTCCGGGCGGCGGAGATCAAGGCGAAACAGGCTGCCATCAATAGTGCCGGCCGTCATCAGCTCGAGAAGACGACCACCCAACTCGAGGAGGTGATGAGTATCGGGCTCAACGAGATCGAGGCGGAACTGAAGATGAGACAGACGGAGTTGAATCATCAGGCCATGTTCTTGCTCGATGAGAATACGCTCGGTCTTGATGTTCCGGGGGAGCCCGAAGGAGTATCCGAGAGGCCGGAAGCTGCGGCGTGCGGTGGGGCATCCGTGGCCCAACAAGCGTTGGGTCGATCGCCCGCGGGCGGCGTCGAGGGACCGCCAGCGAGTGTCGTTAAGGCGGAGGCGGGTTCGGAAGGTCGGCTCGAAATGCTGCTGCGCGAGGTGGAAGCCCTCCACATCGCCTTGGGTTCGGATGTTGGCGGGGGGATTCCGCCGGAGAGGGCGTTCCAGGGTGATAGTGGGGCCTTCGCCGGGTCGATGGATGCGGCGGCTCGCGGTCGTCGGTTACGGAGCGTCAGAATCCCGCCTATCACCGGGAAGGCCAGCACGTTGCGCGGAGCGCGAGCGTGGGCCGAAGACGCGGAAGACACCGAAGACTCGTACGACTTGAAGCCGGTTTCCAGTTTCGAAGGGGTGGGTGCCTTTGACGGCAAGGCATCGAGCGACTAGAAATCCCACCGGATGTTCATGGCAACGGCGGGGTCGTGGAGTCGGCCCAAGGCCGTCGTTGCCGAGCCCGGAAGTGCGGCGGAGTCGCACGATATGGCGCAGCGTTCGACCAAGCAGGAAGGCCCCCGAGATCCTGCGGTAGGGGGGGCGTTCCCGGATTCGGCCACCATTCCGGCTGATGACACCACGACACAGAGCAGATTGGCGCCAGCCGATGCGGAGTCACCGGAGTGGCCGGAGCCACCATCCGAGCGCGTGGTGCCGGAACCGACAGGGGATGCGTTCGACGACGGCGTGAGCGAGGCGAGCTTGCGTGCGGAGCTTGCGCGCGATCTCGAGCATCTTTCCGCGGCATCGTCGAGCTTGGCGGCGACACAAGCATGGGTGGAACAGTGTCCCGACGAGACATCGGCACTTGCGGCGTTGACGGACGCGGCTTCGGGCGCGGAGGATAGATCATTCTCCGTTCAGCGCGATTCCAGCTACGCGACTGCTGCCTTGGGAGTAGCGTTTACGCATGGCTGTGACGGAGGGGAATCGGCGTCGCGGGACGATTCGCCGGTTTGTGAGGACGCCGATGGTCGTCAGGGCGTAGAATCATCCGGGCGGGCATCCGTCCGCGGCGGGGGGGCTGACCCACGGATTCGGTCCGAAGAAGGAATGCGGACATCTTCTTGTGGGGGGCATGACAAGCCCGGCAAAAACGGGGATGATGCCGGCCCAAGCGGAAGAAATGCCGCGCCTGACCTGGGAGATTCCGTCCACGAAGTGGAGTACGTTGCAGCCGTGCCAGCAGACGCTCAGACAGAACAACGGGGTTCGGAGCCCAGACGGGGCGCAATCGTACCGGCTGAGTCGGATGAAGACCACCGGCGAGACGCCGGTGCCACAGATACCGGAGGAGAACCGGACGGCGTTCGGGGAGAACCTGGGCGGGTGTCGGAGACGAAGGTGATTCGGGTTGTGGCGGGGGATTCCATCGAGGCTCGGAGTCAGCGTCTTGACCAGCGAGCATCCGCGCTGCGTGATCGCGTGGCCCGGGCTCAGGAGGCGTTGGAACTCCGGGCGAAGCGTTTGAGAAGCTCGTTGGCCAAGGAAAAGGATCGGCTTCGGGCCTTTCATACGAAGCTGCGCGAGAAGGCGAGGGAACTGGCCGAGATCGCACGGGCTGAGAAACTGCATCGAGAAGAGGAGTACGCCGCCGGGCGGGCCAAACTGAAGGCTGCTCGGGCCGATCTCGAGCGGCGTGAGGCCGAATTGCATGCGGCTCGAGCTGCGATGAAGGATCATGCGGCAGAGTGGGAGGATCGCCAAAGGGACCTCGCGGCGCGCGAGAAGGACGTCGCCGGCCATCTCAGCAAAATCAGGCAGCGAAAGGCGGAGCTCGAGGAGGCCGGGCGTAAGGAACTTGCCCGTCGCAAAGCCGAGCTGGAGGAGAAAGTCCGGGCTCGGCTGTTGGAGTTGGATGGGGATTCCGCGGCGCGGTATGAAGATCTGGATTTCCGTGCGGATGCGATGTCGCGAGGTGAGGCCGGTCTGAGCGCTCTGGAGGGGGAGTTGAATGCGCGTGAGGCGCGGTTGATCGCGCGTGAGGAGGCGCTAGAGAAGGAGCGGCAAGATTGGCAGGCCGGGCGAGAGGAGAAGGGGCGCTCGTCCGCGGAGCAGGTGCGACGAGAGCGTGAGGAAGCAGCGAGAGAAGCAGCGGCGCAGCAGGCGGAATCGGAGGATGCTGCGGGCCGACGTGAAGCGGATCTAGCCGATTTGCGCAAACTGATTGACGAGCGCGAGGCGGCGGTCGCGCAGCGTGAGGAATCGGTTCAGGCGCTGAAGGAATCGGTAGAACGGCGAGAAGAATCGTCCGGGCAGCGAGACACGGAATCGGCTCGTCGCGACGAGGAACTGGCCCGGTTGTCCGCCGCGATGGAAGTTCGCGAGAAACGTCTGGCCCAGTGGCAGGCCCGTGTCGAGGATGCCGAGACGGGTATCGAGACCGAGCGTCTGCGGCTGGAGCAGGAACGATCCGCCATGGAGCGTTCTGCCGAGGAGAACCAGGGTGTTGCCGCGGAACTCGATGCCCGGGTGCTGGAGATCAAGAAGGATCGCGAGGATCTGGACCGGAAGCTCGCGGAGGTCGAGCCGCGTTTGAAGGAACTGCGACGGCAGGCGGCGGCGATCACGGCGCGCGAGGAGGAGACCCGGCAGCGACAAACCGAGCTTGATGCGGTCGACAATGGACTGATCGAAGAGCGCGAACGGCTGGCTCGCTTGGATGCTCATGAGGCGGAACTCGATCGTCGGGAATCGGAAACTGCATCTCGTGAGGCCGAACTGGTCCGCCGTGAGACGTCGCTTGATGAGCGTGTGACATCGTCGAAGGAGGAACTCGCAGCGCTCGAGCGGTCTCGGGATGACATGGAGTCGTTGCGGAGCCGTCTGGAAGCCCATCGTCAGATGTTGGAGAGTCGTCGGCAGGAGGCCGACGAGCAGGGGCGGCAGGCCGAGCAGCGGAAGAAGGAGGCGGACGACCGTATGCGTGAGGCCGAGGCCTCTGCGCAGCGATTGGATCAGACGAAGTTGGAACAGGAGCGCGAGCAGGCACGCATCGAGGAATCCGAGGCCGCACACAGTTTCAAAGTGGCCTCGTTGGAGAAGGATCGTTTGGATCTGGCTGCGGATCGGGAAGTGCTGGATGAGGCTCAGGTCAGCCTTCAACTCGATCGTCAGCGGTTTGAGGAGCAGGAGCAGCAGCTTGCCGAGCAAGAAAAGGGGCTCCAGCGAGAAGCGGATCGACTTGCCGCCGAGGAAGCCGGGGTCGGGCAGGCTCGCGCCGGCATAAGCCGCGAGGCGGACGAGCTGGCGCGTGAGAAGGAGACGTGGGCAGAGCGGAAGTCGGCCTTGGACGACGACATAGCGAAGGCGGAACGCGACGCGATCGCGCAGCGCGATCGTGAGCGGATGCTTGACGATCGACAGTCACGGCTCGAGGCCCGGGAAGGAGAAGCTGAGCGAACGCGTGAGGCGTTGTCGGAGCGGCTCGAGGAGGCCGAGGCACAGCGCCGTCAGGTGAACGCCGAGGCCGAACGCCAGCGGGTCCACGAGGAACGCTTGGCGGAGGAAACGACCGCAGTCGAGGTCCAACGCGAAGCGCTGAAGGTCGAGGCGGCGGAGACTGCGGAGCAGCGGGAAGTCATCGAGGAGTCGCAACGGCGTTTGACGGATGACCGCGAACACTTCGATGTCGAACAGGTGCGTCTGAGGGAAGAAAGTGAGGCGTTGGAGCAGTCCCAGCGGACGTTCCAGGCAGGCCTCCGCAGCCTGGAAGAAGATCGCCGGGAATTGGAGGGGCGACAATCCAAGCTGGCGGATCGCGCCCACCAGTTGGAATCCTTCCGGGATCGCCTCGACCAGGAATACGCCGAGTTGCAGCGGCAGCGCGAGGAGATGCTGGCGACACACGAGGCACACGGTGATTCGGCGAATGAAGTTGCGGTGATGATGCGTCAGGCGGAGGAACAGCAGCAGGAGCTTCGCCATCGCGAAGATGTGCTGGATGCGCATGGACAGGCGCTGGCGGCACGGGCGGCGGAATTATCGAAAGCGGAAGACGATGTCGGTCGGCGTCAGGGTGAACTCGATGAACGTACCAGCGAGCTAGATAGACAACGGGCGGTGCTCGATGAACACGGCAAGAAGCTCGAAGCGGAAGTAGATGCCGGCCGGGCCGAGATTGAGGCGGTGCGGCGGGAGGGGGAGTCCACGATCGCCAAGGAGCGTGAGGACCTGGCCCGCGAGCGGCGCGAGCATGAGGCGGCCCTGGTCGCCCGGCAGGTGACGACCGAGGCGGATGACGCCGCCATTCAGAAGCGTCTCGCGGAGGAAGCCCGCGCCCGCGCGGAGGAGGACCTGAGCGATCGCCGGGCCGAAATGGAGCGGCGCGAGGCGGAGGTGCAAGGGCGGTGCGATGCGCGTCTTGAAGAAGTCGAGAAAGATATCGAGCAGCGTCTGGCAGACCTTGAAACCGAGATCAGGGATCAGCGGGAACAGGCGGGGCGGGAGATTGAAGACCGTCGCTGTGCGATGGAAGACGAGATGGCGATCGCTCGCGGGCGGCTGGATGAGCAGATCGAGGATTTGCGACGTCGCCAGGGGGCGATAGCGGAGGAACAGGCGTTATTGGGCGAGCGCCGCAGGGACATCGAAACCGAGCTTCGAGAATTTCATGAGCAGACCGCCGCGGTGCTCGTTGCTGAAGATGCGGATGAAGAATCCATTGCAGCCGGCGAGAGGGAAGACAGCGGTTCGGAAGCGCCGGTGAGGGACCGGGCCGGGGACGACCCAGCTCACAGCGAGGCGGCCGGCGAGACGCCGGTGCCACAGTTTTGCGGCGAGGCGGATGACGAGGTGGCTCGTGTTGTCGGGGAGTCTGCGCCGGAGGTCGCGCGGAGGTTTCGGCCGATCCGGGTGATCGCGGCCGCGCTTTTCCTGGGCCTTCTGGCGGCACTGGGGTATTTGTATTCGCCGTCGGGTGAGACCTGCGTGCGCGGCCGGCTGGTGCTGAATGACACGGATTCGGCGACGCCGTTGACGGCGGAGGAACACCGCGCGGGCTTATGGCAGCCGGTGGTATTGAAAGCTGCCTCGGAAGTGGCCGGCGCGGATTTGAGGCAATTGCTCGATGCCGAGACGATCAAAATCACGATGAGCCCAACGGGCGACGCGGTCGAGTTGTCGGCGTTTGTCCCATGGGCCGAGCGGGATTCGGCGCAACGATGGATCGGCGCCTTGGCCGCGGCCTACGAGGACTCGCTCGGGCGGACGCTCGTCACCGAGGAGAGTCGCAAGGCTCGGCTGTCCGGGCTTCAGTCCGAACTCGAGGCCTTGCAGGTTCGGAGGCGAACCGCTGTGGAGGAACACGAGCGACTGACGAAAGCACTGGCCACCGATCCGAGGTTGCAGGAACTCGACAGTGCTCGTCGTGAGAAGGAGCAGTTAGCACCTCGGGTGGCGGGTGCGCTCGATAGTTTGAACAAGGCCAAGGAGGCACTGGCGGCGTTCGAGAAGGCGCCTGTCCCGGCGACGCCCGTCGTTCCCAGTGACGAGCAGTTGCGGATGGCCTACGCCTCGGATGCCGTCTTGGTGCAGGCGCTCGAACAGCGGGACGCGAAGGCCCGTGGCTTCCACCGTGTATTGATCACGGCCATGTCCGAAGCGCAAACGCCGATGACGTTGTTGCAGACGTCCATCGAGGCTTTCAGCGACGAGGTTCGCCGACAACTTGCGGAACAGACCGATACGGACATCCGTAGCGAACTGGAGCGAATCGTCGTGGACCTCGAGGACTGCGTGGCGCAGTTCAACGAGTTCTCCCGAGGCTGGGATGATCTGGTTTCCAAGGCGGCCTGCTGGAAAGCGGGCGGCCCGGCGGATCTGCTCATTGAATATCAGCAGAAGGCGGAGATGCTGGTTCGCGCGTTTCATGGCGAATCGGTTGCCACGCTCGGGGCGGCCTCCAAGAAGGCGGACGCGATCGGCCGGGCCGGCTCCGAGATGACCAAGCGCAGGATCATCCAGAACGCACTGATGAAACTGGCCCATACTTGCCATGAGATCCGCGTCGGTTGGATCATGGCCGCCCGCGGCGTGGTTCCGGCGGATAATCGCGAACTGAAAGCCTTGCGAAATGCGGTGCGGGATCTGGCGCCGCGGATCGAGCAAAAGCAGGAGGCCCATCGGCAGAAGCTGATCGAGCACCTTGGCAAAGCCCGTGCCGACGCGTGGGCCGTTCGTCATCAACGATTGCTGGACGAGAAGGAGCGTGCCACGCGGCACCACGAGGAGTTGAGCGATGCATTCGTGAGGATGGACTCCCGGATTTCGCGCGGCGACAAGGAACTCGAAGCGGAGTTGCAGACGCGCCGGGCGGAAATCGAGACGAAGGAAGCTGAGATCGCACGGACCGACTTGGACGAGGCCGGATTGAAGGGTAGGATCGAACTTGTGCAGGCCCAGCGCGAAGTCAACATGGGTGGGACGGTTCGGTACGAATCCGCATCCCTGCCGCCCATTCCGCCCGATTGGTTCGATCTCGATAAACTCAGCGGGGCTATCGTCTGGGGCGTTTGCGCGACGGCGGCGTTTGTGCTGTTTGCCTGGATGGTGTCCCGGCCCCGATGGTTGAAGCGGGAATCCGCCGCGTAGTTGCGGCCATGTCGATTGCGGATTCACGGTTAAGGTTGTGTTCGCCATCTTCAGGAGCTATAATCAGTCGTATGAGCCACTCGTTTCATGTCATCCTGTCACCGCAACCTGATGGCGGGTTCTTCGTTGAATGCCCCTCGCTTCCGGGGTGTTACACCCAGGGCGATACGCGCGAAGAGGCGCTGGCCAATATTCGCGAAGCGATCCTTCTCGCCCTGGAAGACCTTCAAGAGCTAGGCCAGCCCATCCCGGAGACTTCTCCGCCCCAGGTTGCCCAGGTCTCGGTCGATCAATGACAAGGCTGCCAGTCGTCTCCGGGCGCGAGGTGATCGCGGCGCTTGTGGGGATCGGATACGCGGTCGTCCGCCAGCGCGACGATTGGGGCGTGAGAAGCGGTCAGCTTCGATCGAGCCGTCAGCGATCAGCAGGGTGATCGGCCCGGCGGTTGGCGTGTTGGCTACCCTTCCGATATGATAGTGAGGAGAGGCTTCCATGAAACAAGTCTACCAGCTCACAGGCTTTATCGAGGGTGACTGCGAATGGACGAGGTAACGATTAAACTGCACGTCGAGCCCCTGGCCGAGGGTGGATACGTCGCGACAAGTCCTGACGTCCCGGGCCTCGTTGCCGAAGGACGCAGTGTCGTGGAGGTTGCCGAGATTGCCCAGGGTTTGGCCCGCAAGATCGTCGAGTCCTGTCTGGATCATGGCGACCCGATTCCGCCGGCTTTGTCGAACCTGGTGTCCGCCGGCACGGTCGACCTACTGGTCCCCGTGAGCGTGCGGTAGTGGGCCGCTTGTCTGGTTTCAAGTAACGGGAGGTCACCCGGCGCTTGCGGGCGTTCGGTTACCAGTATGACCGCCCGGGTCCTGGAAGCCACGAAATCTGGCGTCATCCGAACACCGGTCACAAGATCACCCTGCCGCACCACCCGCGTGATTTCGCCGAGGGTACGCTCCGGGCTATCCTTCGTGAGGCGGGCATCGACGTTGCAGACTTTTTGAAGGCCTGACCGAGGGTGTCGCATCTCGAAAACGGCGCGGGCCGGGCCACTGAGCGATCCGGGCGAACTCCGCTTCCTGCTGCTGAGCACGCGCCCGCCCGCCGTGGCCGAGTTCACTGGCCCGGACGGTGGGAAGACGGCGCATTACATGTTACGATGGCTCAGCACCCGCGGCGAAGCGGGGCCGTGGAGCGAAACGGCCAGCGCGACGATTGGGGCGTAGAAGCCGAGATTCGGTACCTCAGCCGGTTGTCTTGCGCGTAATAGGCGTTTTGGATAAGGTGTGCAGCATTGTGAGTCCTGGAGGCACAGTTTCCGAGGTGAGATCGGCCCCCGCAGTTTACTCGACGTCAGCTCCAGCACCCAAGCACGGTGTCCACGCCGCCCCCGGCGCGTCCCGCAGGGTTGGCTCATGGGCTGCTGTGATCATGGTGGTGATGTGCTCTAGTTCGATCATTGTTCTTGCCTCCTCGGGCTGTGGCGCCATCGGGCTATTCGCTGATGAGTGTTATGCCCCAGCGCCCCCGGCACCAGGTGAGCAACTCTCACCCATCTCCATGGCACTGCGTTACCTCGACTTCTCCCAAGTCGCGGTTGATCGCCGCACAGGAAACAGGATGGACTATGCTGGCGATTGGCCTCAGTGCTTCGGATTCAATCGGGAAGGACCGTACATACGAGACATAAGCCCCTTTGCACCGGCTTTCATACACCATGCGCTGAGCTTCGCAACTGACACCAATCAAGTCATTCTTGGATTGACTGATGCTGAGGTCGATGCTGCCCGTACGATGCGTACACAAGCCATACAATTCATGCTGCGGTTTGAAGCACAGGACGGGATGCCGGACGCTCACACATTTGGGTTTTGGCCAGTTGAACAACCGCGATGGAGGTTAGGCGATCTCTTGCTCGCAAGCATGTTCGAGCACCGTTGGGGCGGTCCTGAGTTCATGGGGTACCGAGTTCCCGCGAATCTCTCGTTTTTTCCAAGAGACTTCGCGATTCCTACTGACGCGGATGTTACGGCTGTCGTCTATGCCGCGTTGTTGGATAACGCTATTCTTGATGGTGGGCCATCGGCGCAGGCTGCGTTAGAGCAGTTCTTCTGTGACTGGCGTGATCTTGGACAAGTCCCCCAGCGTAACAAGCAATCATGGATTCCTGACAGTAGCGGCGCTTTCTTGACTTGGCTGGCGTACCGGGATGATCCCGCCGATCCCAGACCGAATGACGTTGACATCCTCGTTAATGCGAACGTCCTCTTTGTGTTGGGTCGGTACGGACGTCTCGACACGCCAGGGGTTTCAGAGGCGATCGCGATCATCAACGAAGCCATCGCATCGGGGGCTTATCTGCTGAACTCAGACCAACTCAGCTTGTATTATCCCGACAACGTCGCTTTGCATTACTTTGTGACACGGGCATACACCGAAGGCGGTGTGACGGGTCTGGAGCCTGCGGTAGAGCTTCTCGTGGATGATCTTCTTGGGAGCGTACAATCGCGTTCAAATGGAGAGTACTTCTGGGATCGCGGAGACCCCCACCTCAACACAGCATTTGCGTCGCTGGCTCTGATGGCCGCAGAACGAGAACCCGATATCGTTCGAGGCGCGATCGACTACTTGGCCTCCGAGCAAGATCCTGTTACCGGTGCGTGGGCACCCGGCGTGTTCTTCCTTGGACGATTGGAGGACGGTACTGAGCCTGTGTGGTTGTCGTCTGCGTTCACGACTGCGATGGCTCTAGAAGCTCTGTGTCAATATCAGATTATGATCAACAGTGGCCCATGATTGGGGCAAGAGAAGCCTGCTTCATTGAGTCGCAGTCAGCCAACTCTGCAAGATAACTGTTGCGAGCGCAGTCGCAACACCCAAGTGGAACTGAAGAATTTCTCGCCATGCTCCCGACCCAAGGATGAAACCGGTTGGAAGC
Organism: Phycisphaerae bacterium; assembly: GCA_030593565.1. GTDB lineage: Bacteria > Planctomycetota > Phycisphaerae > UBA1845 > UTPLA1 > JAFGQA01. The sequence goes on along the minus strand of JAUVGW010000048.1, from coordinate 4,124 downwards.
CGTAGGGCAGCCGTTTCCTCCCGTTCCCGATGTGTTCGAGACATGGGTGCTGTCGCGCCGAGTTTGCGCAGTTGCTCCCTCTCTGAGACGATTTCCCGGAGCGTACGGTCGCGCAATTCGGTGAGGGCTCGGGAAATGGCGAGCCGGCCCTGTATGCCTATGAATGATGTGGCGCCAAGCCAGATCAACACTGCAAGGCCCGAAAGCAGAATAACTGTCAGACCAATCCAACTTCCTTTCGAGGCCATTCTGTAGCCCTGTGTGAGCATGAACGTTGCCATGGGAATTACGAGCAATCCGCTCATCATAATTGCGGATGTTGCGTCGGAATACCGACGCACAAACGCCAAGCCCGCGAGATTGTCTTGATGAAACAAGTCTAGGTGTCCTCTTGTCTCTCGGCATACTCCTTTAACCGCATTCGAAATGACCCAAGACCCCCAGATTCCGAACCCCGCGTAGTAGAGGATTGGCGTCAAGACAACAGGGTACAGAAAGCCAAGCATGCGATCTTCGGATACCAGCAGTATCACCATGCTAGAGCCAACCGGAAGTATGAAGAAAAGGGAAGCAATCAAATGTCGTCCAGAGGCCATGAGTCTCTCTCGCTGTCGATCCGCGCCGGCAGTCTCCGCCGCTTGTTCGCCCAAGAGGGATCGAGCATGCTTCTCAAATGCCGATGCTCTGCTGAGCGCAGAATCGATCAGGTATGAACCGATAGCTAGCCACACGATCCCGAGGAGAATGGGGGGCGTGAAAACGTGCAGCAGTACGCCTGCGTGTCGATGCGGGAACTGACAGAAGAGGGCGATGATTCCCAGAGACAACGGAGGCAGTGTCCACAACCATGACCCCCTTTCCCGGTGCGCGACGATCCACATAAGCACGTTAACGACGTTTGACAGGAAACGACTCATCGTCTGCTTTACCACTCGACTCGGGCCTCCCACGCGGAACATACTACAGGAACCAGGCGCGGGAGCGACTCCCCTGCCCGCAGCGCACGATCCTTAATGGCCGTCCGGCACCGGACTATTCTACTCGATGGCGAAACACGATGGAACCACAAGCCGGGCGCCGTGCTTCCAAGTGGCGAAGTCACTGGCAGGGATGTTCCGACTGATAGAAACGTTCACGAGGCGCCCTGACTGGCCTGTTGGGATGAAGCGGTTGCCCCGCAAATCGCCCTTGCTCCCTCCGCCGCTCGCCTGTATCATCCCGGCTGGCTGGATTTGACCCGGAACCGGGGGCGCAGCGCCGCCCCCAGTAACACAAAAGAGTCCCTCCGATGGCCGACTACATCCCCGACGGCGACGCCGCGTTCAACGCCTGGCGGAAGAGAATGGCGAATTGCGAATGATGAATGGCGAAAGAAGGGAGGACGCGGTCGGGGAACTGACTCAGAGTATGATGGCGTTGTCATGGGCCACTCGGCGGGTGACCTGACGCCGATCATGACCGCCCAGGCGGCGTAGAACACCACTCGATAGCTGACAGCCCTGCTCCAGACAATCCGCCACGTGGTGTGTGGAAGCGTTTTTATCCGGTCGGGGGCGCGATTCCGGGTGACTGAGCTGGTGCTGAGCGATATAATAACCTGTGGAGTGAACGCAAAATGACCTACCGGGGAATCGTGCAAAACGGGGTGATCGTGCTCGACGGCGGCGCTAAGCTGGCCGATGGGACCGCTGTGCAGATCCGGGCGTTGGACGAGAATGGCAAGAGCCTGCTCCGCCATCCCGCCCTGGGAATCTGGCGGCAGCGCGAGGATCTGGGCGACCCTGCCGAAGCATCCCGACGACTCCGCAGGCAACTCGAAGAGCGCCGACGCGATGGCTGAGATGGTCGTGGATAGCTCAGTGGTGATCGACTACCTCCGCGGCCACACGGAAGCTGCCGAGTTTCTCGAGACCGCGCGTCGAGCGGGCGAGCTTGCCACGCATGTCGTCGTTGTGGCCGAGGTACTTGCCGGAGCGCGGGACCGGCAGGAGTTGGAGACCATCGACCGTTTCTTCGGCGAGTTCCGGATTCACCCTGTCGACACCTTGGATTCCGTTCTCTCGATCGACTTGTTCAAACGCTACCGACTCTCGCACGGCGTCGGCTGGCTGGATTGCCTGATAGCGGCGACGGGTCTGCGCACGCGCCTTCCGATCGCAACGCTGAATGAGAAGCACTTTGCGGTCTTCGAAGAACTGCACGTCGTGCGGCCGTATTGACACGGTGTACAGAGCATGTATTGCCGCTATTGCCGCGTGCCATGTTCTCACGCGATGGCTGCCCTCCGATGCCGGCCACCATCCCCGGCGGCGATGCCGAGTTCAACGCTTGGCTGGACAACTTCGTCACCTACGCCACTGCCAACATGGCCATCCTAGGGCTCGTGACGTACGTCCTCGCGGGCTGAAGTCCGCGGCTCTTCTTCGCAAGAAACGGTTAGTTTAACACTGCAGCGCAAAGTCCTTCCGTCGCCCCCGTTGGGGGCTGTGGGATCTATGATCCGAGGACCCAGGGCTCGCTGCGCTTCGCCCTGGGCTTTATTCCGTCGCCGCTCCGCGGCTTGAATCGGCTGGCGCTCCGCGGCTGGAATCCGGTGAACAAGACGACTTTGCGCTGTAGGGTTAAGATACTAACGGAGGAATCGTGCGTTCGGCGGTCCGTCCAAGGTTGGTGATCCTACCCTATGTTACGCGTGATGATGTTGACGACCGATCTGGAGCGTGGCGGATTGCCGTTGCGTTTGGTTCGGCTTGCTTGCCAATTGAGGGGATTCGACGTCGAGCCGATTGTCGGATGCCTGGCACCGCCGGGTCCGTTGACTGCGGAGTTGGAGGCTGTCGGCATCGAGACGTTTGCGTGTGACGCCGGCGGCGCGTTCGATGTCGCGTGCATCGCGCGCCTCGCGCGGCACGTCCGCCGGATTCAACCGGATTTGATTCATAGCTCGCTGTTTCACGCGAATCTGGCGGCCCGGCTGGTTGGACGGCTCGATCGACCGAGGCCTGTCCTCACGTCCACCGTGACGATCGAAATCGAACGTCATTGGCACCGGTGGCTCGAATCGCTGACGGCCGGCGCGTCCGATTTGCATGTGGCGAATTCGGCCGCCGTGGCCCGGCATGTCTGTTCCGATCTCGGTTTTCCGTCGAGCCGTGTCATGGTCATTCCGAACGGGCTGGATATCGCGGCCATCGATGCGGCACCGGCTGTGCGACGCCGAGACCACGGCATCGAGGAGGACGTGCCGTTGGTCGTGTGGGCGGGGCGGATGGATCCCGTGAAAGACCTCGTGACGCTCGTGGGGGTGATTGATCGTTTGCGCCAGCGGCGGGTCGCGCTAAGAGTCGTGCTGATTGGGGATGGGCCGGAGCGAGAGGCTATTTCCGCGATGATTCGGCGGCGACGGCTCGATGGTGTCATCGACATGGCACTTTGGTCCGAGAACGTGCCGGGTTGGATGAAGACAGCAGACTGTTTGCTGTTTCCGTCACGGACGGAAGGCTCGCCGAATGTGGTTATTGAAGCGATGCTGTGTGGCTGCCCGGTTGTTGCGAGTGATATTCCGGCCGTCCGGGAGTTGGTCGGTGGTGAGGCGGGGGCGCTGCTTTGCCGGGCCGGCGATATCGCGGGTTTCGCAGCCGCGACGGAGGCGGTCCTGTTAGATGCCGACATAGGGCATCGGCTAGCCGCGACTGGTCGTGCTTTGGCAGTGGAACGGCACAATATCCAACATGTAGTGGGGCAATGGCGCGGCGCCTACGACCGGCTCATTTCGCGAGGTAGCTGCGCCACATAACGTATTTTCGTCTCCCTCAGCACCAGCAAATCTTTTTTCTGGTCGCAAGTTCCTAAGCTCACGAAGGTTCCAGCATTCTCCTTGCTTCTGACGAAAGAAACTACAGGTTTCCGTCTTGAAGTGGAGTGGGGGGTTATGTAGAGTCAGCCCATGAAGTGGTGGATAGTGGTGAACGCCGTCAGATACGCACAACATGATTTTCACAGGCTACTACGAACATGCGATTGATGCCAAAAACCGTCTCGCGATGCCTGCGAAGTTTCGCGGCAAGATGGATCCCGAACGAGACGGGGCCGGCTTCTACATCGTGCCCGGTCAGCCGTCTGAC
>JAUVGW010000275.1 GCA_030593565.1 Phycisphaerae bacterium | reverse complement strand
CCTTCGGGGGTTCATTCGATCCTGTCTGTGTTCATTCGATTCTTTCGAGGGGTTTGTTCGATCGTCCATTGCTGCACCGCCTAAACTGTCATGGACCCATACCTACCGACCCGTGCCGTGCGTCATGATGCAGCCGATCAGATTCACAGCGTTCTGGTTTATCACCTCGTAATAGACTTTCTTACCCTCGCGGCGCGAGGCCAGAATGCCATTGGCTCGCATCTGGCCAAGATGCTGGCTCACTGCGGCGGGCGACAACTTCACCTCGGCCGCCAGTTCTGTGACCGGCACCGGCTTCTGCAGGAGCACCTCGACGATCCGCAGGCGATGGGGGTGGGCCAGAACCCTCAACACCGGAGCCACCTGCTCAAGTGTCTTGAACGGGATGCGTCTTACTTGTCGAGTCTTGATCATGAGGTTCCTCTGCCCCCACGTACCACCCTCATCATCACGCAGCAGATCCAAGAAATCAAGCTGCTTGGGCGGTGAAATTGGGTTTGGCACGCGTTTTCGCAACGGCGAGGGCCCCGACAACGAGCCGCATGTGGCGGCTGGACCCTCCTTGAAATACCTCTTGACTTCATGAGCTATACAGGTCAGAATCAGAAGATCTGTTGTCATGGCCGCCTCGCGGGGACGGCGTGTTGGCGCCGGCTCACGCGCCGATGGCCGGCGGGTGCTTGAAAAATGCGCGGGAGAAATGCGGTTTCGCAGCCCTCCTGGCTGGAGATCCGGAAACGCCATGCAGACAAGACTCGCTTCGAGGCATTCCGTTCTCCGCTTCGCGGTAGCTGCGCCGTGCGAGCAGTCCTCAAGTGGATCCAGGGCTTTGGTATGCCGTTACGGCTCACCCGGCCCGGATGACCGGCGGGACCGAACGACAGATCTGGCGATTCGCGCGGGGCAGGAAATGGGATTGCGCAGAAACCCCCAGAGCCCGCCCTTTCGCAGGCGGATGGAGGAAGAAGGGCACGAGGGACCGGGCAAACGGCCAGGGTTCTCGGCGAGATGCACTGTTGGTGCTTGGATAGAAAATTCTGTGAATGTGAGGTCTTGGTCGTACCGCGTTCATGTCTGGGGCATTTGATTCCAGACACAGTCGAGGACACGGTTGCGGCAACGTCGTATGTAATGTGCTGTCACGGTAAATCGTCCAGAGATAAGGAGAACACACATGCTCAGACGGACACAACAACGTTTCTTACTCATCGGCTCAGCCGGGGTGGCCCTCGCCAGCCTTGCAGGCTGCGGCTGGCTGCTTCAGCTCCTGCCTCAGCCAAGCGACGTCTCGCACGAGACGCTCTTCACCGAGAATCTCGGCAATCCCGACTACCAGGGAACGCAGACCTGCCTGACTTGCCATTCCGATCACGCTACGGACATTATGGAGACCGCTCACTGGAACTGGGGCGGAGCGGTCGCCAACGTCGCAGGCCTTGAGGGTGAAATCCACGGGAAAGTCGATTTCATCAACAACTACTGAGTGGCTATCAGTAGCAACGAGGGTCGTTGCACGCAATGTCACATCAGCAATGGTTGGAAGTCAGGAATCGACACGGACACGTTCTTCGACTTGCCTGAGAACATCGATTGCCTCATCTGCCACGATACGACGGGTACGTACCGCAAGCACCCGAGTTCCGGCGGCGGTGGCGGTCCCGCATCGCTCTTGGTCGACGGAGAAGTGGTGCCCGTGACCGAGATGTCTGAACTCAACGAGGTGGCGTACAACGTTGGCAAGCCAACCCGCGCCAACTGTGGGCTTTGTCATTACTTCGCCGGCGGCGACAACAACGTCAAACACGGTGATCTCTCAACCGACCTGAACGAGGCAACCAATGAGCAGGACGTCCACATGGGCGGACTCGATTACTCCTGCCAGGAATGTCACGTTGCGCAGAATCACAAGATCGCCGGCACCACGGCGCTGCACAGCAACGAGGGTGAGGTGGCCTGCACCGATTGCCACAACGAAGCCGATCTGCATAGCGCAAACCCCCTGCTGAATAATCACACGGCCACCGTGGCTTGTCAGGTCTGCCACATTCCGACGTTTGCGCGCACCATGGCTACGAATGTAGCCTGGTACTGGGATGAGGCCGGTGAAGACCGCACGGACGTTCCACTCCAATTCAACCGATCGACGTACAGCAAGAAGAAGGGCAGGTTCGAATGGGGTATGAACGTCACACCCACGTACTTGTGGTTCGATGGGGAGTGGGCTCGTATGGTCGTGAACGTCAGCGACACGTACACTGAAGCGGGTACAGAAGCAGATCCTGTCGTTCTTGCCGTTCCGACCGCCACCGCCGCAACCGAGGGTGCGAAGATCTATCCGTTCAAGAAGATGGTCGGTCGACAGCCGGCTGATTCGGTCAACCAGCGGATGCTCGTGCCTCACTTGTTCGGGACTGGTCCCGGCCCGAATCCCTACTGGGTTTCGTTTGACTGGGGCCTGGCCGTGGCAGAGGGAGCAGCCTACGCTGGCCAGGAGTACAGCGGCGAGTATGTATTCGTCAACACGTTGATGTACCTGAGCATCAACCACGAGGTAGCGCCAAAAGAGGAAGCTCTGCAGTGCACCAGTTGCCACGGCAACGCCGGCTTCTGGATGCCCCTCGGAATCGACGATCCAACCGCCGGCTAGTGCGATGGATACCAGAAGCCGGGGCCAAGACAGCCTCGGGGCTGACATGTGTCGAGCCGTTCGAGGAGTGTCATGGTGGACCCCCACCGCGCGTGACGGGAGCCCTCCCGGGCCAGTTCGCTCGCTACGAGGCGCTGTGGTCGCGAATGGTGGTCGGCAGATGAGGTGTTCTACGTGTGACTGGCGCCGACACGGGTTGCGTGCGGTGAGCGCACGCGACCTGTGCTCGGCGTCGGCTTGCGTAGCGCGTACAAGGTCTTTCAGGCACACGGGGCAAACGGCACTGCCACGTGCCAGCACCTCTCCAGGAAACATCCACGCAGAAACGACTGATGCCACGTTCGTTATACAGCTTGGTGATCAATGCCAGTTGAGCATTGCGGAGGGGTCCCGCTTTGCCTTGGCCCGACAGGCCGGTTCGAAGCAAGCGACTCATCGGCGGTCTCTTGCGACATTACTTCAGAAGCGCCGCGTGACTGCCGTCGGTCGCGGTCTGATCGTGCGTAGTTTTTCAATCGCACTTGCCATGTGGATCAGAAGCGGCACAATGCCTGCCCCCGTCACACCGGGTCCGTGTGATGGAGTAGAGCCCGGTCCAGCCCGGCCGCGTGGAACCACGTCGCGTCAAATGCAACGGAAAGCAGAAGCCTCGCCCATCTTCAGCTATCAGTCCGTGGCAAAAGTCGGCTGCACCCATGGACTGTAGCGGCCGACCCCCGTGTCGGCCGGAGAGTACGGGAAAACAGCCGCTCACGGGCTCGGCCGACCCGGGGGTCGGCCGCTACATTACTTTTGCCACGGGCTGCTATACCCATGCCGCCCCTTATCTCGTCCGCGTGCCTTGTTCTTGATCGGACCGCACCCTCCGTCAGGGCTTCTGGCCGTCGCAGCAAACTAGAGCATTTCACATAATGGTATAGCGTCCGACTCCCATGTCGGACGTTGAATACCAACGGTTTTCGACGGCCGACAGGGGCGTCGGCCGCTACAGACAAACGTGAAATGCTATAACATCTTCCCAGGCAAGCTGCACTCCGGCCTCAGTAGCTGAATTTTCCCAGCTCGACCTTGCCTCGGAACACCCAGTAGATGATGGCTGTGTACGTTAGGACGAACGGCATGCCGATCAGCGCGATGATGGCCATGATCCCGAGCGTCTTGGGGGATGATGCGGCGTTATATATGTCCAGGCTCCACTCCGGATTCAAGCTAGAGACGATGAGGTTCGGATACAGAGCGACCATGAACAGGAAGACAAACGCGGCGATCGAACAGCATGATGTGACAAACGCATAGAGCGGCCGGCCGTGGTGGATGGCCCGGGGAATGTTGGCGACAGCGAGCACGTTCAGGACCACGACGGCCCACGCCCACGGGAACTGCCTGAAGTTTTGCGTCGCCGACGGCACCGCCGCCACTGCGTAAACTGTCACTCCCACAAAAAACGCGACGAAGACGAAAAACGTACGCCACATCCACCGATGAACGCGCTTCTGCAACGCACCATCGGTCTTCAAGGACAGGTAGATCGCCCCGTGCATGGCGAACATGGAGACGGCAAACAGGCCCACCAGGACCGGGAATGGCCCGAGTAGGTTGAAGAACCCGCCGACATATTCCCGATCTGCGCCCACAGGAATGCCGATCATCGAGTTGCCCACAGCGACACCGAACAGCCATGTGGCCAGGGCACTGGAGCCGCAGAACGAGACATCGAAGAACCGCCGCCACGTCGGCGACTCGCGCTTGCTGCGGAACTCCATCGATACCGCCCGGAAGATCAGCGCGACCAGAAGCAACATGAACGGCAGGTAATATCCCGAAAACGCCGTCGCGTAGGCGTGGGGAAACGCGGCGAAGAGCGCCCCGCCAAACGTGACTAGCCACACCTCATTTCCATCCCACAGGGGACCGATGGAGTTCATCAGGATCCGCCGATCGTGGTCATTGCGCGCCCCGGGATGCAGAATGCCCACCCCCAGATCAAATCCGTCCAGGATGGCGTACCCGGTCAGCAACACCCCGATCAGGATGAACCACAGGAGATTCAGGTCCATGTCGTGTAGATCTCCTTTTCAAGACGTCCCTCAGCGGTCTTCCCCTGGGACTTCGGTCACGGAGTCGCCCGTCGAGGCATCGGCCCGTCGGGTGGCGGCATTGAGCCAGCGTTCTCTCGCTGCAGACGGGGGGCCGGCCTCCAACTCCTCCGGCCCGACGCGGATCTTCGAGTCCATGACATAGATCCAGACCACCAGCAGCGACAGGTAAATCAAACTGAACAAAATGATTGACGTGAGCACCTCGGCTCCGGACACCGCCTTGGAGGCCGCGTCGGCGGTCTTGAGCATACCGTAGACGATCCAGGGTTGCCGGCCGATCTCCGCTGCCGCCCAGCCGGCCTGATTCGCGATGATCGGCCCGATGACAGCGAACACGAACACCCATAGTAGCGTGCGCTTCTCGAACAAGGTCCCGCGCCACCGCAAAACCAGGGCCGGAACTGTCAGCAGGATGAACAGCATCCCGAGGCCAACCATCAAGTGGTATAGCTGGAAACAGGCGTTCACCGGCGGCCAATAATCGCTGAGCGTCTCGCCGGCGGCCATCACGTGCCCTTCGGGGAGGATGGCCGGATCGTCGAGCGGCGTGACCGGCTCGCTCCAGTCGCCGTGCACGAGGAAACTCAGCATGCCGGGAATCGCGACACCGCCCCGAACGCGCCGTTGTTCCTCGCTGGGAATGCCCAAGATGTAGAGGGGTGCCCCACCATCGATCTTGGTGAAATGGCCCTCGAACGCGGCGAGCTTGGCCGGCTGGGTCTTGGCGACGTTGACGGCCTGGCTGTGGCCTGACAACAACGCCGCAATTGAAAAGACCGCCGCGAACGGCAACGCGATGCCAAAGCTCCGTCTGGCAAAATCCTCGTGCCGCCCCTTCAACAGGTAGTACGCCGAGACGCTCATCACAAAGAAGCCGCCCAGAATGAACGCCCCGATGATCACGTGGGTCAGCCGCTCGACTGCCGAGGGATTGAATACCATCGCCCAGAAGTCGGTGAGCTCCGCGCGCCGATCGAGCCCGACTCCCACAATGTGGTAGCCGGCCGGCGTCTGCTGCCATGAGTTTGCCACGACGATCCAGACCGCTGAGAAGATCGAACCCAGCGCCACCATCACCGTGGCGAAGAAGTGCATCCGCGGCGATACTCGATCCCACCCGAACACCAGCACCGCGAGGAAACCGGACTCGAGGAAGAATGCGAAGATGGCCTCGGCGGCCAGGGCTGATCCGAAGATGTCGCCCACAAACCGCGAATAGGTTGCCCAGTTCGTCCCGAATTGAAACTCCATCACGATGCCGGAGGCCACGCCCATCGCGAAGATGAGGGCGAAGATCTTGGTCCAGAACTTCGCCATCACTTCGTACCGCACGTCCTTGGTCACCATGTACATCCCCTCCATGATGACCATGAGCATACCCAGGCCGATCGACAGCGGTGGGAAGATGTAGTGGAAAGCAATGGTCAGGGCAAACTGTGCGCGAGCAAGAAAAACCGGATCAAGGTCCATCAATTCTCCCTCCCGCTGGTTTGGCTCGGACCGCACAAATGGGTCCTGGATGACAGCGGTCGCAGGATTATACGCGTTCGCTCTCGCGGATACATAGCGATGGGCCTGTCTGCGAGCGTCATGTACACTCACCTATCTCGACCGTGACGTCGCCGATGACGGCGATCATACAGAGGATCCGCCCTTTCATGTCCGCGGACAGGCCCGAACAGTCAAGTAGGTGCGTCGCCACCCCTGGGAGGACAGCAGTTCGTTGGCCACCAGTCCGTCCAGAAACAACTGCGTGTACTCGGGGGGCGAGCTGATTTCGCGGGCCGGCAACTCGGCTGACCTCGGCTCCGTCAGATGTGAGAACACCTTGAGTTCAACACCCATCAGAAGGAACTTGCCCGGAATAGCTCCGTATAGCATGCGCGTCAGGGGCTCAATACTGAGATTCACTTCCGGCAGATTAATCACGGTGGGTTTCTCCAAGAACCCGCATCATGAACTCCCAACCACACACATATCCGCTACCCTCGGTGCAATCGGGAGGACACTGCAAACACCGCGTCGTGATACGCGGGTCCACCGTCTCCGCAAACTTGGTGTATTCGACGAGGCCCACAGGTTTGCAGGCAAAATCGGGAAGCCCTTTGCGCCCTCGAGCCTTCTGGACGCGGCATTCGAGCATCTTGAACACGAGCGTGTTTTCGTTCGGTCGTTCGATGGTCTGTGGATTCACGGTCGCGTAAAGCCGGTAGCGGAGGGCTTGTTCCAGCGCATCCAGGCCGCCGCCCTCCGGAATCTCGAACGCCTTCATGATTCGCCGGGCCTCGGCGGCTGTAAAGAGCTCACAGGCCCGCGTATCGAGAACGATCGCCGTCTCCATCCCACACGTTTCTTCGGCCGCAAGAAACCAGCAGCCGTCGTGCGCCAGCCAGCTCTTCGCATGGAT
>JAUVGW010000034.1 GCA_030593565.1 Phycisphaerae bacterium | reverse complement strand
CGAGACACCTGCTCCAGTTCATGACGGGACACCGACGGGACTTCGGTGCCACATCCCAGCCGCGGAGCGCCAGCGAAATCCAGCCGCGGAGCGGCGGCGGAATAAAGCCCAGGGCGAAGCGCAGCGAGCCCTGGGTCCTCGGATCACGGAGCCCGCAGCCCCCAACGGGGGCGATGGAAAGCCTGCCATCGGCGGACCCCTGGTCGCCTTGTCCGACGTCGTGGTCCAGGCGAAAGGCCACACCATTCTCGACGGCATCTCGCTGGACGTGCGCCCCGGCGAAGTCGTCGCCGTGCTCGGCCCGAACGGCGGCGGCAAGACCACGCTGCTCCACAGCCTGATGGGCTTGGCCCGGCTGTCTGCCGGGTCGATCCGCACTTGCGACCTGCCCATTCCACAGACGCCGGTTTCCCGCCTCGCCCGGCACGTCGGCCTCGTGTTTCAGAACGCCGACCACCAACTCGTAGCCGAGACGGTCTTCGAAGAAGCCGTCTTCGCGGCCCGCAGCCTCGGCATGTTGGGACCGGCCGTGGAAGAACATGCGGCGCGGTTGCTCGCCGAGGCCGGCTTGGCGGACAGAACGCACGACCACCCATTCCGGCTGAGCTGGGGCCAGAAGCGGCGGCTCAACCTGATCTCGGCCATCCTGCATCGCCCGCGATTGTTGCTGCTGGACGAACCATTCGCCGGGCAGGATTGGGAGAACGTGGTCTTCCTGCTCGATGCGATTCGCGGCGTCCTTGCGGAGCACACCGAACCAAACGGTAAGCGCGGTGCATGTCTGATGGTGACGCACGACCCGCGTGTGGTGCTGCACAGTTGCACACGCCTGCTATTCGTTTCGGACGGAACCATCGCGCTGGACGCACCGGTGCCCGAAGCCTTCGACAGGCTTCTCGAGATGGGCCACGACGCATACGTGCCGCCAAGTACATGACAGATTCGGCGGGGTGGCATGGGTAAACGGAGCCGCCGGCGGCGGAGTCTACCCGTGGGCATCCATTCCAGCCCGTCCCCACGGGTAATGAACGCCCCGCCCTTACAGGGCGTGTCGTTCGTTACCCATGCCACCCCACCTGACCGCTTAACACGAACGCCGAAACTGTCACGAACCCCGTGCCGCCGGTTCCTCACGTCGCGCCTTGACCCAGGCTCCCATCGACGGCACGATAGTGTCCGCGTGTGCATCCTGCACCTGATTCTCCAACGCGGGGAAACGCGTATCGGGCCGAATAACAGAACGCAGATTGCGACGGTGCCATCTATGATCATCGTAAACACCGAAACGATTCCCGGCCGGACCATTGTCGAAGTCAAAGGTCTCGTCCAGGGCAACACGATTCGCGCCAAGCATCTCGGCCGCGATATCGCGGCAGGCTTCAAGAACCTGGTGGGTGGTGAACTCAAGGGCTACACGGAGCTGTTGACGGAAGCCCGACGAGAATCGGTGGGCCGCATGATCGCCCAGGCCCAGCAGCTCGGCGCCAACGCCATTGTCAATGTCCGTTTCACCACCAGTGCCGTCACGCAGGGCGCTGCGGAGTTGTACGCCTATGGGACCGCCGTGGCTGTCGAGTAGCCCTAGAAGGCCGCTGCGCCGGCAGACATGTCGGCCGGCGAATGGAGATGATTCGTGTCCACGTTAGACATGATCCTGAGCTTCGGTGTTCCCCTGCTCCTTATCGTTCTGGGGATCTCCGTGGGGGGGTATGTCGAGCGCAGACATCTGCGGAACCTCGACCGTCGCGAGGCCGCCGTCGGGCACATCTCCATCTCGAACCTGAAACGCGTCACGGACCCCACAAGTGTCAAGCAGGCGACACTCGTCGACGGCGAGGTCGTCATCGCGACGGATTACTTCAAGACCTTCGCGACCCAGATACGTAACCTCGTCGGCGGTGAAATGAAGGCCGTCAGGACGCTGATGCTGCGCGCCCGCCGCGAAGCGCTCCTGCGGATGATCGAACGGGCCGAAGCGCTTGGCGCCCAGGAAGTCTGGAACGTTCGCTTTTCGTTCAGCAGCATCTCCCAGATGCGTGGCAAGAAGGGCGCGATGGCGGTCGAGATCTACGCCTACGGGACCGCCGTCGTCCGCAAGTAGCCCCCGGCAACCCGCCCATGTCGAAATCCGACTACGATCCTTCAATCGACAACGAGCCGCAGTGGCGGAACGAGCCGGCACAGACTGACCCGTCGGAAGCGGCGGCCGACCGTGCGCAGCGGCATGCCGGACCACGAGACACCGCCGATGACCTTGCCAGCCATTCCGTCTTCGACGAGCCGGACATCCTGCCTTGCCGCCCCCCCGAGACGATTGACCGGGACTGGAGCTGCGCCGAATGCGGCTACAATCTCCGCGGTCTGGTGACGGGCCGGCGCTGCCCGGAGTGCGGCCACGTCAACATCTATCGCCCGCCTCCGCCCGGCGTGCCCAGCTTCTCGGATTTGTATCGCCGCAAGCAGGAGGCCGTCAGTTCGCGGCGGAGTTGGGCGTACGTGTTGACTGTGGCGGTGATCGGCGCCTTCGTTGCAACGCCGGCAGCCATGATCGCGGCGGTCTGGATCGGCCTGCCGTTTGTCGGCACGGTGATTGTCTTCGTGCCGGTGGTGCAGGAGGCCGCCAAGATCCTCCCGATCCTTCTGTTTGTCGAGATCAAGCCGTTTCTGATCAAGCGCGGGAATCAAATCTGGTTTGCCGCGATGTTCACCGCGCTACTGTATGCGGCAGGCTTCAACACGATGACGACGGGCTTCCAGATGATCACAAAGACGCCGCCGCTCGAGCTGCTGCTGTGGCGCTGGATCGGCGGTACGCTCCTCCACGTCGCCTGCACGGCGGTCGCTTGCTCGGGCGTCGTGGCCGCCTGGCGACGGGCCGATGACGAAGCCCGGCGACCTCGCCTCGGCAACGTGACGCGGTCGGTTCTTCTAGCCATGATGTTCCACGCGGCATTCAACGCGATGGTTTTCTTCTGGAACGCCAAGGACTATGCGTTTTAGGAATCAGAGCCGGCTCGTGTCGAGCCGGTCCGGGGCGACACGCCCCGGCTCTGAAGGCGGCACGCCCCGGCTCAGACTGCGCCTGTCGAAACGTGTTCAGCCGTCTACCACTGTCAACCGATATGACGAGCGAGGGACTCGGCCGGTGCCCCGGAGGCTTTGTTCATGCCCGTTGAGGTTTGCACACCTGAGGTTGTCAAAGCCCCACGCCGAACGTCAACATTGACCGGCTCTTCTCAGCAGGTTCAGGTTGGCAACGGCACGTCCGCCGCATCGGTTTCCCAGAAGCACGCTCGGCCGCGTCGGTCGAGGCGCCGCCGTCTGCTCATGGGACTGTTGGCGTCTGCTTTAGCGATCGTCGTGACGTGCGGTGCGTTCGAACTGGTGCTACGCATCGTGACGGACCGGTCGGACCAACGACAGATCCGCTTCGAGTTCTGGAAGTTCATGCACAAGGACGTGGAACTCGGCTGGATACCGCTCCCCAATACCCGCGTCGAATACGCGCGATATGGCGCGTCGTTCACGACCAACAGCCTCGGGCTGCGCGGCCGGGAGTATCCGATCGCACGCCGACCCGGCATCCGCCGCGTGGTGGTCTTGGGCGATTCCATGGCGTGGGGCCACGGCGTCTCCGAGGGCCGGTGCTTCGCCGAATACCTCGAACGGTCGTTGCCGAATACCGAGGTCATCAATCTTGCCGTGCCGGGTTTCAATATCAGGACCGAGCTCCGCTACTACCAGCGCCTGGGCGCGCAGTTCCAGCCGGATATTGTCGTACTCGCACTGTGCCAGAATGACGTGATCGACTTCGACCGGCGGCCTTCACCCGACGGCCCGAATGCCCGCAGCGCCGCCGACACCGCCGTGCCGTCCGCGTCCGCCGCGCAGAACAACGCAGGCATACTGCGACCGATCAAGTGTTTCCTGGTCGAACATTCGTACCTGTACGCCGCCTGTCAACAGGCCGTCAACGGGAACAAGACACTCGCCCGCACGGCCGTGCGGCTCGGCCTCAAGGAGGACCTAGCGGGGTTCGAGATGCTGGACGACAACCTGCACGCCGCGATCGGGGAATACCCCTCCACCGTCCGACGCGCCATGGAACAACTCAGCGACGATATCTTGACGGCCGACGCCTTCGTCGGCCGACACGGGGCGCGATTGCTCGTCGCGCTGATCCCCGCGTTGCAGACGGTCGAGCCCGACGAACTCGTCCGATCGATCGCCTACACCCACTACGAAGTCGACGACTTCGACATCGACAAGCCGTATCGGCTCATCAACGAGTTCACGGCCGAACATCACATTCCGACCGTCAGCCCCCTCGCGAGCTTCCGGAACGAGCACCGACGCGGCACGGCGCTCTATCTACCGGGTGACCTGCACCTCAGCAGCGAGGGCCACCGCCTGTTCGCCGATGCCCTCCGGCCCGTACTGATCGCATTGTTGAACGGCGCTCCGGCCGCTCCTCGCGAGTCTGGTCGGCTGGGTCCATGACAGAATCGGCCCCGGCGCGTCAGCCCCGCGAGATGTAGCGTCGGCCCCCCGTGGTTCACGCGCTATTCCCCACGCGGCGGAACGTCACTACTTTGAGATGCCCGGCCTCGGTCTCGGCGGTCTGCTCCCAGTCGCCATTTTTCCATTCTGGGAAGAATGTGTCTCCCGCGACGGCATTGGGGATTTGAGTGACGAGTAATTCATCCGCGAGGGGCAGGGCCAGTTCGTAGATCTGGGCGCCGCCGATGATGAAAGCCATTTTCTCATCGCGCCGGCGGCACAGGTCCAGGGCGCCGTCAAGCGAATGAACCACGTCTATGGACGATTGCTGATTGATGATTGACGATTGCACCGCCGGGGGGGCGTAGTCGGGATTTCGTGTGATAACGATGTTCCGTCGGCCGGGTAGCGGCCTGCCGATCGAATCGTAGGTCTTACGGCCCATGATGATGGCGTGGCCGGTCGTCGTGCGTTTGAAATGCTTAAGGTCGTCAGGCTCGTGCCAGGGGATTCGACCGTCCTTGCCGATCACGCGGTCTCGGGTCATGGCAACGATGATGATGGTCTTCATGGGGTCGTCGTTTTCAAACCAAGCCCACAGATCGCAATCCGTGGGCCCGTGTGTGGCGTTTCATTGACTGCTTACCACTTGCGTTTCACAATTCGCAATTCGCTATCATCTTCAAACCGCAACCTTGAACCGGATTGGCTCGTGGCACTCGTAGCCGATCAGTTGGAAATCGTCGAACGTCAACTCGTCCAGCGGTTTATGGGCGATTTCGAGCCGGGGCAGCGGCTTTGGTTCGCGTTGGAGCTGTTCTTTCAGGCCGGCGACGTGGTCGTGTGCGACCGTCGCATCGCCGGGGCGGGCCGTGTAGATGTGGGCGTCGACGATCGTGTGGGCAAACAGGCCCGGGCTCAGGTCGCATTCCTGGGCGATCATCTGCGTGAGCGCGGCGTAAGCGGCCAAGTTGAACGGTATGCCGAGGGCCACGTCACCTGATCGTTGCGTCAGATGGCAATTCAGCCGGCCGGCCGCGACGTGGAAGGCATATGTGTAGTGACACGGCGGGAGCCTGCTTGTGGTGGCGTTGCCCGGCTCCCAGGCGGTGACGACCAGCCTGCGCGTGCTGGGGTCGGTCTTGATCGCGTCGATGACGTAACGGATCTGGTCGATCTCCTCGACCTGCCAGCGGCCCTGCTCGTCGCGGGTCGCGCTGGGAAAGTGCCGCCAGTAATATCCGTAAGCGGTGTCGAGGTTGCCGTCCGCGTCGGCCCACGCATCCCAAATCTTCGTGTGCTCGCGGAGGTTTCGGATGTGGTTCTCGCCGGAGAGGTACCATAGCAACTCGCGAAGGACGGCCGGCCAGTTCATCTTCTTGGTCGTCAACAGCGGGAAGCCGTCGGCGAGGTCCACCTGATAGTGCGCGGCGAAAAGGCTGAGAGTGTCGACGCCTGTCCTGGAAGGCTTGGTAACGCCTTCGTTCAGGATTCTGCGGACGAGATCGAGGTAGACCTGCACGAGATTCCTCCGTGAAGTTTCCTGGTGCTCCGGTACAGTTCGGCAGTCTAGAACGAGCGGGCGCGTGAGGCAATTGCCTTCCAAACGACTACCGATTCCGTCGTTTAGCCGCGACCCACAGGGGAGCGCGTCGAGTGCGCGCTCCCCTGTGGGTCGCGGCTAACCAGAGCGCTGGCCGCAGAAACTGTCATGGACCCCCGAGCGTGCCAGCGTCCCGGCGTCGCTCACGGCTTACCTTTCTATTCGTTCGCATTCGGGTTGGGATCGGATAGTCTTTCGATGTCGATAATGCCGCTCCGGACCAGTCGCTGGACAACTTCGTAGATGTCGTCTCGCGATCCTGTTTCATGGTGGCCAACCGCGACCGTGATTACCTCGGCCACGCCTTGGTTGATCCGAAAAATAACCCGGAAACGTGAATAATGGAGAGAGTGGAGACCGGCCAACGGCGGCTTCAACGCTTCACCTTTTTTGTCCGGCTCTGATTCGAGGTCGAGGATCAGGACACGTAGTGACGTGTAAGTCTTCTTGCCGTACTTCTTTCTGATCTTCAGCAGCATTCTGTCTGCTGGATCGGTGATCCTCACCGTGTAGACTTGGGGGTGCTCCGACATTCTCCATCCTACTCTTCGTCCATGAATTGCGCATCGTGCTCAGCAAACACTTCACGGGCATCCCGAACCCGACCAGTTCGGATAGCCGCCAGCCCTGTCTCGATCGCGCGCATGAGTTCGGTGTCCTGCAAAATGGCCACGGTTTCCTCAAGCGCTGCAAGTTCTCGGATGCTGATCAGGCAAGCCTCGGGCCGCCCGTGCCGCGATATCAGGATGCGCCGCGTCTCAACACTGTCCAAGAACTCGGCAAACTTCTCACGGATTTCTGAAGCTGAGACAGTTCGTACCATGGTATTCGCGCCACCCCTGTTTGCAAGGTCAATTCTTACATATTTCCGTACGTTAATGGCAGGAGCATGACATCAGTGCATTTAGCCATCCGTACCCTTAACTGCATTACATTCATAGGCTAAGCATAACCTAAGTATAGCCACTAATGGGTTGAGTATAGCCACTGATAGGTTAAGTATAACCCATGTCCGTGCTTTCTGTGTGTGTAATCTCCATTATTTGTACAACATATTGTACGTTTTCATCCATATCGGACTTGATTTCTGGAAAAGCATAGGCCCAGCGATCATTTCAAGGCAGTTCCTGGCGATTGACCGTAGAATACGCTCAAACCATTGCAATTCACGGGCGGTTTCTGCGTTTGAGCATGTGAGGCATTGATGGACGGTGAAGCGTTGGCGGAGGCGATTCGGGGGGCGCAGCTCGGCGATTCGGCGTCGTTCGATCGACTCGTGGACGGGTTCGCGAGTCGCATCTTCGGGTTTCTGTATCGCCTGACGCGGTCCCGGCACGATGCGGAAGACCTGATGCAGGAAGTGTTTGTCCGTGTCGTCCGAATGATCGGATCCTACCGCCACGAGGATCGGTTCGAGGCGTGGATCTTTCGGATCGCGGCGAATCTGGTTCGCGACCGACTCCGCCGCCTCAAGCGGTCTCCGAAGCAGGTCGGTGCGATCGGGCACGGCGATGCCGATGACAGGGGTGGCCTGAGCGTGTTGGCGAACGCGGCGGGCTCGACCGAAGCGGCGGATGCGGGTTTGGTCCGCGGCGAGGAGATCGAGGCACTGAACGCGGCGTTGGCGCGGCTGCCTGACACGGAACGCGAGGTTGTCATGCTGCGACATTTTTCGCAGATGTCGTTCAAGGAGATTGCCGACGTGACGGGCTCGCCGCTCGGCACGGCGCTAGCACGGGCTCATCGTGGTCTGGCGAAGCTACGTGAGATCATGACCGGGCCGCAGACGGAAGCGGCGTCGCGGTCTTCGGCTCGCGGCCGGAACGAGGGTGATGGTGATGAGTGACTTCGGCGACAAGCTGCGCGAGGAGATCGCGGACGGTGAGCACTGGCTGGCTGGGTTCGAGATGCCCGAGCCTTCGCGGGAGAGCGTCGAGCGGGTCAAGGGGGCGGTCCTGGCGGAACTCGGCAAGGTCGGGGCGGACGTGCCGGCCGATCGGTGGACGAGGTGGCACGGTGTGGCGGCGGCCGCGGCGTCTATCGCGCTGGCGGTTGGGGTGGGGTGGTACTCCGCACGTCACAATCAATCCGCCATCGACGTTCTGGCCCAGGACGAGCCGGCGTCCGCCTGGTCGGACGAGACGTGGCAGGATGCCGTTGCGCTGGGTGATTTGGATGACGAGTTGGCCGACTTGGAGAGTTGGACGTCGGAGGACGCCTGGGACGTGGACGGTGTGATGCTTTATGAAGCGCTGGACGGCATGACGCAGGATGTGACCGAGGCCCAAGATGATGTCGGCGCCTCGATCCGCCGATCGTCGTTGGGCAACGTTGAGGAAGTCTGATGAACGCACGAAATGTGATCACTGGGTTGTTGTTGTGGGTGGGCGTTGCGGTGGTGATGCTTGCCGTACGCCCGGTGGGATCAATTGCGGCCCAGGCGACCGTCGAATGCCCGGCGGTCGACTCCCGTCCGCCCGGTAAAGGTGAGGCCGACCGAGACGATGTGGAGCCGCCGGTGCGGCCGACCGAGGAGCCGCGGGGGGAATCCGCGGAGCGGCAAGATCGGCGGGGGCGGGGGCGGCATCATGCTCGCGAGGGCGAAGCCCGCCGAGGTGGTCGAGGCAAGGGTACGCCGGGCGGTTCGCCCGATCGGGCATGGCCGAGACAGCGCGTCCGCCTGGAGGAGGTCCTGAACGTCATTCGGGAAAAACTGCCGGAGTTCCACAAGCAGCTACAGACACTGAAGCAGAAGAACCCGGACAAATGGCAACGGACGATGGAGAAGATCGGACCGGTCGTTCAGGAATACATGCGGCTGCGCGAACATGATGAGGAGATGGCGGACACGCTGTTCGACGAGTTCAAGATCGAGGAAGCGTTGAAGAAGCTGAGCCGGCAGTACGCCAAGGCAGAGCACGATCCCGAACGGCAGGCGGCCCTTGAGGAGCAGATCACGACGCTCGTCGAAAGACAATTCGAACTGAGGTTCAAACGCCAGAAGTTCCGGCTTGAGATGTTCCAGAAAAGGCTGGAACAGCAGCGGACCCGATTGGAGGAACAGCGCAAGCGGCTTCAGGAGGAAGCGGAGCAGCGCGACGATCACGTGGCCAGACGTGTGGAACAAGTGAAGCAGGGGAAGATGAAAGAACACAGGGCGCGCCACCGCGGACCGCGCCGGCATGGCATCGATGGCGAACCGAGGGGTAAACGAATGCGCGGGCCTCGCGGCGAAGGCCGTGGACTACGCCACAGGTTTGGTGACGATGACCGGCCGCCCATGCCGCCGGACGATCGTCCGGATAGGCGACCGCCGCCCGAGGAAGATCCGGACGGCCCGCCGCCTTCGCCGCCGGATCGCGAGTCCGAGGCACCGAGTTCGTGACAGTTCGGGCGGGACGGCTCAGTGCCGCGGGACGTAGCGTCGGCCCCCCGTGGCCGACGTGGAAAGCTGAGGGGGGGCCATGACAGATTAGGCGGCCAGCGCTCTGTTTAGCCGGGGTGGCATGGGTAACGAGTGGGGCACCCTCCCAGGGTGCCCCACTCGTTACCCGTGGGAACACATCGAGGTCCAATCCCACGGGTAAGCTCCGCCGCTTAGCGCGGCTCCGCTAGCCCATGCCACCCCGACTGTATGCCACCTCGTTTGGATGTCTAAACACGTGCGGGGGGCCAACGCTACATCTCGCGGCACTGAAGCGTCCCGCCGAATCTGTCATGGATCCCGCACCGCCGACCCACGTCTTGACGTGCGGGCGTTGCCGATCTAATCTCCTATGCCAGCGTTGGTTAGGCCTATTCATCGGAGGGTGGCGCCATGGCTCGAACGAAGTCACGGGTGATTGAGCCCGCATCGCGAACCCGCGATATCAAGTATGCCGTTCGCGATGTGCTGCTGTTGGCGGACAAGGCCGCCAAGGCCGGCAAGGAGATGCTGTACCTCAACATCGGCGATCCCAATATCTTCGATTTCGCGCCGCCCGCCCACATGATCGAGGCGACGCACGAGGCGATGTTGGCGAACCACAACGGGTATGCGCCGTCGTCGGGGATTCCCGAGGCCGTCGAGGCGGTGGGCCGCGAGGCGGGGCGCAAGGGCATCAAGGCTGTCAACCATGTGTATATCACAACGGGCGCGAGCGAGGCGATCGATCTGGCCCTGACGGCGCTCGTGAATCCCGGCGAGAACGTGCTGACGCCGTCGCCGGGATATCCCCTATATACGGCGATCCTGGCGAAGCTGTCGGCGGAGGCGCGGCCGTACTACCTGGACGAGGAGGATGCCTGGCAACCGGACATCGTGGACATCGCCGGCAAGATCGACGACAAGACGCGGGCGATCGTGCTGATCAACCCGAACAACCCGACGGGCTCGCTGTGCAGCACTGAAAGGCTGCAAGAACTGGTCGATCTTGCGGTTGAGCACAACATCGTGCTGTTCAGCGACGAGATCTACGACAAGTTGCTGTTCGACGGGCGGTCGCACGTATCGACGGCATCCCTGTCGCAAGAGGCAAAAATCATCACGTTCAACGGCTTGTCGAAATCGTACGTCGTGCCTGGATTTCGCATCGGGTGGGGCATCATCAGCGGCCCGGCGGACGAGTTGGAGGACTACTGCGAGGCGATCCGCAAGATGGAACGCGCGCGGCTCAGCGCGAATCATCCGCAGCAGTACGCGATTCGTGCCGCGTTGGAGGGCCCGCAGACGCACATCGGCGAGATGATGGAGCGGCTGACACGGCGGCGGGACGTCGTCGTGAACCGCCTGAACGCAATCGACGGGATCAGTTGCGTGAAGCCGGGCGGGGCGTTCTATGCCTTCCCGCGGCTCGACGTGGGGATGCCGGATGCGGAGTTCGTCGCGCGGCTGATCGAGGAGACCGGCGTCATCGTCGTGCCGGGCAGCGGCTTCGGCCAACGCCCGGACACACAGCATTTCCGCGTGGTCTTCCTGCCGCCGGAAGAAACACTCGAAAAGGCCTGCGACCACATTGCAGCCATGGTGGCCAAGTGCCGCAGGTAGGGCGATTGGCCTTGCGTTAATCTTGCTACGTCCCCGTTTCACACCGCGTCCCTGTTTCACACAGCCCCCTGAAAAAAAACCGAAATATTTTCTTGACGGACCGCTGTTCGTCGTTAGCATGGCATGGCATCTGTTATCTGCTGTTATTGGCAGGAAAGGAGACAATCATGCAGGATTCCCCGACGAGCTTTGCCGTCCTCATGGACGCCGGGGCTGTTTTTTTTGCCGTCCGCGATCTCTACGAGGGGTTAGAACTCAAGTATCCGAAGCTCGCCCAGCTTCTTTCCGACCAAGAGAAACTCCGCCTGCCCGACCCGCGGAAGCGAAACGACCCCAACCATATATGGGCGATGTGGACGTCATTTCACCCCCAGAATACGGGGCAAGCTCGGTTTATCGAAAGTGCGGAAAAGACGCTCGGTTGGGTCGTGCGGCGGTTTCCGCCTTCCGAGAGCTACATGCTTGACCCCCAAACGGCCTTGAGCATCACATCGACCGAAGGCCGAACGAATAGAATGGGCCACCGCCTTATGCGCTTCGATGCCAGCATCGCCTATATGCTTGGCCGCATCGCCGACACACACGACATTGTTCTCGTGACCGATTCCTTTACCTTGGCCGAACCACTTGCACGAGCCGCAAGGCTTCGCGGGCGACAGAATACCGTCGCCTTCTTTGGACGCCTGTTGGATTCCCGATGGCAGGCGTTTCTTCGGGGCGATGGCGGCCAACACGTGAAGTTTATTGACTTCGACAATTACGACACAATCTTGTTCGACACTAGGAGACAGACAACGAAGAGCACGTGGGAAGAAGACTTCCCAGTGCAGTAACCCTTTTCTTAGGCGACTAATGTCGCCACATTATGAAAGGAAAACAAAATGAATTGCTCTAAGCTGCGCCGTCTGCGCGACCTGTCCCGCAACCTCCACGGCACCCAACGGAACACAGTCGACCGTCTTTGGAAAGACCTCGGTGGAACGGTACGTTCTGGCAATCGAAACGGGCACAGCGTGTACGAGCACCCACTCGTTGGTCGGTTCGAGGTGAACCGCCGAGACAAGAACGCTCAGCGATGCCTTACGGCCGCAATTCGCAAGCTACTGACGATCATTCTGTAATTGCCCACTGGCCGATGCCCGGGTGGACGCCACCCGCCCGGGCATCTCCGGCACTGCCGAGAAGAGGTTCGAAGCGGACCGGTCATTCAAGCCAGGAGCGGAAACGGGAACGCAGCTAGTTTCTTCATCACGAGTGCTAATGATTTCGCGTCAGCTACTGCGTCAGGTTCCGCGCTCGCGCTGGGCCTTGCGTTAATCTAGGTGCGTCCCCGTTTCCATTCCGGTCAGGTCACAGTCTTCGTCCGTCTGGATGATTCGGTCGATGCCGCCGGGCAGTTGATCGATGCTGGGCCGTGCGAATGCGGCAGGGCTGACCTTCGATGCGTCAAGCGTTCTGAACCGCGTGATCTTCATCGTGAAGCGACCCTCCTCGATGGGCCACTTGATCGTGACGTCATGCGCCAACCAAGGTCCGTCGTCCCACACCTGACGGTAGTCGTCGAGAAACGCGCTCATCGACACGCGGCCAATCACATCACGGAACTGGATCACCCGCACCATGTAGGGCGGAAAACGCTCGACCCAGTACTCCCGGTCGAGCAGATAGGGCGTCGCCTGGCGTGCTGCGTCGTCGTGGCGTGCTGTGTCGTCGTGCCGTGCCGCGTGGTCGTCGTCCGTCATGCCGTCGTCCATTGCAGTCCGGCGCAGGTAGTACAGGATGTCGTATGCCTTGCCGAATTTGCGCGCGGGTCCGATCAAACCATCTTCGTGATCCGGCAACCCGCCGAGTCCCAGCGCCGCCACCAGTTGATCGGGCCGCACCGAGATCGTCCCGGCGCACGGCTTGCCCCCGTGTTTGTGCCGCCCCCACCACATCGACCCGAGTTCCGGCTCGATCCACAGCCAGTAGTCCTCGGCGTTCGAGCCGATCTGCATCACCTGGTCGCCGAGCCCGGGCCGCAGGTCCATCCGCAGGCCGCGCGGGCGGCGAAATAGCAGATTGCTGTCGAGATTGTAGACGTGTTCCTTGTCGTCGGCGTCCTTGAAGCGTGCCGTGACCGTGACACTGTTCGACCATAGCGGCCGGTCCAGCTTGGCGGCGTTGCCTCGCAACACTGAGACGATCTCGCCGACGGCGCGCGGCGGCGGCGGGGGCTGATCGTCGCGAACCGATCCGCCGTCATGCGGCTGGCAGCCGAAGCCGCCGGTGAGGCAGACGGTCCCAATGATCGCCGCGAGGGTGCTGCGGTATTGTGCCGCTAATGGGTGCTTGTTCATTGGGCGAATCCGTCTAGCGGTCTGAGCCGGGGCGTGCCGCCCCGGACCGGCTCGACACGAGCCGGCTCTGATTAACTTCGTTCGTGCGAGAACGGATTCTCGCACCAAAGTGTCACATCTTGCCCGCGCTTTGCCACCGCCCCGCACCATCGACTGAAGCGGGATCGTCACTCCGACGGCTCCTCCTCCTCGCAATCTCCGTGCAGGATGGCCCCCAGTTCTCCCGTCACCGCCTCGATCTCCGCATCGTTCATCGACGGGTTAAACACCTTGTGCAGGCTCTTGTCCCGCATCAGCTTCATCTCCCAGTATTCGGCATCCGCCTCGCGAATCGTCCGTTCATACCTGACCAGCCGCTTACGCAGCAGGATCAGTGACAGCACGAATCGGAACCGCAGCTTGAGCGGCTCGGTGCTGTCCGCGACGCGCAGGAAGAAGTTGATCAGGACGTCGTCATCGACAAACATCTTGCGAGGCTGGTCCTTCTTCGTGATCTTCGTCTTGAAATGGCAGACGGCATCCTCGGGCGGACCGTCCCAGCGATCCTCGGCGATGTCCCGCCGCTCGAAGCCCTCCGCCGTCTCGATGACGACGGAATAGAACGCCTCGTCCTCATTGAACGCCCGACCGGTCACGCTGCACTGCCCCGTGGTCCGTGTTAGTTCGTAGTCAGCCATCAGTCATCAACATCCTTGTCGCATCGGTCGCAGGCAACTTGGGCAGATTCAAGATGACCGTAGCGTCCGACCCCCGTGTCGGACGTTGAATACCGCCCGTTTTTGACGGCCGACAGGGGCGTCGGCCGCTACAAGGCTTCTTCACCTGCTCTATCGCACCGCCGCAACAAGATAGCCGACTGCGTCAGAATAGCAAAGCCTTTGGATGGACACGCGTGCAAAATGAGGGGGTGCTGACACGGAAGGCGGTCGCCAGCGTCGCTCACTTTTGCAGCTTCTTCCGCAGGCATTTCAGAACGAGCGGTGGGACCAAGCGGCTCATGTGGTCGCCCGCTGCGCCGCCCATTTCGGCGATCTGGCGGATCAAGGTGCTGCTGATCAAGGCCGTCTGGTCCGTGGTGAATAGGAAGATCGTCTCCACATCGCCGGCCAGCATGTTGACATTTGCCTGGCGCAGCTCGTTTCGCAGGTCCTCCGTGTCGCGGATGCCCTTGACGATGACGTCCGCATTGCGGTGCCGCACGTAGTCCATCGTCAGGCCTTCATAGGAATCGACCTCGACATCGTCGTCGTCGCTGAGCAGTTCACGGAGCATCTCGACGCGCTCGTCCGGCGTGAACATCGGGGCCTTCTCGGGGTTTCGCCCGACCGCCACGATCGTCTTCTCGAACAGCTTCCGGCTTCGCTCGATCAGATCGATATGTCCAAACGTCGGCGGATCAAACGATCCCGCGAAAACGGCCGTCGTGGAGCAGCGTCGTTTCATTTCGTTGCTCTCGAATCAGGTTCTATAGCGGTTTGCCTGTTTTCGTAGCGGCCGACGCCCCTGTCGGCTGTAAAAAACAGTTGGTATTCAACGTCCGACACGGGGGTCGGACGCTACGGTTATCTTGAATCTGATCTAAACGTTGACTCCCACCTCGCCCATGAACGTATACATAAGCCGCCCGCACAGATTGAGCCGGGGCGTACCGCTTTCAGAGCCGGGGCGTGTCGCCCCGGACCGGCTCGGCACGAGCCGGCTCGCTGGCTCGGGGGCTCTTGGGTGCCGCCATCGCCTATCTAGCGCTGTCATACTAAGCGTTGGCTCCCACCTCGCCCACGATTCGGCCTGCCTTCATTCCTGCAAAGCAAACGGCCTGCCGCTATTCATATCGTAACGCTTCGATCGGATCGAGGCGAGACGCCTTCCATGCCGGATATATGCCGCTCACGATTCCCACGGCGGTTGCCATCGCCAAGGCCATGACGATCGACGACCCCGTCGTCAAGGTCTCCATGACACGCGTGATCCGTTCGATCGTGGTCGCCAGCCCCCAGCCCATCAAGACGCCCACGGCCCCGCCCAGAAACGACACGATGCTCGCCTCGATCAGGAATTGCTGCAGCACGTCGCTTCGTTGGGCGCCCATGGCCATGCGCACGCCGATCTCCCGCGTCCGCTCCGTCACGGCCACGAGCATGATGTTCATGATGCCGATCCCGCCGACGACAAGGCTGATCCCAGCGATCGACCACAGCACGACGCCGATGATTTTCTGGAACGTGGCGACTTGCTCGACGAACTCCTTTTGGGCCTGGACCTGGAAATCATCCTGCTGGCCCGCCCGGATCTTGTGTCGCTTGCGCAGCAGTTTTTTTATCTGTTTCTTCGCAGCCTCGATGTCGGTGTCGTCCGCCGAGGCCGCCTCGGCGACGACGGCATGAATCGACTTCGTGCCGAATAGCTTCGCCATCGCCGTGGTGACCGGAATGATGATCTGTTGGTCCACGTCCTGGAACGCCACTGTTCCCTTTTCTTCCATGACGCCAATGACCGTGAACGTTCGAGCCCCCAACAGGCCGGTGATCTTGATACACTCGTCGATGGCCGGACGACCGCCGAACAGCTCCCGTTTTACTTTTGACCCCAGTACCGCGACGTATCGGCCGGCCTGCAAGTCGGACGGTCTGATGAACTCACCATCCGCGATCTCGTGGCTGTTGACGGTGGTGTACAGCTCTGTCGTCCCAAGAACGTTCGCATTCGTGCTTTTCGACAGGAATTTCACCAGGGCATTCGGATAGGAGACCTGGGGCATCGCCACTTGCACCCCTGGGCATTCCTTGTTGATCGCGATGGCGTCCTCGTATTTGAGGGAGTCAAAACTGCCTACGACGCGCTGATTGCGCCGTTCCAGCGCAGGTGAAACATAGATCCTATTGGACCCCATCGACTCGAACCCGCTACGAAAACGGGCTCCCATTCCCTCGAGAATCGCCATCGCCGCCACGACGGCCCCAACGCCGATGATCACACCAAGCGTCGCGAGGATGCTGCGTAACGGGTGGATCGTCAGGCTACGCATGGCCATCAAAAATATACGGAAGAAGAACATCGCTAGTAGTTCTCAGCTCTCGACTTTCGATTTTCGACTTTCACACCTTCACATCCGCCGGGCCGACCTTTCGTGCCATGGGTGGTGCGGCGGTTACCGGTGGCGGCGCGTCCTCCGCCTGTCCAGCAACTGCCTCGCGCCGCGCGGCTTCGTCCACGGGGCGATCCTCGACGATCAGCCCGTCGCGCATCCGGATGATCCGCTTCGTCTGCATCGCCACGTCCATCTCGTGCGTCACGAGGATGACCGTGACACCGGATTCGTGCAGTTCATGAAAGACATCCATGATCTGCCGGCCGGTCTTGGTGTCCAGGTTGCCCGTCGGCTCGTCGGCGAGCAGGATTTTTGGCTCGTTCACGATCGACCGGGCAATCGCCACGCGTTGCCGCTCGCCGCCGGACAGTTCGCTCGGTTTGTGCGTTGCGCGATCGGCAAGACCGACGCGTTCCAATGCCTTCAACGACGGACCGCGAACCGCCGACTTCCGTGCATAAAACAACGGCACGGCCACGTTGTCCACGGCCGTTGTCCGTTGGATCAAATTAAAAGTCTGGAAAACAAAACCGATCTTGCGGTTCCGCGTAATCGCCAACTGGCGATCCGGCATCCGGCTGACCAACTCTCCGTCCAGCCAGTATTCGCCGGTCGTCGGACGGTCCAGGCATCCCAGCAAGTGCATGATCGTGCTCTTACCGCTGCCCGACGCCCCCGTGATCGCGAGTAATTCGCCTTCCTGAATCGCCAGATTCACGCCGTCCAGCGCGCGCACTACCGTCTGGCCCATGACGTAGTGCTTGGTCAAATTCTTCAACTCGATCAGCGGTGCCATCTGGTCGAAACCATCGCCTCCCAAAACAGGATCCCGAATGCCTATTCTACCAACTGCTAGCTGGGACGAGATTCCTATCTCGTCCCCACGCCAGCGAGCCGGGTCGTCCTCGACCCGGTACCGGGCGGAGGACCGCCCGGCTCGCTGGCAGGATTCCTATCCTGCGTCCCATCCATTCTTCATGCCGCTGGAGAAGACTCCCGCGAAGGTGGGTGCGAGAAAGGATTCTCGCACCAGCCACGTCGCCGCCTCAGCGGTGCCGCATCTACTGGAACAGGCTCTTATCCGTTCCTCCGTTCAGCCTCTTCCTTCTCCTTCTGGGTCCGCACGGGGCGCTTTAAATAGACTTCGTCGTCCGCTTCGATGCCGGAGATGATCTGCGTGTACGTGCCGTCCGTCATCCCGATTTCCACCGGCACCTTTTTGTCTATGCGAGGCTGACCCTTCACAGGCACATACACGAAGCAGTCGCGCCCTTCGCTGTGCAGTGCCTCGTTCTTCACCTTCACGACGTTCTCCTCCTTGGACGTCGTAAAAGACAGGTCCGCCTGTAAGCCCATCAGTTTTTGCAGGTCCTCGCCGACCAGCCGCACCCGAACGCGAAACGCAACGGCCCCACTCGCCCGAACCGGCTCCGGCAGGATTCGCTCGATCACGCCCTTGTACCGTTCCGTTCGGTATGCATCGACCGTCACCTCCACGACCCGATCCTCTAATTCATCGATGACCTGTTGGGCCGCCGCCTTGTAATCATCTTCCGACAGCTTCCGCGTCTCTCCCGGTCGTGCGTGCTCCGGTGCGATCTTGCGGATCTTTCCAATGTCGGCCTCGTCTACCTGGGCCGTGACGAACATCGCGCTGGTATCCGCCAGGAACATCAGCGGCGTTCCTCCCATCAGAGACATGGTCCCGCTCTGGATCATCTCGTTTTCTTTGGTCAAGATGCTGTAGACCATGCCTGCCGATCGGGCTTTGACCGTTGTCTCGTCCAGCCTCGTCATCGCTTCATCCAGCGACTTCTGTGCCTGCGTCGTCGACGCCTTCGCCTGATTCACATCTTCCTGCGAACTGCGGAGCAGGATGTCTTCATTGTTCTTCGTGCGTTCGTATTCGGTCTGGGCGATGTCGCGTTGCGCCTTCGCTGTCAGGTACGCCGCCTTGACAAGTATCTCCTCGTTCTCGCTGGCATCTTCGCTTTCACGAAATCCCTTGACCCGGTTGTACTGGTATTCCGTCTTCTCGAAGTTCGCCTCGGCTTGGTCCAATTGGCCTTTCGCCAATCGCGTCAGCCTTGGCAGATCGACCTTGTTGTTATCCAGGATGATCTTGGTCTTCTCCAAGGCCGAGTTTGCCCGATCCATGTTTGCCTGCGCTGCTTCGACGCTACGGTTCTCGTCGATCGGATCCAGTTCGAGCAGGATCTCATCCTTGTCGACCATCTGGCCTTCGACGACGTAGATCTTCGTGACCTGGCCGCTGGCCTTGCTCTTGATTTCGATTAGCCGGGCCGCCTCCACCGTGCCGGTCGCCGTCACCGGGATGATCAGATCGCCCAGTTCGGCCTTCTCCAACTCGCCGTCCAGCCACGGATTCTTCATGCCGATATCCGTCTGGCTCAGCGCGTAGATTCCCCCCACCAGCACGACAAGCACGACTCCGGCAATAATGAGCTTCTTCTTCATGACATGCTCTCTGTCCGGGCAAACAACGTGGATATCACACGAAGCGATCCATCGCCGGTCAAAACCCGACCCTGCAAACCAAACACAGCCTCGATCCGCCGAGTTGCCTCGACCTTGCTCAGGCGGACCGCCATGACCGCCCGACGGCTCTGTGAATCAAGCGTAGTCGCCGTCTCAATCTAACGCCAAATCCCGTGGCCGGCATTGCCACGGGGCCGTTCCTCGGACGGGCCTGTCCTAGGCTCTGTCGGAAAACCCGCGTTTCGTAGCGGCCGACGCCCCTGTCGGCCGTCCGGAGGCGTTGGTCTACGACGTCCGACACGGGGGTCGGACGCTACAGGAGTTTTCCGCCAGAACCTAGTCTCGCATGCTACCCCCAACCCGAACGCCCTGCCATCCCCAAGATACGGACGTGGCGGCGTGGTTGCGTTCGGTACCACGAAGCGCAATGAAAAAACGCAGGCTTTGGCAGCCTGCGTTTCTTCCTTGTCCCCTCCAAGATGTCGACAGGCCGGTGAGCGAAACCGGCATGTCCCGATCCATGTCGATCCCCGTCCCCCCGCAATCCCCCCGCAGGTCTGCGGAATCGAGCCGCGCTCCCCAACGCGGCCCGCTGACGTGGCATTTCGTAGGATCGTTTTCCCCCTCGGGTTGGACTCCTGTCAGGAAATGACGGGTATCAATGTACCCTCTAAAACCATTGTTCCGGGCCGGACACTACGATCCAGGTTCCTCAAGCATCTTTCGAAGGTAGCCGTTCTCGCGACGGGTCGCCTCCAAGTCAAACAGGAGGTACTTGATGGACAGCCGCAGGTAGTCGATGGAGTCGTGCAAGCTGCTGACGGTTTTCCTGAGCTTCTGGTGACGTCGCTTGGTCTCCTCGGCGAGGGCCTCGAGCTTGGCTCGCTCGGCAACCGGCATCCCGCCGATTTCCTTGACCAACTCCGCAAGCCTCTGCTGGAACGCGTTCTCGTCCATCGGGTTTCCTCCGCCGGGTACTCGGCCCACCCTCACTCGCCACCCCTGGGCCGATTGTTTTGACTGCCTACCACACGGTTCTCCGTGGCGACGGTTGGGATGGCGGCAACAGACGTGCCGTTGGCGGCCAGGAACGACAAGCCTGGAAAGCTTGGTATAACTGTCGCTGTGATAGGCGGTTATGACTGACGGGGCCGCAGCCATGGACGGGAGGAGCGGCTGCGGCGTGTGTCGACTTGTTGAGAATCGGCAACGGTCCGAGCGACGCACCGGTGATGCGTCGCCCCAACGTCTTGCCCGACAGGACGTTATGGCAGGGTGTTCGTTGGCAACATCGAGCCCGGTTTGGCCGCCCGGTGTCGAACGATCGTCAAGGCAGGAAGCGATACGGCCGATAACGCGGAGTCCATGATAGACTCGCTGGGCTGCGACACCGAATGTAGCGTCGGCCCCCCGTGGCCGACGTAATTGCGGAGGAACTCCTCACCACGCTTCACGTCGGCCACGGGGGGCCGACGCTACATCTCGCGACATTGAAACGCCCCGCCCAGACTGTCACGTATCCGATAAGGCGGACGACCCGTGGTATCGTTTGGTCAAACCGGGCCTAATGAATACACTAGTGCGATTCGTCGAAGCGGACCGCAAAGAATTGGAACCTGTCGGATAAGCCGGCGGGGCAGCAGCAGCATGAACACCGAGTACACACCAGGCGAGATCGAGTCGAAGTGGCAGGCCTACTGGGCCGAGCACCGGACGTTTCGGCAGTTGAATCCCGGCGATGCGGGCTTCGACGCGGAAAAACCCAAGTTCTACATCCTTGATATGTATCCATA
The DNA here is from genome assembly GCA_030593565.1 of Phycisphaerae bacterium. Classification (GTDB taxonomy): domain Bacteria; phylum Planctomycetota; class Phycisphaerae; order UBA1845; family UTPLA1; genus JAFGQA01. Next base: position 3,678 of record JAUVGW010000034.1, on the reverse strand, counting down.
TCCCAGTGGAGCCGGGCTACACGTCGGCCACCCCGAGGGATACACCGCGACGGACATCATTGCGCGATATCGGAGGATGCGCGGGTCAAACGTGTTGCACCCGATGGGGTGGGATTCATTCGGGCTGCCCGCCGAGCAACATGCCGTCGAAACGGGCCAGCATCCCGCGGAGACGACGAAGCGCAACATCAATACGTTTCGGCGTCAGATGAAGATGTTGGGCTTCAGCTATGACTGGGACCGGGAACTCGCGACGACCGATCCGCAGTACGTCCGCTGGACGCAGTGGATCTTCCTGAAGCTGTTCAACAGTTGGTATGACGAGAAGGCGGGCCGTGCGAGACCGATCGCGGAGTTGCCCGTTCCGGCCGACGTTTCGGCGCAGGGGGAGCCCGCCGTCCGCGCGTTTGTTGACTCGCAGCGCCTGGCCTACCTGGCCGAGGTGCCGGTGAACTGGTGTCCGGCGCTTGGCACTGTGCTGGCCAACGAGGAGGTGACGAACGAAGGTCGCAGCGATCGCGGCAACCATCCGGTCTTCCGCCGGCCGCTGAAGCAGTGGATGCTGCGGATTACGAAGTATGCTGATCGTTTGGCGAACGACCTGGACGACTTGGACTGGCCCGTGTCGATCAAGCTGATGCAGCGAAACTGGATCGGGCGCAGCGAAGGCGCGGACGTCGATTTCAAGGTCGAAGGCTCGGACGATGCATTGCGCGTTTACACGACACGGCCGGACACGCTATTTGGTGCGACGTATATGGTGCTCGCACCGGAGCATCCGCTCATCGAGAAGATCACCACGGCGGCGCAGCGCGATGCCGTCACGACCTACTGCGACGCGGCCATGCGGCGATCCGATTTGGCGCGGACCGCGGAGGCAAAAGACAAGACGGGTGTCTTTACAGGCGCCTATGCCGTCAATCCCGTCTGGTCCGAGGGCGACGAGCGGGCGCGGATTCCGATCTGGGTGGCGGACTATGTGCTGATCAGCTACGGCACGGGGGCGATCATGTGCGTGCCGGCGCACGACACGCGGGATTTCGAATTCGCCAAACAGTTCGACCTGTCGATCCGAGCGGTGGTGAGGCCGCCTGCCGATTGGATTCGCGAACAGATCGTTTCGAATCGCCTTGACTACGCCTACGCTGACAAGCATGGCCGGCGCCCGGTCGCGGAACTGCTCATGCAATCCGCGGAGACTTCGGCGAGAGCGCTGAACGCAACCTGTTTGAATCTCACGACCCAAATCGACGGGGATCCCAGTTGGATCGAGCAGGTGGCGATGCCGGTCTACGAGGAGAATCCCGGTCTGCTGATGGATGTCTTCACCGGCGAAGGCATGTCCATCAATTCCCAGGCATTCGACAACCTGTCCACGGCGGAGTTCCAACATAAGATCACCGCTTGGCTCGAAGAACGCGGCCTGGGCAATACGGCCGTCAACTACAAACTGCGGGACTGGCTGTTCAGCCGGCAGCGGTACTGGGGCGAACCGTTCCCGATCCTGCACGGGCCGGACGGCGAGCTGAGGGCGCTGGATGAATCCGAGCTTCCGCTTGAACTGCCGGACGTTGACGACTACCGGCCTGTGACGGTCGCGGAAGACAGCGACGAGATGCCCGATCCGCCGCTGGGGCGAGCGACGGACTGGCTGACGGTCGAGCGCGACGGCAAGACCTATCGGCGCGAGCTCAACACGATGCCGCAATGGGCGGGCTCGTGTTGGTACTACTTGCGGTTTCTCGATCCGGCGAACGACGAGCGATTCTGTTCCGCTGACGCCGAGAAATACTGGATGGGAGCGGAAAGTCGATATTGCGAAAGCCGAAAATCGAAATGCCGGGATGCGGAGGCGGTGCCTGGTGGGATCGATTTATACCTTGGCGGTGCGGAACATGCGGTCCTGCATCTGCTGTACGCGCGGTTCTGGCACAAGGTGCTGTACGATCTAGGCTATGTTTCGACGCCGGAGCCGTTCAGAAAGCTGTTCAATCAGGGCATGATCCGTTCATTCGCCTACAAGGACGACCGCGGCGCGTACATCGGTTATGAGGACATCGACTTCCGCGAGGACGGCGCTTACCTGAAATTAGACGGCCAGAAGCTGGCGGGCGCGGTTGAGAAGATGTCCAAAAGCATGAAAAACGTGATCAACCCCGAGGAAGTCGTGCATGAATATGGCGGGGATGCGTTGCGGCTGTACGAGATGTTCATGGGGCCGTTGGACGCGAGCAAGCCGTGGAACCCGCGCGACGTGCCTGGTGTGTTCCGATTCTTGCAGCGGTCGTGGCGGCTGATCGCGGGAGACGCCCCGGGAGGCTTGTCGTCGATGGTCTCCGACGGCAACGTGAATCCGGAACTCGAACGCTCGCTGCACAAGACAATCAAGAAGGTTGCGGAAGACATCGATCGGCTGGCATTCAACACGGCCATCTCCGCGATGATGGAATTCGTCAACGAGGCCTATCGAGCGAAGGCCATCCACCGGTCGCAGGCCGAGCGATTCGTGTTGGTGCTCGCGCCGTTCGCGCCGCATCTCGCCGAGGAACTGTGGCGACGTCTGCGGGGCGATGATTGGAAGGACAGCCTGGCGTATGAACCTTGGCCGGCGTTTGATGCGGCGTTGGTCGTGGACGAGCAGGTTGAGATCCCGGTGCAGGTCAATGGCAAGGTGGTCGGCCGCGTGACGGTCGCGAAGGACGCCCCGCAGGATGTCATCGAGGCCGCGGCCATGGCGGACGAGAAGGTGGCGGCGCGGATCGGCGAAGCCGCGATCGTGAAGAAGATCTACGTGCCCGGCCGGCTGTTGAATCTGGTAGTGAAAAAGTAAAGGCCGATCAACGGCGCGACGGCGCCACAGGTAAACGTGAAATGCCATAAACGCGGCGTGCCATGATTATGGACGTGCGGATGTCTGTCGAATTGGAATGCAAAGTTCGCGTGCCATCGCTTGAAGCGGTTCGGGATGAGCTGCGGACCGCGGGCGCGAAGTATGTAGGTCGTGTGCTCGAGACAAACCGGCTGTTTGATCGCGACGACGGCGAGTTGAAGAACACGGGATGCGGTTTGCGCGTACGTTCCGTCGAGGTGCTCGACGGGCAGGGGCCGGGCGCCACGTTGACCTACAAGGGTCCCCGGACCGATAGCGCGTTCAAATGCCGGGAGGAAACCGAAGTCGGCATCGGCGATCCGGCGGCGATGGCGAGCATCCTGCACGCGCTGGGCTATCACGAGCGTGTCGTCTTCGAGAAACGCCGTGAAAGCTGGGTGCTGGGCTCGTGTGACATCGAATTGGACGAACTGCCGAAACTAGGCACGTTCGTCGAGGTGGAAGGCCCGGACGAAAACGCGATTCGCGAGGCGCTGTCGGCGTTGGGCCTCGCTGCTGCCGAGGTCGTGAACGATAGCTACGTGTCGATGGCGGCGGCTGTCGGGGGGACGTCAGAATAGTAGGTGGATTCTCAGATGGCGGGGTGGCATGGGTAAGCGAAGCCGCGCTAAGCGGCGCAGCTTACCCGTGCGGCACGCTTCTCGGTCTTCGCACGGGTAACGCACGTCCCGCCCCCATAGGGCGGGACGTGCGTTACCCATGCCACCCCGCCCGCGGTGTTTCGATTAGTGCATTTCACGATTGCCTGTGGCACCGGCGTCTCGCCGGTGGGATCACCGGCGAGACGC
>JAUVGW010000450.1 GCA_030593565.1 Phycisphaerae bacterium | reverse complement strand
CGGGGTGCCACTGGCAGCTTGCCTGCCAGTGCCCGTGTAGGGTGATATCCGTTGAGGCACTGGCGGACAAGCCGCCAGTGGCACCCGTTGGACCCTTCGGAGCGATGCCGCCTTAACTGTCATGGACCCTCTGTCATGGACCCGGCTCACTGGGCCTTGCGGGCGGGCTTTGCACCACCTAACATGCCGCCTCGATGGGAAAACAAGAAACCGACGGCCCAAGCCGCTCGGAACCGAAGGAGTCAATAGTGACTAGCAATGGAACGAAGCGGAACAGCCGCCATCTTTTTACGTCCGAATCCGTCAGCATGGGCCACCCCGACAAGGTGGCGGATCAAATCTCCGATACCGTGCTGGATGTCCTGCTGGCAAAAGACCCGGACGCCCGAGTGGCGTGTGAAACGCTCGTTACCACCGGCCTCGTCGTTATCGCGGGCGAGGTGACCGTCCACAACAAGGATGCCGAACTCGCACTGAACAACATCGAGAACGACATTCGAGAAACCATCAAGAACATCGGCTACACCGATCCGGCCTGCCGCTTCGATCACCAGAGCTGCGCGGTGGTTCGCACGATCCATAGCCAGTCGGTGGATATCAGTCAGGGTGTCTCGGCGGGCAAGAAGAAGGCACAGGGCGCGGGCGATCAGGGCATGATGTTCGGATTCGCCTGCCGCGAAACCAAGGCCCTGATGCCGTTGACGATTCACCTGTCACACCGGTTGGTTGAACGGCTGGCCGAACTCCGAGAGGACGGGACGATCAAGTGGCTGCGGCCGGACAGCAAGAGCCAGGTGACGATCGAGTACAACGGTCTGGTGCCGGAGCGACTCAAGACCATCGTCATCTCGACGCAGCACGAGGAGCGGCCCGACCTCCTCGACCGCAACGGCAACGTCAACAACAAGTTCAAGAAGGCCATCATCCAGAAGGTCATCCGCCCCGTCATCGAGGCGGAATGCCCGAAGTTGTGGGATAAGCGCATCCAGTTTCACATCAACCCGACGGGTCGGTTCGTCATCGGCGGCCCGCACGGCGACAGCGGTCTGACCGGGCGCAAGATCATCGTGGACAGCTACGGCGGTCGCGGCGCCCACGGCGGTGGAGCGTTCAGCGGCAAGGACCCGTCGAAGGTCGACCGGTCCGCGAGCTACATGGCGCGATATGTCGCAAAGAACATCGTCGCTGCCAGGCTGGCCGACATTTGTGAGATTCAGTTGGCCTATGCGATCGGCGTGGCAGAGCCCGTCAGCGTGCTGATCGACACCGCCGGCACCGCACGCGTGCCGGAAAAGCGGTTGGAACAGCTCGTACGAGAGCATTTCCCGCTGACGCCCGCCGGCATCATCGATCATCTGAAGCTCAAACGACCGATCTATCGCGAGACGGCGCGCCACGGCCATTTCGGTCGCACCGGGCCGGGCTTTACCTGGGAACGAACCGGCATGGCGAAGGTGCTGCGCGAGGCGGCGGCGCGTTGGCTATAGCCAACAGCGCCATGTAAACGACCGGTTTCTTCGTCAACCGCGAAGAAAACTGTGGCACCGGCGTCTCGCCGGTGAGCCCACCGGCGAGACGCCGGTGCCACAGTTGATATGCGGTCGAAGGCTGCGATCGGCATCCTGCGTCGCCCCTGCCTGGGCGGTTTTGTGTGCTTGACATTCAATCCACGGATTGCGCTTCTCTCCACCCGTGGCTACTCGCCTCAATCCCTCCGGGGCCAAGATGTCTATGGCATGGGTTGGCTAGAGCAGTTAACGAATGAGTGTGACGGTTGGGTGCCCCATCCTTTCTGAAAGAAAGGGTGGGAGGCTGCCGCATAGCGGATTCCCACCCTTTGCTTCGCAAAGGATGGGGCACACACTCAAACGTGAATTGCCATAGCGGTGCCGTGCCCGGCGCAGGGGAAACGAGCATTTTGTTGCGAACTGACTAACGTCGGCGAGAGCGGGTGGCCTGCTACCAACGCGTTATGAGACCCGTGATCTTCCCCTCGAAGACCATCTGGCCATCGACGAAGGCCTGCGATTCGCAAATGGTCCTTCGTTTTCGGATGTCCACACCGCGGCAGACGAGTGTGATCATCGCGGGTGGCAAGACCGAGTCGCGGAACTTCGCGGCGTCGATGCCGCCAAACGCCGTGAAGCCATCGATCTCCGGGTTAATCAAATGTGTTGCAATAGCAGCAAGCTGTGCCGACGCCTCGACCATGAGCACGCCGGGGAAGATCGCCTTCTCAGGCAGATGCCCGCGACACCACCATTCATCGCTTCTTACTTCGCGACAACCAACGACAATCATCGCGTCCCTGTCGAAGTGGATTACCCGGTCAAGCTGCACGAATTCGTGCCGTTGCGGCAGGAACTCGTAGATCTGATCATGGGAATAGACGACGTGATCGTAGTCAAGGCGATCGATATCGATGAGTCGCGGCGGGGGCATGGCGGATCCTGTTATGAAAGCGCGATGGAGCGCCGCCCATAAACGAGGACCGCGCAGATGAACAACCCGGCACGCAAAACTGCCTTGGCGACGACGCAAGGTCGACTTTCCAAGCCGCCGTCCCCACCCAGAGCCAGGAAACCGAAGCCGGTCTAGGCGTCGGCTGATCTGACCTCAAGAATCTTCTTGCGGACAACCTGCGCGGAGTTCTTGACATCCTGCATGATTTTGCGAACGCGTGTTCCGGCCGCCTTGTTGCCGCCTTCGGCCTTGGCCACATCCTCGGCGGCGGATTCGACCAGCCGCTTCAGGTTCTCGTAATCTTCCATCTGGCATTCTCCTGTGTTCCGATGAAAGGAGCGAAATCTGCCAACTCCACTCGGGACGGTCGGGTTTGCCGACCGCGGCGGCAGTCTAGCAGAGCCTAACCGGGATATCAAACGCCTTGACCGGCGATTTTGACCAAAAAATACAGGTTTCCACCCCCGGAGGACCAGGTCAGCCGTTATTTCTTGGCTCTTCACGGAATTTCGGGGAATGCACATGGCCCTGCCAGCCACGGAGTGGCGTAAGAAGAAAGCCCACGGCGCGAGCCGTGGGATCGCATCGACACGCGCTTTGCCCAGCCCCAGCGGGGCG
>JAUVGW010000153.1 GCA_030593565.1 Phycisphaerae bacterium | reverse complement strand
CCGGCGGGCAGTCAACGCAATCCGTCTCCGCCCCCAGGAAGTTGCCGCCGACGAAGTCGCAGGATTCCTCCGAAGCCTGTTCGCATGTGCCGTCGATCAGGCAGCAGGCCCCGATGACCGGTCCGCACTCGCTACAGTCGGTGCCGACGCCCAGGAAGACGCCATTCAGGCCGTCGCAACTGACCTCCGAGAGGTCGTCGCACGTGCCGTCGGCAAAGCAGCAAGCGCCGATTTGCGGACAGGGATTGGGGGTACAAACTGTCGCGTTACCCTGGTAGGTGCCGCCGGCACCCTCGCAGTCCGCTTGGCTCGCGATGCTGCAACTCCCGTCGCTGTGGCAGCAGGCGCCGATGATCACCGGACAGGTCACGTCCGCACAGTCGATGCCGTGATCCTGCCAAACACCGCCGGCGCCTTCACAGGCGGCCTGGTTGGCCTCGCTCGTGCAGGTGCCGTCGGGCAGACAGCATGCACCCGGCAACACATCACACGTGGTCGTTGCACAAGCCGTCCCGTGATCCTCGAACATGCCGCCGGCCGTCGTACAAGCTGCCGCGTCCGCGACGTCCTGACAGGTGCCGTCGGGCAGACAGCACGCACCCGGCAAGACCGGACAGGTCAACGTCGCACAGTCGGTCCCGACCCCCCCGAACGCGCCGCCCGCCGCTTCGCATGCGGTCTGGGTCGGCTCGTCGGTGCAGGAACCATCGGCGTAGCAGCAGGCGCCGGAACAAATCTGGCAGTGTCCGAGCATATCGCCGTGGGCCAGATGTGCCTCCACCGCGTTCTCGCTGACAACGATCGTGTGAGCATTGCTCGGATTACCGGGCGGGATATGACAGATGACGACTTTGCCGGGAGGTGCCTGTTCGCACGTGTTTGGCACCGCGTTGGTGACTCGGCTCACGGCGATGTGGCCTCTGGTTTCACGAACCTTGAATGCATGAATCAAGAGGTCTGACGGGATCGACGTGAACTGTGAAAAATCAACTCGGCCCTTCTTGTCGCCGGTCGACGTGAAGGCGCTTTCGATCTCTGCCTCCTGGATTGTATGATCGTATACACCCATCTGTTCCGAGCTGAAAAGGAAGATGACGGGGTCGTCCTTGTCACCCACGCCGCTGCCGAACTCGATCCCGACGAAGTCTACGGTGATCGAGGAAGCAGGGATCGATCCATCGAACGTGAAGAAGAGTCCCTCGTCCTTGTCGCCGCCACCGCCGGAGATTCCCTCGCTGCCTTCCAAGCCCGAGTCCTGGACGCCTGTCCCGTCGTCGTTATCGTCTACGTAGACGGTCCCGAGCTGACACGAGGCATCTGAGTCGAACGGCGCATCGTGATCCACGCTACTGCGAGCCGTTACCACGAAGTCGGCGGGATCGCCGGTACTTGCGACCGGCCGGAACAGGACGCCTTTGTTTCCATTTCCCTGGTGACCTTCTGTCAAGTGGGTGGTTTGCTGTGCGAAGACCGGTGCCGCCAGGATGACGGCGAGGGCCACCGCGCATGTTCTACCTGTTTGTGTTAACATTTGACTTCTCCTCCCCGTGTACGCCGATTGGCGCGCACTATCAAAGAATGGTGCAGTACAAGCGTTTCCGAAACTAACGTCTTCATTCTACACTTTCGCGGCCGGTGATGAAAGCGCCGATAACAGTGATCTTTATGGGAGCCAGGGCAGTTCGCAGGGTGCGTCTTGACGGACCAATCTCATTGACCGCTGTGTCCATCGAACGATCGCAGCTTGATCCCTCCTCCCTCCTCGGCTGACCACTGACGGCTTTCCGACGGAACACTGAACAAGACTACAAGATGAAAAGAAGGAAAGGTCCCGCCCACCGTCTCGCCCCACGTGGGGCCAAAGGTTTGCGCCCGTTTGCGGCGGTTCGCACTTTTCTTGCTGCAAACGCCGGGGAGTTCAACGTCGAGGTCAAACCCAAAGGGAACACCGTGGATTTTCCCTCCAAAAATTTGGCAGGAAGTTGCCGGTGTGGAACATCCCCAGAGCCCGGCCATCACGGCTCGATACGTCTGCCGACGGTTCAACCGTGCCGCAATGGCTGGGTGGACGCTCTCAGCGAGCGGAGGGCTATGGACATCGAAGGCGATGGTACGTCGGTTCGAGCAGTCGTGGCGATTCTATGACCATAATGACATTGCGGGCGCGGAGATAGAGGCGCTTGCCTGACAACGTGTCCGGAACAAACAGGAGGGTCCGGGAGTGTTTACCCGCCGCTTTTCTTGGCGGGGTATCCCATGCCCTCGAGGATCGCCACCACGCGCTTCGTGTGATCGCCCTGAATCTCGAGGACGCCCCCGGCTGCCGTCCCGCCGGCAGCGCAGGCCGACCTGAGTTGCCGCAGAATAGCACTCAGGTCGGACGCCGAAGGGTCCAGGCCCTCCACGACGGTCACGATCTTGCCCTTTCGGCGTTTCTCACGGCGGATGCGCACGGGCTGGTCCTTGGGCAGCCGTACGTCCCCATCGGCGCTGCGGGGGCAGGTGCACTGATCCAGCGGTTTCTCGCAAACATGGCAGGAAACCGGCCGTTCCAGCGGTGTACCATCGAAGAATCCGGACATCCCCCGCATCGTACGGAAACCCCACGGCGCGGTCGACAGGCTTTTCGGGGCGCCGGCGAGCGAGTATCGTCTGCGGCGATGACGGACTTTCATGAACCGCAAGCGATTCGCATCACCTGCGCCCCCAGTCTGGTCGACACCCTTCAGCGCGAGGTCGAGGAGCTTGGTTACACGGTCGATTCTTCTCGGCCGACCGGCCTGGAGATCACAGCCGACATGGATGACGCCATGCGACTGAATCTCTTTCTGCGCAGCGCGTTCAACGTGCTCGTCCTGATCGAAGCATTCACCTGCGCCGATCCGGACGAGCTATACGAGCATGTACGCTCGTTGCCGTGGGAGGAGATGATCTCACCCGACGAGTACCTCAGCGTGGTCTCGAGCGTGAACACGCCGACCATCAACGACTGGCGGTTCGCAAGCCTCAAGGTCAAGGACGCCATCGTGGATCGCGTGGCGTCGGTGGCCGGTGCTCGGCCGAACTCCGGGCCGCAGCGGGAGAACTTTGTCGTCCATCTCTATTGGAACGGGGACGATGCCAGGCTCTTCCTCAACACATCCGGGCGAAAACTCGCGGATCGAAACTACCGCAAGATACCGCACAAAGCGCCGATGCAGGAAACCTTGGCGGCGTGTGTCATCCTTGCGATGGGGTATGACGGGTCCGTGCCGCTGGTCAACCCGATGTGCGGGAGTGGCACGCTCGCCATCGAGGCGGCGCTGATCGCCTCGCGGCGCCCGCCCGGGCTGCTTCGAGATAACTTCGGATTCATGCACCGCAAGGGTTTCGATGCCGATGCCTGGCAGGCGATGCGGCGAATCGCCAGGAAGATCCGCAACAAAGGCACGATCGCCCCGATCATCGCCACCGACATCGATGAGCGCGCAATATGGGCAGCCAAGAAGAACGCCGAGACCGCCGGCGTGCATCACATGATCCGGTTCGACGTGTGCGACTTCGCGGAAACACCGCTCCCGCCCGAGAAGGGGATCATCGTCATGAATCCCGAGTACGGCGAGCGACTCGGCGCCATCGCGGAACTCGAGAAGACCTACAAGCGCATGGGTGATTTCTTCAAGCAGCGGTGTCCGGGGTGGACCGGTTACATCTTCACGGGGAACCTCGACCTCGCTAAGAAGGTCGGGCTTCGGGCGAGTCGCCGCATGGAGTTTTTCAACGCGAAGATCGACTGCCGGCTGCTCAAGTACGAGCTGTACGAGGGCACGCGACGGAGTCCTGAGCAGTGATTCTTCCTTTGGGAGCCCGCCAGTGGGTAAAAAGGCCGCTCGTCAATTGGAGTGTCGCTACTCACGAATCGCGAAAACCGGTCGCTCGTCGGTCTTCGAACCCACGATATCGGCCAGCACGGCTTCCATCGTCGGATTCACATCGATTGTGTATCCCATCGTACCCACGAAGCGATCGCCGGTTTCGTCGACCGAGCCGAAGGCATACGCCGAGGCGACCGCGGCTTCGACGGGTCCAATAAAGTACTTGCCCATCGCGGTGAAGCCGAACCGTGCTTTCGTCCCGCCGCCATAGCTTTCTGCCACATAGGAGGTGGCCGGAATCGGCGTGGGGTGCTGCCCGCCGTCGGCAATCATCTCGTTGCCGATGTGTTCGACGCCGAAGCTGCGATTGTCGAATGCGCGGATGATCTCTCCTCGTGGGCCGAATTCAATCCGGACAAGGACTTGCGGCGGCGCCCCCTCCTGAGCGCCGTCGGCCTTGGTTTCATCTTCAACCTCGTAAACCGCCCACGTCGAATCGGCGAACAGCAGCGGTCCGCTGTCGATGGGCGCCTCCATCGCGGCACCCTCGGGCATTTTGACCTTCAGCGCGTCCGGCAGTTTGGCATCGTAGCACCCAAGGCAGGCCGTCATGGCCACCAGCATCACAAAACAGAAAACCCGGTTCATGCTTCTGACCTTCATTCGATACCTCGCTTTTCTGGGGCGCTGCGGCCGTACCTCACCGCTGGGGCAAGGGGGCCATCGGTTCTCTATGCACGATCGCGCGGCCGGCCACACGCTTTCGCCCGGCGACTCGACGTTGAGCCGCAAAAGCTCTGCAACCCGATGGGCAGCCGGATAGGATCGACGCATTCACACCTCCCGCGCCGCGCGCGTTTGGTGCTCCAAGGACTGAATCGGCTGGAATCGGGTGATTGTCGACGTCTGCCTGGCAGGGTGTTGCGGTCACCGCGGATTCCCGGGCGTGCGATGGCTTATGGGTCCCCGGCGGATCGCTGAGCGATGAAGATGCCCACAAAACGGACCCGCACGGTTGTCTCGAAGGCCCTTTGCGTATGCGCCGCGTGCCACTGGCAGAAAACAGCACTTTCCGCAACTTCTGATGCCGGCAGCCTACGCCCCTCCGGCCGGCGTTGTCGCGGGATTTTGCAGCAGGCGCTGGCACCGCTCCTTGAAGCTCATTTGCGGCAGTCATCACCGTCGTGGAAGAGCGGGATCGTTTGCCCAAACAGGGTGCCGGTGGCCCCCTTGACTCAGAATGCCCGAATTGGCTAGAATGCGCCATATCGAGCGCCCAGCCGCGCTCGCAGCGCGGGAGCAACCAGGATGCCCCTTGATGTAGAGAGGTACCGTCAGACATTCGAGCCAAAGGACATCTTCGACGTCCTGCCGCGCGAGACAATCCAGCAGATGATTCGAGGCTTCGTCTTCGAACACAAGAAGGGAATTTCGCTGTTCTATGGTCGGTACGACGCTGAGCAGAAGCGGTGGATCGTCCAGGACGACTTCATCGACCCGCACGTCTACACGAAAGGCGAGGATCTCAAATACTATAACAAGGCGTGCAACAGGTACCGCGATAAGATGGGGCACGGCCAGTGCATAGCTTCCGGCCAAAAGAATGCTCAGCGCTATCTCGATGGCAACCTAGAGGATAGCCAATACCACGAATGCTGGCTCGGGCTTGGCGAAATCGCGTATCCGCTCAAGATCGGCTCCGATGTCCGGGCTGTGCTGATCACCAGCCAGATTGTCCCCAACGACGACGCCAAGATCGCAAAAATCAAGGAGAATATTCGGGACAATGCTGGTGATGAACTTGCGGACGAACTTACTGGGATGCTGAAGGAGGAACGTGAGGATCAACGGCGGGACCCCGACTACGCCGCGTCGCGCAGGAGGTCGTTGGAGGGACTCGGGAGGATGCTCCAAAACGTCCTTGACGAGTTGTACGACTCCAAGAAGTACACCGTCACACGGAAGATTCTGCAGCAGACCAACGAGGAGCTTGCGGTGGTAAGCCTCGGCGCTACCGGTTCCTGGTACGAGCGCGCCGGGAACTTCCTGGCGCCGTTCTGTGAATTGGTGGGCCTCGATAAGATCGAGGTGTTCATGCGAGATCGCAAGAACTTCGTGCATCGAGTTCCCTTCAATGAACGCGGAGTGCTTATCCCGGTGCGCCAGGTTCTTAATGCGATCGAACCCGACACGCTGGTGCGTGCCGAGGATGACGAGAAGGCCCGCGGGCTCGCGTTGCTACTGGCGCCACACGCGCCGGACATGTCGTTTATTCTGCGACACAGCCAAGTCGAGGGAATCCGGGAGAACGTCCAGTTGTCCTCGTTGCTTGTACTCCACGGCGCTGCGAAACCGGTGTATAGCACGCTGATCAAGGACTTCTGCCGACTCTTCGCGCGTTGGGCAGACTTCGCCTCGCTCGGCCTGCATCTTGAGATGATCCAGGCCCGCTACAAGAAAACCGTGGCCGAGGTTGCGCACGATTTCAGGTCGCCGCTCCAGGTGATCCAGTTTGATCTGGAGGAAGTTGCGGCGTTGCCCGGGGTGTGCGATGACGAGGAGCTGAAGGGGTTGATCGAGCAGTCGATCGCAAGGACGGTCGACGCCCGCGAGCACTCCCTTCGCCTGCAAAGGGCCTTCACGCGCGAGCCCGAGAAACTGAACCTTGTGCCGTTGCTCCGCAAGCTCATGTGGAACATCGAGCCCCTGGCGAAGCGCCACCCATGCGAACTCGTGCGCGAGGGAGATTGGCCAAGCGAGATCCTCGTGCGAGGGGATCGGGAGCAGCTCCGCCGCGCCTTCCGGAACCTTCTGGACAACGCAATCAAGTTCTCGTGGCAAGGCAAGACCGTTGATGGGCGATTCCACCCCCACACTGTGACTGTGGGGATGAAGCTGTGGCCTGGACCTGCCGTTCGTGTCCGCATGTCCAACTATGGCGCCGGGGTGCCTTCGCATCTCCTTGAGTGGATCCGGGAGCCGGGGCGACGGGCGGGCGTCCGCGACCGCAAGACACGTCGTGGGACGGGATGGGGGTTGCCGATCGCGATTCAAGTGTTGGAGGATCACGGCGGTTGGCTGGAAATGACGAGCACGCCGGCGGACGATAATCCTCGCTCGCCAGGTGAACAGTATCACCGCTACACCACCGTCTTTGACGCGTATCTTCCGATTCTGCGCCATAAGGAGGAATAGCAGATGGGACTTACAGACCAAGAGGTGCGGGACATCCTTAAGGAGAGACGCATCTTGATCGTCGAGGACGACTCCGATCTTGCGAAACGCCTTGTGAGGTTGTTCCACCGAAGATACAAAACACTGAAGCCTGTTGTGAAGGGGTGCATGAACGGCGCCAAAGAGGGCGGGCTCGACGCACTGCGGAAAGATGAGCCACCGTACGATCTCGCAATCGTGGACGTGCGGCTGCCACTTAGCGAAAAGCAGTTGGCAGATAATCGTGGACTCGAGGAGGAGTGGAGCGAACTCCAGGCACAGCTTATGGAGTATCCCGGAGTAGGAGAGGAGGATGACACGCCTGATCTCGAAGATCTGCGAGCGAAGATCGACGCAGTTCATCGTGCGATGCGCAACAACATAGATGACTGGGCAGGTATCAACATGGTCAAGGAATGGGTGAAGGAGATGAAGAAGGAGGAGAAGAAGAAGTCGGATAACGAGTGGCGCCAGCGCACCGGCATCCTCTATCTGACAGCGAGAAGTGACCAGGAAGCTCAAGAAGCTGCCGAGCGGGCCGTCGGCATTTGCCACTGGCTTACGAAGCCCGTGTCGTCGAAGACCCTCGCCCAGGAAGCGGCAGGGCTTATCAAACAAGTCAGCCGCACCGGAGGCGGTGAAAATGTGGCCGATTGAGGAAGGGCGCGATCTGGGCTGGCGGTACGCACAGATGCTGTCTGACATCTGCGACGGTGAATATCCCTCTCTTCATGAGTTGTTGTCTGGCCTGCGTATGTTGACGCAAGCGGAGATTGCGGTACTTGTTTGGCACCCGGCCGATCGGGACGCGGAGGTTCGTCTTATGTGCGCTCGCGACGTGCCGATGCCGTTGGATTCCTTCTTCGCTGATCCGAGCGTCGACGCTGCCCTTCGAAGGCTGGAGAGCCTCGACGACTGTGGCTCCCTTCCCATCCCTGTTTCCGAGGCGGCATACCTGGACGTAACTGCGTACATGATGCCGCCGTTGTTCGGTGAAGACGCTGCGCGTGGCCGTTTGTTCATTTGTCTATTCGATCGTCTTGTTCGGGTCTCTCCCATTCGCGGAACAAGTGAGACTGATCTCAAACCGGTCGCGGCATGCGTTAGGACGTGGGCGTGGTGGCTTTCATATGAGAGGCAACTGACGTTCCGGTCTAGCGAGCGTATTGCCAGTGTCGCCTCTGAACGGCGTATGGCCGATGGTGCATGGGCCGAACTCTGCTGGCATCTTGAGAACATTGGGCGAACGTTGTCCATCCGCGAGCTTGTCGTGGTAGCCAACAACGCATTCTCCGCAGGGACTTATGCCGATCCACGATTTTTGGAGCAGTACATAACCACTGAGGATGATGGATTGTGGGATCTTCGAGAGCCCTGGCTGCCTCCGTCTCAGCGAGGCGGTGTATCCAGGCGGAACCTCGCCAAGGCGCTGGTCTACTTGTCATGGTGGAGGGACGTTGACCCTCGTGGCCTCTGGCTCTTGCGACGGAAGAGTTGTCCGGAATGGTGGGATGATCGCGAGTGGAAGAAGCACAGAAAGCACTTGGCGAATGCGCGGTCCACTGTGAAGCAGTTAGCCACGGCTGCCGGCAGGGCTGTTAGACCCCACGACAACGTCCTGCCCAAGGGTATGCACAACTTCTTTCTCAGTCAGGCGCTCGGCTCTGCCAAGAGCATGCGCTGGTGGGATTGGGAATCCGATACGGTCAGCGATGGTGAGCTGACCGTCGCTCTTTCGAGTGTTGCCCGAACATCGCACTATCTCCTCGCCGACCTCCCTATTGACGAAAAGACAATCGAAAGCATGATCTGGCTGCTGTCCGAGTATGCCCACCACACGCTCGGCGTACCCGAGCGGATTGACTTGCGCGCCCACCTGCTGCAAGCGGCCAGGGATGAGCCCGCGCTTCATGTGCTCAGGAGTTTCTACAGGGACCACTTCTTCCACGCTATCGAGGTGTGCTTCCTGGGTCACTTCCTGCTGGACCTCAAGCTGTCGAGCGGCCGGCAGCTCTGGGAACTTGTGGCAGCCCACCTCCGATTCCCTGCCGATCGCAAGCGCGTTCTGCGCCTGTGGTACTTGGCCGCTCTACTCCATGACGTGGGCTACGGAATCGACGTTCTCAAGGGGGTACAGAAGCTGCTAAAGTTCTTCGAGAACGCATCGCCCATGAAGGACCTCGTCCGAGGCTTGAAGGACTCACTTGATGGGCTATCCGGCGAGTTGGGCCGTGAGATGTTCGTCGAGTTTGTCGCAAGCGACAAGCCGGGGGAGGATCATGGCGTCGTCGCGGCTCGTCATTTGCGGGGTCTCCTGAAGCACATTGGCGGGGAGGACAAGAAGGTCGATCCTTGGGACTACGAGCCGGCGGTAAGGGCGATTGCCCTGCACAACTGTCACAAGAAGCCGGTCAGCTTCAGTCGTGATCCCCTGGCTTTCGTCTTGATCTTGTGCGACACGATCCAAGAGTGGAATCGTCCCAGGCTGAGCTTCGCCACCGCCCCGGCCAGGCTACTCGCGAAGCTCACGGAACACGGCGTTCAGGAGGAGGACCTCACCGGCCCGCTCCAGAGCGTGAAGCTAGACGTGAAACAGGAGAAGGGCGTTTATCACTTGCCCGACGGGGACAATCTGTGTTTCACTCTTGAATACAACGAAGACATCCGCGAGAACGCCGGCGTGTTCAACCTTTGGCTGGATGCTTCATGCAACTTCCAACGCCTCAAGTTCGACGGTCTTCCGCCTGATTTCGATGTCGAGGTGACTTACAGGACGCCGTTCTTCCAGAAGAGCCCCGCCGATACACCGGAGCCTCAGCTACATCGCCTTCGGGACGCGGCCAACGAAATGCACATGGCGTTCCTCGACCGATGGTTCCCGCCCGGTCCCCCGGCAGCCGACGGACAGCCGGCCAACGCCGTGAAATACGCTGTCGAGGATCACCCGCCTGGGCGGCCGCCTATTGAGTGTCTTAGCCTGCACCTTCGAGCGCTCAGCGAGCTCCATCCCATCACGAAGACCATCGATGAGTTCCGCGAGCGTCTGGTGGGTTGGCAACGATACTCTGAAGACCGAGAGTTTGCTGGTGACTACGGTGCGCCCGAGTGCATCGGCTGAAACGTCTTCGATTCGTAGGGTGCGTCTTGGCGCAGCCATCTCATTCGCCGCGGTGTCCGTCGAACGATTGCCGCTTGATCGCTCCTCGGCTGATCGCTGACAGCTTGCCCGCGGAACGCTGATCAAGACTATTCGATGAGAACCGATATAGGGTCGACCGTCGCCTCGCCTTCACCGCGGCCAAAAGTTTGCGGCGGTTTGCGGCGGTTTGCACTTTATTGCTGCAAACGCCGAGGATTTTAGCGTCGCCGTCAAACCCAATGGCAACACCGTGAAATTTCCTCAAAAAATTTTGCAGAGAGTTGCCGGTGGGTGCGTCCAGGGCGCAATTTGCGATGCTTGAACATGTCTTTTGTGGTGGCGGGTGCGGACCGGGCCGGGGATGGCCCGGCTCGCTGAGGGTGGCGTGCGCCCACCTGGCGGAGACGCCGAACGTGGCGATCATTCAGTCTTCCAGCCGTTCTATTCGATCGATCGTCACGCCCGCGTCTATCAACGCCTGTTCTGCTTTGGCCTGCGCGTCCGCGGCGATTCGCACGGCCGAGCCGCAATCACTGCTGAGATGGCGCGGCGTGGGGATCAGCTTGACGTCGAAGCCTCCGCGCGTCAGCACGCGCTCGGCATGAATCGCGTGGCTGGTACTGAAGACCAGAATGACGACAAACCTGTCCACGTCATGATTCCTTCGTCAGTTGTGCCACGGCATCAATCACCTGCTCGATTTCGGCTTCGGTCGTGAAGACGCCCGCCGACAAGCGGATTGTGCCTTCCGGCAAGGTCCCGAGCGTGCGATGGGCACACGGGGCACACTGTAATCCCGGCCGAGACATGATGCCGAATCGTTCGTCCAACACCTGCGCGACGCCGGACGGGCTCAGCCCATCCACCGTGAATGATACGGCCGATGCCTGTTGACGCGCGTCCTGGGTCCCGAGTACGCGTACGCGTTGGATGTCGATCAGGCCGTCGATCAGTCGTTGCGTCAGGTTGCGTTCGTGGTCTTGGATTCGTTCGACGCCGCACTCGTGGAGATAGCGGAGCCCCGCCGCCAGACCGGCGATGCCGACAATGTTCGGCGTGCCGCTTTCGAGCTTGTCGGGCAGAAAGTCGGGCTGCGTTTCCCGTTCGGATCCGCTGCCTGTGCCGCCGTGCATCATGGCCGGAATGCGAGCGACGTCGAATTCAGGGTGAATGACCAGACCGCCCGTGCCGCTAGGTCCGAGCAGGCCCTTGTGCCCCGAGAACGCCAACAAGTTGACATTGTCGGCCTCCATGTCGATCGGCAGGCAGCCGGCGGTCTGTGCGGCGTCGACCAGCAGCGGGACGTTTCTTTCGCGGGCGATCTCGCCGATCGCCCGAATCGGCAGCACCGTGCCGCAGACGTTCGAGGCGTGATTGATGACGATCAACCATGTGTTCGGCTGGATGAGCGCTTCGACCGCGTCGGCGGGCATCGTGCCGTCGTCACGACACGGTGCAGGGCTCACCGCCGCGCCTACAAACATGCCCATGACAAAAACCGCTGCGTCGGCGTCACCTTCACCCGACAGAAAGATCTGTCGGCCGGGGCAGCCACCGGCAAGCGTGAATGACAGGCCTGCCAGGATCATGCCGCCGAAGTTCAACCAATGCGCGGTGTGGGCCGCCGGCCGCAGGTATTGCACGATCCCCGCACGGTGGAAGCCCAACGCGCCGACGATGTCACGACTGAAACAGGCCACGCACACACCCATGTTCGGCGGGTTGCCCAGTCGTTGCAGCAGGGCCGCCATCGTGCCCAACAGCACGCCGACGACAATGATGCCCGTGCGCGTGGCAAAGAAGCTCCTCGTTCTAGCCATACCCGGTGTCTCCTTTCCGTGGTCGTTTCGCGATCATGATGTCAACCGAGTGGCAATTCGAGATCGAACGTCGCGAGGTTAGATGTGGTCGACATGCGGCCGTGGACGGGCCGTGGCGGAGCGCAACGCCATCGCCTGAGACAACAACGAGCGTTCGTGGGCTATTGTGAAGGAGACAGGAACGACGCGCGCTGATTACCGGCCGCGCGATTCGTGCGGACTGGGTGCGGCGCCAGGAGATGTCCCGCCCTGAACCAAGGCGGATGTTGGTTCGGGTCATCTTCGTTGTCGGGCCATCAGGTATCTCGTCTCCATGTTGATCGACATT